>JAOPVI010000275.1 GCA_025966225.1 Mycobacterium sp. | reverse complement strand
GGCGTCGCCGGGGTGCATGAGCCGGGCCGGGTGGTTGCCGTCGCCGAGCAGGTACGAGATGTTGTCGATCACCGGGATGTCCGGGTGGATCACCGCGTGCTTGCCGCCGACGCCGCGCACCGCGAGGTGGCCGACCGAGAACGCGTCGCCGACGTGGACCGCCGTCCACGACCCGCCCAGCTGCGCGGCGGTCATGGGGTCGGCGTATAGCGCGGCCTGCGGGTTGGCGTCAAGCAGCGCGGGCAGCCGGGCCGTATCCGCGTGGTCGGGATGCTGATGGGTGATCAGGATCGCCGACAGGCCAGTGATGCCCTCGAAGCCGTGGGAGAAGTTGCCAGGGTCGAATAGCACGCTGGTGTCCCCGCCCTTGCCGTCGGCGAAGCTGGCGAGCAGGCATGAATGGCCGAAATGCGTCAACTGCATGGCTCCATTCTGGACCGCGCCCACGCCGGTAGAGTCATTCCCGACAGATTTGCCAGCCAGTCAGTACCGACATGCAGAGGAGTGCCCGTGGCCCGGGTCGTAGTGCACGTCATGCCCAAAGCCGAGATCCTCGACCCGCAGGGTCAGGCCATCGTCGGCGCGCTGGGGCGGCTGGGCCATGCCGGAATCTCAGATGTCAGGCAGGGCAAGCGGTTCGAACTCGAGGTCGATGACGATGTCTCGGACAAGGTGCTCGAGGAGATCGCCGAGTCGCTGCTCGCCAACACCGTCATCGAGGAATTCTCGGTGCACCGGGAGTCGGAATGACCGCTCGGGTCGGCGTGATCACCTTCCCCGGCACCCTCGACGACGTCGATGCCGCCCGCGCCGCCCGTGCCGTCGGGGCCGAATCGGTTAACCTCTGGCACGCCGACGCCGACCTGAAGGGTGTGGACGCCGTGATCGTGCCAGGCGGCTTCTCGTACGGCGACTACCTGCGCTGTGGCGCGATCGCCAAATTCGCCCCGGTGATGGAAGAGGTCGTGTCCGCGGCGACCAAGGGCATGCCAGTGTTGGGTATCTGCAACGGTTTTCAGGTGTTGTGCGAGGCTGGTCTGCTCCCCGGCGCATTGACTCGCAACGCCGGCCTGCACTTCGTCTGCAAGGACATCTGGCTCGAGGTGGCGTCGAACTCCACGGCGTGGACCACGCGCTTCGAGGAGGGCGCCGACGTCCTGGTTCCGCTGAAGTCGGGGGAGGGGCGTTACGTCGCCTCGGAAGCAGTGCTCGACGAACTGGAAGGCGAGGGCCGGGTGGTCTTCCGCTACCGCGACAACCCGAACGGTTCGATGCGTGACATCGCCGGGGTCGCCTCGGCCAACGGCCGGGTCGTCGGACTGATGCCCCATCCCGAACATGCCACCGAGGCGTTGACCGGTCCGTCCGACGACGGACTTGGGGTGTTCTACTCGGCGCTCGACGCGGTGCTTGCGGCGTAGTAGCCACGACTTCGGCGCGGTCCGTTCGCTGAGCGAACGAAACCGCGCCGAAATCGCAAGGGGTTAGGCGGCCGGCTTGATCGCCTGCGCGCCACCACCGACGGTGAGGATCGCGCCGTTCACGTAGCTCGCGGCCGGGGAGGCGACGAACGTCACGACGTTGGCGATCTCGTCGGCCTCGGCTGTGCGGCCAAGTGCGGTGGTGCGGCCGAGGCCTTCGATCAACTCGGTGGACAGGTCGGCGGTACCCGGTGTCCGCGTCGGCCCTGGGGCGACGGCGTTGACCCGTACGCCCCGGGTGCCGAACTCGTCCGCCCACAACTTGGTCAGGAGCTCGAGGGCAGCCTTGCTGGCGCCGTAGATGCCCGCGCCGCCAGCTGGCGTGCTCGCCCCGACGGTCGTCACGTTGATCACCGAGCCGCTACCGCGCTTGATCATTCCCGGAACCAGCTTCTGCACCAGAATGTAAGGCGCACGCAGGTTCGTGTCGATTTGGTCGTCGAAGTCGGCGTCCGTGGTGTCGAACGTCGGGGCGAACCGGTAGATGCCCGCGTTGTTGACCAGGATGTCGACGGCGCCCGCCTCGTCAGCGAGGCGCCGCACGTCGGCGGCCTTTGAGACGTCGGCGGCGACGAAACGTGCCTTGCCGCCTGCGTTTTCGATGTCCTGCACGGCCTTTGCGCCGCGCTCGGCGTCGCGGCCGTGCACGATCACCTCGGCGCCTTCGGCGGCCAACTGTACGGCGACGGCGTAGCCGATGCCCGCGGTCGCGCCGGTGACCAGTGCGGTCTTGCCGGTCAGTGTGTTCGTCATGGTAAGTACCTCCTGCGAGAAGTTTCTGAAGCCACCCCGCATAAGTCCCATTCCGGACTAGTTATTCCATAACTCGGCGATGCCGCGACGAGCGTGCGTGAGATGCCAAATGCCCCGGCGTGTCGGCGTACCGACACGCACGCTCGCGGGAACTGCGCTAGGCGGTCAGCGCGACGGACGCCTCGGCCGTGTAGGCGAGGAACGTCAACGTCTCCTGCAGGTACAACTGGACGGTGTCGGCGTCGTGCGACAGGTAGCCGATCGACACGTCGGTGCCCAGTTGCAGGTCGAAGTCGCCGCCACGGGTCGAGAGCACGAACGCCCCGTCGATCGCGGGCGCCCAGATGATCTCGCCGTCGATGAGCCGACTGAGGTGCTCGCGGATTGGATAGCCGTGTGCGGTCGTCTCGCTGACCTGGGTGTACACATCGGCCGACAGGAGCACGCAGTACGGGCCGTCGACGCCGGCCAGCCGCAGTTCGGACAGCGCCTGCGAGATCACGTCGGGAATCTCTGCGGGATCCGACGGCAAGGTCAGCGGCGGGTTGGAGCTCGAGGACCGGATGCCCTCGATCGAAGCGGCCGCGTACCCCTCGAAGATCGCGCGGTCCTCGGCGAAGGCCAGCTGCTTGGCGGCCTCCTTGACCGGGTCCCAGTCCGAATCCTGCGATCCGCGTTCGACGTCGTCGATGTCGGTCCGGGCGATGGTGAACGGAACCCGCAACCGGACAAGGGGTTTGCTCTCGCGAAGATGGGCCGTGACGCCGTCTCCCGGGGATGCGACGTCCAGCAGATGGCCGGTGCTGATGGCCGCCGTCACCGGTCCGCCCGGCTCGCTCACATCGACGACCCGCCTGCCGGCAATGTGGCGCTTGAAGGTTCGGGTGGCCTCGGTCTCGATCTCCTCCCACGCCTCGTCGGTGATCGGAGCAAGCTCGCGGTACAGATTGTTCATCAGGGTGTTCCTTTCAGGCTGCCGATCGCCAGTGAGCCGTCGTGGGTGGGAGCTGCTTCGGGTTCCTCGGGCTCCGAATTCGGCAGCGGCGGTGGGTCATCGAGAAAATCAGCGGACGGTGTGAAGAACATCGTGCCCGTCATCGCCGTGGAGAAGTCGAGAATGCGGTCGGTGTTGCCAGGCGGGTCGCCGATGAACATGTTGTTCAGCATCCGCTCGGTGACCGCCGGGGTCCGCGAGTAGGCGATGTAATACGTGCCGTACTCGGACTTGCCAACTTCGCCGAACGGCATGTTGTGCCGCACGATCTTCAGCTCGTTACCGTCGGCGTCTTCGATGACGTTGAGGGCCAGGTGGGAATTGGCGGGCTTCTCGTCGTCGTCCAGCTCGATGTCCTCGAGCTTGGTCCGGCCGATCACCCGCTCCTGCTCGGTGACTGACAGCGCGTCCCATTTGCTCATGTCGTGCAGGTACTTCTGGACGTGCACATAGCAGCCGCCCGCGAAGTCGGGATCCTCCGCACCGATCGACGTGGCGTTGATCGCCACCGCGCCTGCGGGATTCTCGGTGCCGTCCACGAATCCCATCAGGTCGCGGTTGTCGAAGAACTTGAAGCCCTGGACCTCGTCGACCACAGTGACCGCGCCTGCCATCGCGTTCACGATGCGCTTGGCGAGTTCGAAGGCGTAGTCCAGCGACGTGGCTTTGACGTGGAACAGCAGATCGCCTGGCGTGGAAGGGGCGTAATGCCGCGGACCCTTCAGTGCGACGAACGGATGCAACTCGGCGGGGCGGGGTCCGGAGAAGAGTCGGTCCCATACGTCTGAGCCGATGGAGGTCACCAACGAAAGCAATCGACCCGGGTCGCGGAACCCAACTGCGCGCACCAGTCCGGACAGGTCGCCGAGGGCGTCGTGAACTCTTGCCTCGCCGCCGTCGTCGATGGTCGCTACCAGAAAGATGGCTGCCGGCGTGAGCGGTGCCGCGACGGGCTGTGGCAACGGGGCGGGCACAAATGGACCCTAGCGCGACGCTCCGCGAAAACGCCCGTCAAGATACAAAGATGGCAGCTAGCCCGCAAGGCCTCTGTGAATTCATCGACGCCTCCCCGTCGCCCTTCCACGTGTGCGTCACCGTTGCGCAGCGGCTGAGCGACGCGGGCTTCACCGAGCTCGACGAGGGCGACGCTTGGCCGTCGGACGCTCCCGGCTACTTCGTCGTGCGGGCAGGCTCGCTGGTCGCATGGAAGTCGGTCGACGCCGGCGTCCCCTTCCGCATCGTCGGAGGGCACACCGACAGCCCGAACCTGCGGGTCAAGCAGCACCCCGACCGCTTCCTATCCGGTTGGCAGGTGGTGGCGCTCGAGCCCTACGGCGGGGCGTGGCTGAACTCGTGGCTGGACCGGGATTTGGGTGTCAGCGGACGGCTGTCCCTGCGGTCCGGAACGTCCGGCGGGCAGGAGCGTAGCGACCGGGGGAACGGCGGCGTCGGGCACGTGCTGGTCCGCATCGACGACCCCATCCTGCGGGTGCCCCAGCTGGCCATCCACCTCTCCGAAGACCGCAAGGGCCTGGAACTGAACCCGCAGCGCCATGTCAACGCCGTCTGGGGTGTCGGCGGCGGGACGCGTTCCTTCCTGGACTACGTGGCCGAGCGCGCGGACGTCGACCCCTCCGACGTGCTGGCCGCCGACCTGATGACCCACGATCTGACGCCCGCGACGCTCGTCGGCGCCGAACGCGAACTGGTCAGCGCCCCTCGGCTCGACAATCAAGGCACCTGCTATGCCGGGCTGGAGGCGTTCCTGGCCGCCGAGTCGCGCGACGACGTGCCCGTGCTGGCGCTCTTCGACCACGAAGAGGTCGGCTCGACGTCGGATCACGGCGCGCAATCCGACCTGCTGCTGACGGTGCTCGAACGGATCACCCTGTCCGCGGGCGGCACGCGGGAGGACTTCCTACGCAGGCTGCCCGGATCGATGGTGGCCTCGGGCGACATGGCGCACGCCACGCACCCCAACTACCCGGAACGTCACGAGCCGGGCCACCTCATCGAGGTCAACGCCGGGCCCGTGCTGAAGGTGCAGCCGAACCTGCGCTACGCCACCGACAGCCGCACCGCCGCGGCGTTCGCGCTGGCGTGCGCGCAGGCCGGGGTGCCACTGCAGCGCTACGAACACCGGGCCGATCTGCCCTGCGGGTCGACGATCGGTCCGATGACCTCGGCCCGAACCGGGATTCCGACGGTCGACGTCGGTGCTGCGCAGCTGGCGATGCATTCGGCGCGGGAACTGATGGGGGCTGCCGACGTCAACGCCTATTCCCTTGCATTGCAGGCCTTCTTGTCGCCGGCGTGAGCTAGCGTCGGGCCATGGCGCTCAAGATGGAAATGGTCACGTTCGACAGTGCGGCCCCAGGCCGGGCGGCGGCGTGGTGGGCCGCGCAGTTCGGTGGCGAGGTACAGGAGCTGATGCCCGACGAGTTCGTCGTCGTCATCCGGTCCGAGGGTCCGCGGCTTGGCTTTCAGAAGGTGCCCGACCCGACGCCCGGCAAGAACCGGGTCCACCTCGACTTCACGTCCGACGACGTCGAGGCCGAGGTGGCCCGCCTGGTGGCGGCGGGGGCGTCCGAAACGGGACGGCACAGCATCGGCGACTTCGGCTGGGTGGTGTTGGCCGATCCCGACGGCAATGCGTTCTGCGTAGCGGGGCAGTAGCGCTTGCGGTCTGATCCGACGGACTGACAGCGGCACCGGGCCACTGGCAAGATCGCGCCCGTGGTTCAGTCCCTGATAGCGCTGTCGGCGGTGTTGGCCCTCTGGGCGCTGCTTGCCCAACCCATGCAGCGGGGGCGGATCACCGCGCCGATCCTGCTCGTGCTCGCGGGAGTGGCGATCGAGTACGGCACGTATCACGCGCTGGCCGACATCCTGAATACCCATGTCGTCGAACAACTCGCCGAACTCGTCCTGGCGGTGCTGCTGTTCGTCGACGCCACCGACGTGCGTGGCGGACTGTTCGGCCGCGATCCTCGCTCGGCGCTCCGACTGCTGCTCATCGCGTTACCACTGGGCGTGGCGACCGCGACGGTACTGGGGCTGTGGCTGCTGCCCGGGCTGTCCTGGACGGTGTTGCTGGTGATCGCCTGCGTGGTGGTCTCGACCGACTTCGCGCCGGCATCCTCGATTCTGCGCGACGAACGGCTGCCCGAACGGGTGCGCAACCTGCTCAACGTCGAGGCCGGCTACAAGGACGGAATCCTCTCGCCGGTTCTGGTCTTCGCGTTGGCGCTGGCCACCGACGTCGAAGACAAGAAGTCAGCCGTCGACGCGGTCGGCCCCGCGATTTCCGAAGCCGTCAAGGCGGTGCTCATGGGCCTCGTGGTCGGTGCCGCCCTGGCCGCCCTGGCCAATGCCGCCGAACACCGCAACCTGATGACCGAGCAGTCCAAGCGGATCATCCTGGTCGCCGCACCGGTGCTCACGTGGGCGCTGAGCGTCGGCATCGGCGGCAACGGGTTCGTGTCCTCGTTCGTGTGCGGGATCGCGTTCCAGTACGTGCGGCGCTCGCCGGACTTCCGCCAGGAACTGGAACTCGTCGACGATGTCGCGGTGCTGCTGACCGCGGCGATGTGGTTCGTGATCAGCGGGATCGGCGTGCTGGCGGTGATGTCGGGCGGCGTCTCCATTGGAATGGTGGTGTTCGCCCTGCTGGCGCTGACGGTGGTCCGGCTCATTCCCGTACTGATCGCCATGCTCGGGTCGACGTTCACCTGGCCGGAACGACTGTTGGTCGGCTGGCTAGGACCCCGTGGCACGACGTCGATCGTCTTCGGGCTACTGGCCTTCAACGTGCTCGACGGTGGCGCCGAGAAACAGGTTCTGTTGACGACGGTGCTGGTGGTACTCGGCAGCGTTGTGCTGCACGGGCTCAGCGCACCCATCGTCGCGCGCGCCTACGCCAGCTCGCATGCGCGGCAGCCAGGAACGGCGGACGAGCACAACTAGACTGATCGCGTGACATCCGGGCTCAGCCACGAAGTTGACACCGTCCAGACCGCCGCAACCACTCCCGACCAACCGCAGCCCTTCCGTGAGCTCGGGCTAAAGGACGACGAGTACCAGCGGATCCGCGAGATCCTCGGGCGTCGGCCCACCGACGCCGAACTGGCGATGTACTCGGTGATGTGGAGCGAGCACTGCTCCTACAAGTCGTCGAAGGTCCACCTGCGCTACTTCGGCGAGACCACCACCGAGGCCATGCGCGCCGCGATGCTCGCAGGCATCGGCGAGAACGCAGGCGTCGTCGACATCGGCGACGGCTGGGCCGTGACGTTCAAGGTCGAGTCCCACAACCACCCGTCGTACGTCGAGCCGTACCAGGGTGCGGCCACCGGGGTCGGCGGCATCGTCCGCGACATCATGGCGATGGGTGCGCGCCCCGTGGCGGTCATGGACCAGTTGCGCTTCGGCGCGGCCGACGCCCCGGACACCCGAAGGGTGCTCGACGGGGTCGTACGCGGCGTCGGCGGATACGGGAACTCGCTCGGCCTGCCAAACATCGGCGGTGAGACGGTCTTCGACGCGTCCTATGCGGGCAATCCGCTGGTGAATGCGATGTGCATCGGGGTGCTCCGCAAGGAGGATCTGCACCTGGCCTTCGCGTCGGGGACGGGCAACAAGATCATTCTGTTCGGCGCGCGGACCGGCCTGGACGGCATCGGTGGCGTGTCGGTGCTGGCCTCGGAGACGTTCGGCGGTGACGAGGGCGACGGGCCGGGTCGCAAGAAACTCCCTTCGGTTCAGGTCGGCGACCCGTTCATGGAGAAGGTGCTCATCGAGTGCTGTCTCGAGCTGTACGCCGCCGGCCTGGTGATCGGCATTCAGGACCTCGGCGGCGCCGGATTGTCCTGTGCCACCTCCGAACTCGCTTCGGCAGGCGATGGCGGCATGTCGATCGAACTCGACAAGGTACCGCTGCGGGCGAAGTTCATGACCCCCGCGGAGGTGCTGTCCAGCGAATCACAGGAACGCATGTGCGCAGTCGTCGCTCCGGAACACGTGGACGCGTTCATGGCGGTCTGCCGCAAGTGGGAGGTGCTTGCGACGGTCATCGGGGAGGTGACCGACGGCGAGCACCTCGAGATCACCTGGAACGGCGAGACCGTCGTCGACGTGCCGCCTCGCACCGTGGCGCACGAGGGGCCCATCTACGAGCGCCCAGTGATCCGGCCCGATACCCAGGACGCGTTGAACGCCGACACGTCGGCCAATCTGCCACGGCCGTCGACCGGCGACGAGCTGCGCGCGACTTTGCTTGCGCTGCTTGGTAGCCCGCACCTGTGCAGCCGCGCGTTCATCACCGAGCAGTACGACCGCTACGTGCGAGGCAACACGGTGCTCGCTGAACACGCCGACGGTGGTGTGCTTCGCATCGACGAAGCGACCGGGCGCGGTATCGCGGTGTCCACCGATGCGTCGGGGCGCTACACGTTCCTCGACCCGTACACGGGGGCACAGCTTGCGCTCGCGGAGGCCTATCGCAACGTCGCGGTCACCGGCGCCATCCCCGTCGCCGTCACCAACTGCCTCAACTTCGGCTCGCCGGAGGATCCCGGGGTGATGTGGCAGTTCGCCCAGGCCGTCCGCGGGCTCGCTGATGGCTGTGCGGCGCTTGGCATTCCGGTCACCGGCGGCAACGTCAGCTTCTACAACCAAACCGGAACCACCGCCATCCTCCCAACGCCCGTGGTCGGCGTGCTCGGCGTGCTCGACGACGTGACGCGACGCATCCCCACCGGCGTCGGCACCGAACCGGGTGAGACGCTGATCCTGCTCGGAGACACCCGCGACGAGTTCGACGGCTCGATCTGGGCTCAGGTCACCGCCGACCACCTCGGTGGACTGCCGCCCAAAGTCGACCTGGCGCGGGAGCAGTTGCTCGGCGAAGTCCTGGCCTCCGCGTCGAAGGACGGGCTGATCTCCGCTGCGCACGATCTCAGCGAGGGAGGGCTGATTCAAGCCGTCGTCGAGGCGGCAATGGCAGGCGAAACCGGTTGCCGCCTGGTGCTTCCCATCGGTTATGAATCAGCGGCCGAGGCCTTTGTACTCCTGTTCTCCGAGTCCGCGGGGCGGGTGCTCGTCGCCGTGCCGCGCACCGAGGAGAGCCGGTTCCGTGCGATGTGTGAGGCCCGCGGTTTGCCCGCCACCCGCATCGGCGTCGTCGACGAAGGCAGCACTGCCGTCGAGGTCCAAGGCCTGTTCACCGTCCCGCTGACAGAGCTGCGCAGCACGTCGGAGGGCGTGCTGCCCGGACTGTTCGGGTGAGGGCGCCAGCCAATACTTCGCATCCGCTGCTCGTCTGGGCATGGGGCCTGATTCGACTCGACTTCGTCGGCGTTGGCGTCGGGGCCCTGTTCTTCTGTCTGTCGCTGACTCCGTCGCTGCTTCCCAGGGACTGGCTGTTCCAGGGTGTGATCGGTGGCGTCACGGCGTCGATCGGTTACGCCATCGGTGTCGTCATCGGGAAGGTGTTCCACCACTTCGTCTTTCATCGCATGCGCTGGTGGCCGCCGCCGAAGCGCGTCCAGAACCGGTTGAAGGTCGGTACCGTCGCGCTCTCGGCAACCGCGAGCCTGCTGATGCTGATCCCGGCGGCCCGTTGGCAACGTCAGGTGTCGGACGTGATGGGCATCGAAGGTCCGGTGACGTCGTCCTACCTACGCACGGTGATCATTGCGGTGGCCGTCGGCGGCGCATGCGTCGGGTTGTCCCGCGTGGTGCTCGACGCCATCAAAGTACTTGCTCGAGTGATCATTCGACGCTGGCACCTCGATAGGGAAGTCGCACTGGCCATCGGCACGACCATCGTCGTGATCGTGCTCGTTCTGCTGCTCAACGGTGTGCTGTACCGGGGTTTTCTGGCCGGGGCGAACCTTGCGTTTCAGCCGCAGAACTCCCAAACGCGGGAAGGCGTCGTCCAACCCGAGGCGTCGGAAAGGTCGGGTAGCCCAATGTCGTTGGCGCCGTGGGGCACCCTTGGCTATCAGGGCCGGAACTTCGTGGCCACCGGGCCACACGCGGCCGAGCTGGCAAAGCTGAACGGGCGACCTGCAAAGGAGCCCATCCGCGTGTACGCCGGCCTGCAGACCGCCGACACCGACGAGGGCCGGATGGACGTCGTCGTCCGTGAACTCGAGCGCACCGGCGCGTTCGACCGCAAGCTGCTGGTGCTCATCCCGACGACGGGGACGGGCTGGATCAACCCCGTCGCCGCGAGGGCCATCGAGACCATGTACAACGGCGACACCGCGCTAGTCGGGGTGCAGTATTCGTTTCTGCCAAGCTGGATTTCGTTTCTTGGCGACCGGGAGAAGTCGATCAAATCCGGTCGGCTGCTGATCGACACCATCCACGACCGCTGGCTGCGGGTGCCGCCGGAGCGGCGCCCAAAGCTGCTGTTGTACGGCGAGAGCCTCGGTTCGATGGGCGGTCAGGGCGCCTTCCCGTGGTTGCCCGACATCGCAAAGATGGGCTTCTCCTCGGTGTTGTGGGTCGGACCGCCCCACGAGAGCGCGTTGTGGAGCGGGCTGGTACGGCGCCGCGACCCGGGAACTCGCGAAGTCGAGCCCCGCTACGACAACGGTCGCACCGTGCGGTTCGCCCAAGCCAACGACTCCGAAGACATCCGACGGATCGCCGAGCCGCCGTGGGAGGGCACGCGGGTGTTGTACCTTCAGCATCCGTCCGACCCCATCGTCTGGTGGTCGCCGGACCTGCTGTTCTCGCGTCCGGACTGGCTCGTCGAGCGGCGGGGCGCGGACCGAACGGCATCGATGAGTTGGTACCCGATCATCACGTTCTGGCAGGTGAGTGCCGACATGACGAATGCCAGCGGGGTGCCAGCCGGTCACGGCCACAACTACAGCAACACGATTCTGGACGGTTGGGTGGCCGTGGCGCCGCCGGACGGCTGGACGCCGCACGACACGGACCGGGTGCGGGCTGCGATGGAAGCGTCCAACGGTGCCGACGGGCCCGGATATTAGTGGCCAGTGAGCGAATTCGTGCGGTTGGGCTGGCCGCGGGATTGGTGGCGTGGAGTGGACTGGTCGCCCCGCGGGTGCCGGCCCGGGCGCTGGTGCCGTTGCATGCCGCCGGGAGTGCCGGGCTGGTCGCGGTGGTGAATGCGCCGCTCGGGTTGCGCCCGCCCGAGCTCTGGCGTGGGCTGCGGCTTGGTGTCGTGGCGGCCGCCGTCGTCTCGGCTGGGGTCGCGGCGGCCACGGCGCTGCCTCGGGTGCGTGAGGCAATGGCCGAACGCGAGCTACCGGAGCCGGTGACCGGATGGCTCCTGATTCGGATCCCGGTCGGCACCGTGTGGTCCGAGGAAGCGGCCTTCCGCGGGGCGCTTGGCACGCTGGCCGCCGAGGCGTTCGGGCGGAGGTGGGGTCGGCTGTTGCAGGCCACCGCCTTCGCGCTGTCGCACGTTGCCGATGCCCGCGGCGCGGGGGAGCCGGTCGTCGGCACGGTGCTCGTAACGGGAGCGGCGGGCTGGGCGTTCGGCTGGCTGCACTCGCGGTCGGGCAGCCTGCTCGCCCCCATGCTCGCGCACCTGGCGAGCAACGAGGCCGGGGCCGTCGCAGCCCACGCAGTCCAGCTCAGGCGTCGCGGGCGTCCGTCTTCAACTGGTGCGGCTCCGTTTCGGGGTCATCGATACCGAAGGCGATGATGCGGCGCGGGGTAATCCGAATGATCGCGGTATCGAGCTCGTCGCCGGCCGCGCCCACCGCAGCCTCTGCCTGCGCCTGCGCCTGCGTGGCGGTACCGCGGATCTCCAGACACCGCACCCGCCACGGGTCGCGGGAGACGATGTCGTCGACCACGAAGGCGACGTTGGGATTGGTGGCGAGGTTCCGGAACTTCCGGCTCTTCGACATCCGATAGCCCGAAACGTCGATGGTTCCGAGTTCTTCGTTGAAGGTGAATCCGACCGGGCTGGCCTGTGGGGTGCCGTCGGGTTGGACGGTGGCCAACCTGCCGAGCTCGGCGCCCTGCATGAATTCGATCTCGTGTTGTTTGAACGTCATGCGCAAACGGTAGGACCTCAAGAAAGCTTGAGGTCAACCGTCACGGGTTGATGGTCTGCTCGCCGACCTGGCGGCCCCATACGTAGTCGTTGGCGATCGGTTGGCCCAACTCGACGTGGTTGTACGGAGCGAGGTCGAACCCGGTGTCCATCACCAGATACGGCGCCGGGTACAGGTGGCGCGTCACCTTCTGCCAGCATCCGGGGCGGCCCTCTGGACCACCGCGCGCGTTGATGCGCGGCAAATTGTCCGGGTAGACGAACGGGTTGCCCGCGCCGAAGCCGAGCAGCGTGCCGTATTGGGCCAGCGAGTATCCGTTCCCACCGAGCGACCTTGCGATGAGCGGCCCAACCTCGCTGTAGTTCCGAATGGTGCACAAGATCATTCCGCGGTAGTCGTCGAGCAGCTTCGTCGTCGGGACGAGGTCTGCCGCGCTGCGCACCAGGTACGGCCCGGCGCGCTCGAACGTGTCCGCCGCGGTGCTGCCAAATCCGACCGCTGCCATCAAGGCGGCGTCGACGTCGTGCCGCTGGTCGTTGAGCGTGCGCGCGGTGGTCGCGGCAGCGTCGAGCCCCTCGAACAGGTCCGCGGATGCGTCGGCATACACGTCGGCGAGGATGGCCGTCTGCGCGATGTCGTTGCGCAGCTGTGGCATTCGCGGATTGACGTCGTCGAGGATCACGTTGGCGTCGTCGATCGATTGCCCAAACCTGGAGCCCAGCCCCGTCAGCGCCTGGGCCGTCGCGGTCAACGTCTGGTTCAGCTTGATCGGATCGACCTTCTCCGCGATGTCCGTGACCGTCTCGAACAACGTGTTGAACTCGGTGGTGACCGACTGCGCGCGAATAATCGCATTGTCCGCAACCTGTTGTGGCGAAGCGTCTTCCGGTGAACTGAAGGCGATGTACTTGTTCCCGAAGACGGTGCTGGCCCTGACGTCGGCGACGACGTTGGCCGGGATCAGATGCACATACCGCGGATCTACTTCGAGTGCGATCTGCGCCTGTTCGACGCCGTCGACCTCGGCCGTCGAGAGTCCCATCACCCGGCCGATCTCGACGCCGTTGAGCGTGACCTTCGAACCGGGATCCACGACCAGGCCGGCCCGCGGAGATACCACTGTCAGGTTGGTGCGTGACGTGAAGGCGCCCCGGAACTGGAGCCATATCAACGTGCCAACGGCTGCGAGGACTATCAAGAGCACCGCACCTGCCAGCTTGTATGGAGGGTGGTGGCGGTCGATGGCCGGATTTCGCGACATTTCCCAGGCACACTAGGGTATGGCCGCCCGGCGTACTGCGGATCCGACGAAGACTCGCGCGTCCGTGTCGGCCGTTGCCGACTGGCTCCTTGACGACACTTCGCCCGCGCCCGACCGCGCCAGCCTCGGCGAGGCGGTCCGGCTCACCGCTCGTACGCTCGCCGCGTTGGCCCCTGGCGCGACGGTCGAGCTCAGGGTTCCGCCATTCGTTGCGGTGCAATGCATATCGGGCCTCAGCCACACGCGGGGCAACCCGCCGAACGTCGCCGAGACCGATCCGCGCACCTGGCTGCTGCTGGCCACCGGCCTGCGCGTGCTGCCCGATGCCGTCGCCGACGGGTCGTTGCGGCTGTCCGGGGCACGGGCGGTCGAGCTCGCCGACTGGTTGCCCGTCGTCGGCGGGCTGACGAGCTGAAAGCGTCGGCGGGCTGACGAGCTGAATGCGTCGGCGGGCCGGCGAAATGAATGTGGGCGCGGCGGCGTTGATTTTGCTGACACCGTCGTTGGGTGCCATGTCTGATTCCGCGAACGGCGGCATCAGCCCGTAGACTGAACAACGTCACCCACCGCCCCCAGGGAGCAGCCACTGTGACCGTCGAGCCCCCAGAAGACGACCCGAAAGAAGAGTGTGGCGTCTTCGGCGTCTGGGCTCCCGGCGAAGAAGTGGCGAAGCTCACTTACTACGGCCTCTATGCGCTGCAACACCGTGGCCAGGAGGCGGCGGGCATCGCCGTCGCCGACGGCTCGCAGGTGTTGGTGTTCAAGGATCTAGGGCTGGTCAGCCAGGTCTTCGACGAGCAGACGCTGGCTGCAATGCACGGACACGTCGCGATCGGCCACTGCCGGTATTCCACCACGGGCTCCACGACGTGGGAGAACGCCCAGCCGGTGTTTCGCAACACCGCCGCGGGCACGGGCGTCGCACTCGGTCACAACGGAAACCTGGTCAACGCCACTGATTTGGCGACCCGCGCGCGGGAGGCAGGACTCATCAGCACCCGCGGCGCACCCGCGGCGACCACCGACTCCGACATCCTCGGAGCGCTGCTGGCCCACGGCGCCGCCGACGCCACCCTCGAACAGGCCGCCCTCGAGCTGCTGCCGACGGTCCGCGGCGCGTTCTGCCTGACGTTCATGGACGAGAACACGCTCTACGCGGCCCGCGACCCTCACGGGGTGCGGCCGCTTTCCCTCGGCCGGCTCGACCGCGGCTGGGTCGTCGCATCGGAGACTGCGGCGCTGGACATCGTCGGTGCGTCCTTCGTACGGGACATCGAACCCGGCGAACTCCTGGCGATCGACGCCGACGGCGTGCGGTCCACCCGCTTCGCCAACCCGACTCCCAAGGCCTGCGTCTTCGAGTACGTCTACCTGGCCCGTCCCGACAGCATCATCGCCGGCCGGTCGGTGCACGGCACCCGCGTCGACATCGGCCGCAGGCTCGCCGCCGAGAAGCCCGTCGAAGCCGACCTGGTGATCGGCGTCCCTGAGTCCGGCACCCCGGCGGCCGTCGGCTACGCCCAGGGGTCGGGCATCCCCTACGGACAGGGGCTGATGAAGAACGCCTACGTGGGCCGCACCTTCATCCAGCCGTCGCAGACCATCCGCCAGTTGGGCATCCGGCTGAAGCTCAACCCGCTCAAGGAAGTCATCCGCGGCAAGCGCCTGATCGTCGTCGACGACTCGATCGTGCGCGGCAACACTCAGCGTGCGCTGATCCGGATGCTGCGTGAGGCAGGCGCCCTCGAGGTGCACGTGCGGATCGCTTCGCCACCGGTGAAGTGGCCCTGCTTCTACGGCATCGACTTCGCCACTCCGGCCGAGCTCATCGCGAATGCGTCCAGCATCGGCGCCGACGAGGAAAACATGGTCGACGGCGTGCGACGCGCCATCGGTGCCGACTCCCTCGGCTACATCAGCAGGCAGGGCATGATCGCCGCCACCGAGCAACCGGCGACCCGGTTGTGCTCGGCGTGCTTCGACGGCAACTACCCGATCGAGCTACCAGGCGAGTCCGCGCTCGGCAAGAACGTCATCGAGCACATGTTGGCCAACACCGCGCGCAGCAATGCTCCGGTGACCGACAACGACAACGTCTCGGCGTTGCGTAGGCCCTGAAAGCGTCGGCTCTGAGAACTACTGCGGCGCAGGCGAACTCAGCCTAGCCAGATGTCTGCGTCCACCCTGTGACGCGGTGCCGTCACTCTGCAACGCCTTGATCACTGCAGCTCGGTAGCCGGCCCGACCGCCAGGTGGCGGCGGAATGACACCATCGACGTCGTGCTCGGAGACCACCGCGTCGCAGTGCAGAGACTCGACCAGCGGACGTGCCAGCCCCGACGGGATCGGGGTCACCAGCCCCACCCACCAGCTGGCGAGCGAAGGGGTCAGCAGGGGCAACACGATGATGATCCGCTTGCTGAGCCCGGCCACGTCGGCGTAGACCTGCATCGCCTCGCCGTACTCCAGCACGTCCGGACCGCCTACGTCCCAGGTGCGGGATTCGGATATCGGCGCCGTGGCGGCTTCGACGAGGTAGTGCAGCACGTCGTCGATGGCGATGGGCTGGATCTTGTTGCTCACCCACTTCGGTGTCGTCATCACCGGTAGCCGGTCGGTCAGGTGCCTGATCATCTCGAACGCCGCCGACCCGGACCCGACGACGATGCCAGCCTGAAGCACGACGGCCTCAATGCCGGACTCGATGCCGGACTCGATGAGGATGTCGCCGACCGCCGTCCGCGACCTCAGATGTGGAGACAGGTCGGCGACGTCGCCGTCGGGATGAAGCCCCGACAGGTAGACGATCCGTTTCACTCCGGCCTGCTGCGCGGCGGTCACGACGTTGCGAGCCGCCTTGGCTTCCTCGGACACGAAGTCGGACGACGTGCCCATCGAGTGCACCAGGTAGTAGACGACGTCGACGTCGTCAAACGCCGCCGTCAACGAATCGGGATCGCCGAGGTCGCCCCTGGCCACCTCGACTCGCTCGCGCCAGGGCGCGTCGTTCAACTTGTCGGGGTTACGCGCCAGCGCGCGCACGGTGTGGCCTCGTTCGAGCAATACGGGGATCAGGTGCCCGCCGATGTACCCGGTTGCCCCGGTCACCAGACAACGGGTGTTGGAATCCGACAAAACTCCTCCATCAGTAACGGGCCGCCTGCGAAGGCATTCGGAGCTGCCGTACTGATGGATTACCCGCTATGGGTCATTCGAATTCGCAGCCGGGATTCGGCACGCTGGTGGCGAGCGGCCCGCCCGCTGGCTCGACGTAGTTCACCCACATCACCAGCGGATCGGGACCGAGGTTCCGGCCGAGGTGCACGTGGTTCGAGCCGGTGGCCTCCGTCACGGGACTGCCCGTCGGGAACACTCCGTCGACCGAGCAGTCCGCGGCGTAGTGCGTCAGCGTGCCCTCCCGGATCACGCCGTACACCTCGCCCGCATGCCAGTGCCAACCCGTACTTCCGCCGGGCTGGATGGTGATTTGCCTCGTCACGTAGTCGTGCCCGTGGAAGATGGCCTGGGAGATCGTCTCCGCCGCGACGTCGATGCCAGGCGTCGCGGCGGCCGTCGGGACGGATCCGAGCGAGCTCAGGATGGCCATGGCGGTAGCAGGGGCGAGCAGGCGAAGTCCGTTCATGAGCGCTGAGCGTGTCACACGCCGTACCCCCGCGGGTGGTGGACCGACAATTTGCCGGCGGTGGCGCGTGCACGGTTGTCGTGGCGACCGGTAGCCTTGGGCGCGATGAGCGAGGGCAAGCGAGCCGAAGGACGTGCCGGCACCTCCTACGCCTCGGCCGGAGTGGACATAGACGCGGGGGATCGCGCCGTCGAATTGTTCAAACCGCTGGCGAAGAAGGCCACCAGACCCGAGGTGCGAGGCGGCCTTGGCGGCTTCGCAGGAATGTTCGCCCTGCGCGGGGGGTACCGCGAGCCGGTGCTTGCGTCGTCGACCGACGGGGTGGGCACCAAGCTGGTCATCGCCCAGGCCATGGACAAGCACGACACCGTCGGGCTGGACCTCGTCGCCATGGTCGTCGACGACCTCGTCGTCTGCGGCGCGGAGCCGCTGTTCCTCCAGGACTACATCGCCGTTGGCCGCACCGTGCCCGAGCGAGTCGCCGAGATCGTGTCCGGCATCGCCGACGGCTGCGTGATGGCCGGCTGCGCGCTGCTCGGCGGTGAGACCGCGGAGCATCCCGGTGTCATGCCGCCAGACCACTACGACGTATCGGCCACCGGTGTCGGCGTCGTCGAAGCCGATGACGTGCTCGGACCCGAACGCGTCAAGCCGGGCGACGTGATCATCGCGATGTCGTCGACCGGGTTGCACTCCAACGGGTACTCCCTGGCCCGCAAGGTGCTGTTGGAGATCGACCGGATGGACCTCAACGGTCACGTCGAGGAGTTCGGTCGCACGCTTGGGGAAGAGCTGCTGGAGCCCACCCGGATCTATGCCAAGGACTGCCTCGCACTGGCGGCGGAGACGCAGGTTCGCGTGTTCTGCCACGTCACGGGTGGTGGTTTGGCAGGCAATCTCGAGCGCGTGGTTCCCAACGGCCTGATCGCGGAGATGGACAGGGGCACTTGGACACCCGCCCCGGTGTTCGCCATGATCGCCCAGCGCGGCCGCATCGAGCGGTCCGAGATGGACAAGACGTTCAACATGGGCATCGGCATGGTCGCCGTGGTCGCGCCAGAAGACACCGACCGGGCCCTTGCGATCCTGACGGCTCGCCACCTCGATTGCTGGACGCTTGGCGTCGTCAAGAAGGGCAAGAAGGGCGAGCCGCGCACGCAACTCGTCGGACAACACCCGCGATTCTGACCGTGCGTGCGCCGGCCGCGACCGGCAGGGGCTAGCGCCGCCAGTCGTCCTCTTCGGCCCACTCCTCGGGCACTTCGTCGACTACGCGACTGCCAATGGGGTCGTCGGGAGCGTGCGACAGCTCGTGCTGTAGCTGCGTGAAATCGGTCTGCGGTGAGCTGTATTTGAGCTCACGCGCGACCTTAGTCTGCTTTGCCTTTGCTCGGCCGCGGCCCATGGGGGACCCCCTCGCGCAATAACGGAGCGGCCCGATGCTCAGGCGGCTCCGATCTGTGTGTTTATTGTCCTGTCAACACTTTACCGTGCCTCGCGGTCTCATGCTGGCAGGCCTACCCCAGCGCGGCCGCGGAGCGCTCATCTCTTGTCGCTGCGCAGCCGTTGGATCGCGAGCCGACCCGCCCCGACGACGTCGGAGGGTGGCAGGGAATCGGCGTCGATGACCGCGGCCACCGCCGACTCGCCCCCCGTGGTCAGTTCGGTGTCGGCAGGCAACCCACGCTTGAGCAGCGCAAGGCCGATGGGACCGAGGTCCACGTGGTCGACGACGGTGCCCAGTCGTCCGACCGGCTTTCCGCCGGTCAGCACCGGGTCACCCGTGACCGGGCGGTCCGCCGAGCCGTCCAGATGCAGCAGCACCAGCATCCGCGGCGGTTTACCCACGTTGTGCACGCGGGCGACGGTTTCCTGCCCTCGGTAGCACCCCTTGTTCAGGTGCACGGCGCCCTCCCCGGGCCCGCCGATCCAGCTGACTTCGTGCGGGATCGTCCGATCGTCGGTGTCGACGCCGAGGCGGGGATGCAGGGCCGCTACGCGACGCGCCTCGTAGGCCCAGACGCCCGCTGGACGGACGCCCGCCGCGACCAGCCGCTCCCGCCACTCGGCGGCGGTGTCGCTCGGTACGACGACGTCCACCTCCGAATCGGGCAGCGTTCGCACGAACCCACCATCTGCCAGCGGCAATGCGGTCCACACGGCAGGCAAAGCGTCCAGGCCGAGCACCGCGAGCACGGCCGCGGCGGCCGCTCCCGGCCCGAGCAGCGTCAGCACTGCCAGTTCGGCGGGTTCGATCGTCACATCGGCCCGGAACACCATCCTGCGGAGGTAGGTCAGCAGCGGCTCGCCCCGCCACGGCTCGGTGTCCAGGATGGTGACGCCGTCGAGTTGGGTCTGCATCCAGTGATCTTCGACACGTCCCTGGCCGTCGAGGTTGAGATTCTCGGTGACCGCACCGTCGGGCAGGTCGCTGACGTGCTGGCTGGAGAGGGTGTGCAGCCAGCTTCGCCGGTCGTTGCCGGTCAACTTCAGGGTGGCGCGGTGCGAACGGTCGACGAGCGCGACGGCTTCGGCGGCGGCGCGCTGTTCGCCGAACGGATCGCCGTAATGCCACACGGCGCCGACATCTGGACCTTGCTCGGGCGCGGGAACGGCGGACATCACTCAACTCTACGGAGCGGTGAGCCGGTTACCGTCATGCCCATGGGCCAGGAACACGAACTGGTCGTCACGTTGGACGGCCGCGTCTCGGCGCCGGGTCTGCCCGTCGTATGCGCCGACGACCCATTGTTCGTGCGCGGCGACGGCGTGTTCGAGACGCTGCTGCTGCGCGACGGTCGGCCGAGTCTGCTCGAGGCGCACCTGGCCCGGCTTGGCACCTCCGCCGCGATCGTCGGCCTCGCTCCCCCGGAGCTCGCAACGTGGCGTACCGCGGTCACCGCCGCGGTGGCTCGATGGGGCGCGGCCGACGAGGGGGTGTTGCGAATGGTCTACGGGCGCCGCCGCGACGGAGGGTCGGTCGGGTTCGTGACGGTGTCTCCGGTGCCAGCCCGGGTGGCGGCGGCGCGCAGAGACGGAGTCGAGGCCGTCACGCTGGACCGGGGCCTTCCTGGCGCCGGGTCTGCGGCCCCGTGGTCGCTGGCTGGTGCGAAGTCGGTGTCATATGCGGTCAACGTCGCCGCGTTGCGCCACGCCGCGGCGCTCGGAGCGGACGAGGCGGTGTTCCTGAGCTCGGACGGATTCGTGCTGGAGGGTCCTCGCTCGACGGTCGTCATCTACGTCGATGGCGCGTTGGTGACGCCGCCGACGTCGTTGCCGATCTTGTCGGGCACCACCGCGCAGGCATTGTTCGGCGCGGCCCGGGAGCGTGGCCTCGCGTGCGAACAGGCGCTTTTGCGGAAGACCGATCTTCTTGCTGCTCAAGGTGTCTGGCTGTTATCGAGCGTGACGCTGGCCGCCCGTGTGCACACCCTTGACGGTGAATCGCTGCGCACACCACCGATGGCCGCCGAACTCGCCGCGCTCGTCCATGCGGCCATCGCCCGCGAACCCTGACAAGTCGCGAAAATCGGTTGTCGGGCCATCGGTTCGGGAGTACGGTCGCTCGTACACGAGAAGGGAGGTGGTCCGAGAAATTGAATGACATATGGACATGTGAGGTGGCTGCCCGCTAGCAGCACCGGGAGTATTCGTTGCTCTACGTGCGGATCACCTGCGCGCGCTAGCGAATTCTCCGCAGCCACCCGGCCCCCGAGCCCCTCGGTTTTGTCCGACCAGGAACCAAGGCTCGGGGGCCGCTCCATGTCTGGGCTCGGTTGGCCCGGCACTAGCTGGCGGGTCCGGGAGCCTTGCTCGCGCAGGCTTTCTGCGCGTCGGCCCAAGTCTGCGCGTCGACGCCCGGCGGAGCGGCCGGGCCTGCGGGCGGCGTCGGCACCCCGTGCTCGGCGAGGCATTCGGCGTAGGCCCCGTGCTGAGTGGTGGGTTGGGTGCTGGCCGGTGCTGGTGGCTGCTCGGACCCACACGCACTGAGTAATGCCGCTGCGGCGCCCGCGGCCGCGAGTAGTCGAAGGGCCACTAGCCGACGAACCGCGCAAGCCGGGCGGACAGATGCGGCACCAGACCACCGTCGGCGTCCACGCGCTCCTCGACGTAGGCGAGGTCGCCGCCCTCGACGATTCCGTACAGCCGCCTGGCCCCGCCCACCAACGCGCCCGACTTGCTGCGGGCCAACGCGTCGGTGGCCAACTCCCATGACGACAGATTCAGCGGATGGCCGTAGAACAACTCGACGTAGCCGGCGGAGTGGGCGAGCAGCAGCTCGATGGCCTGAGTTTCAGCGGGATCGCTTGGGTCGTCGACGAACCGCCAGTAGCCGGTCTCACGGAGCCCAGGGGATACGTAGTCACCCGATTCGGACAGCCGCCACGACCGGGCTTCCCAGTTCAGATAGTCGCCGCCGTCGTGGGACACCACGATCTGCTGGCCGAATCGATAGTCGCCTTGGGCGGAGTGCCCTTCGCCTTCGCCTCGCCACACGCCGACGAGCGGCAACAGCGCGAGCAACGCGTCACTGAGGTTGACGCCCTCGCGCAGATTGGCGGTATCGCCAGGCAGGGGAAGGTCGTCGAAAGCCGGGATGTTGCGGGCTGAGGTCACCTTGCTGCGCTCGGCGGCCGCGGCCAATGCCTCGTCACCGGATGCGGACAACCCCGCAAACGATGCGTCGTCCTCGGACGTCACAGGTCGTCGGTGATGAGCCGGTACACCGCGTACAGCGCGAACCAGGTGATGACCACCACCGCCGCCACGAGCATGATCTCGAAGAAGAGCACCACGACGAAGAGTCTAGTGCTCAGTCTTCGATGAGTGTCAGGCGACCTTGACGTCGACTTCGTGGATGCCCGCACCCGACGGCGCGACGCTGGCATCGCCGTTGCCCGCAGGCGAGAGCGCACGCAGCGTCCACGTCCCCGGCGCGGCGAAGAAGCGGAAGTCGCCGGTGGCCGACGCCACGACCTCGGCCGTGAATTCGTCGGACGAGTCGAGCAGGCGCACGAACGCCCCGCCGACGGACTGGCCGGAGCCATCCAGGACGCGGCCCGTGATGACCGTCTCCTTCTCGAGGTCAACGTTGGCGGGCAATGTAATTCCTTGCTTCGGTGCGGAGCACATAATCAACTTCCCAACTCGATCGGGACCCCCACCAGGGAGCCATATTCAGTCCAACTGCCGTCATAGTTCTTCACGTTCTGGTGGCCGAGCAGCTCCTGCAGCACGAACCAGGTGTGCGACGAGCGCTCCCCGATCCGGCAGTAGGCGATGGTCTCCTTCGCTCCGTCCAGGCCAGCCTGGGCGTACAGCTTGGCGAGGTCATCGTCGGACTTGAAGGTCCCGTCGTCGTTGGCCGCCTTGCTCCACGGAACGTTGATGGCGCCGGTGATATGTCCGGGACGCTGGCTCTGCTCCTGCGGCAGGTGGGCGGGAGCCAGGATCTTGCCGGAGAACTCGTCGGGGGAGCGGACGTCGACCAGGTTCTTGGCGCCGATGGCGGCGATGACCTCGTCGCGGAACGCCCGGATCGACAGGTCGGGAGCCTGGGCGGTGTACGACGTGGCGGGGCGCTCGACCTTGTCTGCCGACAGCGGGCGTCCGTCGAGTTCCCACTTCTTGCGGCCTCCGTCGAGCAGCTTGACTTCGCGGTGCCCGTAGAGCTTGAAGTACCAGTACGCGTACGCGGCGAACCAATTGTTGTTTCCGCCGTAGAGGATCACCGTGTCGTCGTTGCCGATTCCCTTGTCGGACAGCAACTTGGAGAACTGCTGTGCGTCGACGAAGTCGCGCTTGACCGGATCCTGAAGGTCGGACCTCCAGTCCAGTTTCACGGCGCCGGCGATGTGGCCGCCGTCGTAGGCGCTCGCGTCTTCGTCGACCTCTACGAAGACGGTGTTGGGCGCGTCGAGATTGCTCTCTGCCCATTCGGTGGTGACTAGCACGTCGGAGCGAGCCATGTACGAAATCCCTTCGATTACTTAGTGTTTCAGGTCAGGCCGGAGTGGCCACTCGGCGCAGGCGTGCGACGAGCGGGTAGAGCTGGCAGCCGAGGCAGATGCCGAAGGCGGCGTTCAGGAAGGCTGCGACCAACGCGAATGCCGTCGCGATGAGGCCGACCAGGCTTAGCCCGCTGGCGAAGCCGACCGCGGCGACAACCGTGAACACGAAGCCGACTGCTTGCGCGAACTTCAGCGGTGGCACCGGTTCGCGATCGGTCACCGGACCGAGGCGCGGTGCCACGAAGGTCGCGAAGATGCGCCCGTACGGGTGCTTGCGCGGGCCGCCGACGGCACCGACGGCGAAGACGACGGCTTGTACGCCGAGGATGATCGCCGCGGGAGTGTTGCTGAATACCGAAGCGACGAGCGTGGCCACGATCACGGCGGTGGTGACCCACGCCGTGAAGCGCGGTCCTCGGACGTCTACCTGGTCTGGTCCGGTGGTCTTGTTCGACACGAGAATGCTCCTGTTGTTGTCAAAACGGATCGCGGGCATACCCGCGGGGGGCTGCTCCGAGTGCGGCGGGAGAAAGCGGCGCGGCTACTCAGCAGCTACGACAACAACAGCAACAACCCGCAACGCGGCACAGGTCGACTGTGCGGCGCTTGGTGAGCATGAGCTCGAGGCGGGCGGACACGTCCGACAGCTTACCCAAAGACATGGCCGTCAAGCCAATAACGGTTCGAGTGCGGCGCGCAGGTCAGCGGCCTTCGGGACCCCACTCATGCGGAACAGGGGGCGACCGTCGGAGCCGAAGACGATCGTCGTCGGCAGCGACAAAACCGAAAGTCGACGCGCTATCGCCGGATTGGCGTCCATGTCGAGCTCGACATGGGCCACCTGTGGCAGTTCGTCGCAGACCTGGTCGACCACCCGTCGCACCGCCGCACACGGTCCGCACCACTCGGCGGTGAAGTGCACCACCGTGGGGCCAGTGGTGGACAACCCCATATCCGAGGTGTCGACGTCAGCCGCCGCCTTCGCGTCGCGCAACATCCCGGAACGCAACGTCAGCAGCCGTCCGATGAAAAACGCCACCCCGAACGCGGCGATGGCCACCGCGAGCACGACGACGACTGATGAGCTCATGACTGTTTGAACCCGCTCAGGGTCACGGTTACTCCCGTGGTGATGCCTTCGATGATGAGGTCGGACCCGCGGACCCCCTCACTGGTCGGCTTGAGGTCGAACGGCAATTTCTGGCCGGGGATGCTGATGCTGAACGCGGCCAGCACCGCGGCACGCTTCTGCTCGGGCACCTCCCGGTCGGCTGTTCCTGCACCGGTGAGTACCCCGGTGGCGGTGGTGACGAGGGTCGTCTGTTCCTCGCCGACGACGGAGAGGTCTACCGACACGCTCACTTTCTCGTCGAAGCCGGCGGACGTCGGCGTGCCGGTGAAGACCAGACCGGTATTGCTCGAGATGCCCGACTCGGTGGTGCCGCCCGTCGGATCGTTGGTCTCCTTGGGCGGGGCTTCGACGAGCAGGTCCTTGATGTTCATGAAGCGGCCGACGTGCGTCGAGTCGATGATGATGCGGCTCTCCAGCCTTCTGATGGGAAGCTTGGCGTCCGGTTCCGCCAGCCACGACGTCTGGCTCAGATCGACCGAGTGCATGGTCGCCTCGAGCGACACCTTGCCGACGACCGGATGGTCGACGCCGCCTGCGCGGATCTCCACTTCCCTGTATCTGCGGTTCATCGCCTGCGTGGAAAAGGGAAATCCGAGGATGCCGACCCAGGGGTCGAAACCCAAGCCGTTGGCGCTGCGCACGCTGCGCGCCCAGCGGTACTCCGCATAGATGGCCCCGCCGAAGTCGGCGCCGACGGCGACGACGACCAGGGTCGTCAAGCTCGCCACTACTCCGATCAGCACCTTGCGCACTGGGACATTCTTGCCCACTCCGGGGGCAGAGCGGAGCGACCTGGGAATGCGCTCTGCGTGGCCTGTTGCGCTCGGCGCGGCTAATCGGCTGGTGGCACGCTATCGTTAGACGATCGTGGGCCGGTAACGGCCACGTGTCAGCCATGAATCTGGGAGATGACCGCACTTCGCCGAAGCCGTCGGAGCCGGGTTCATCTCCCAGAGGCGTGATGGAGGACCCGTTGGATCTACTGCTACTGACCGTCGACCCGCATCCCGACTCGGTACTGCCTTCGCTGTCGCTGCTCGCACACAACGTGCGGTCGGCGCCGACTGAGGTGTCCTCTCTTCTGGAGGCCGGCACCGCGGATGTGGCGATCGTCGACGCGCGCACTGATCTCGCGGCCGCGCGCGGATTGTGTCGGCTGTTGGGTACGACGGGAACGTTGGTTCCAGTGGTCGCAGTGGTCAACGAGGGCGGACTCGTTGCCATCAACGTCGATTGGGGGCTCGACGAGATTCTGCTGCCCGGCACCGGGCCCGCCGAGATCGATGCGCGGTTGCGGCTTCTGGTCGGACGCCGCGGAGGCGCCGCCGATCAGGAGAACCTCGGCAAGGTCAACCTCGGCGAACTGGTGATCGACGAGGGCACCTACACTGCCCGCCTGCGCGGTCGCCCACTCGACTTGACCTACAAGGAATTCGAGCTTCTGAAGTACCTGGCGCAGCACGCGGGCCGGGTGTTCACCAGAGCGCAGCTCCTTCAGGAGGTCTGGGGATACGACTTCTTCGGTGGCACTCGTACCGTCGACGTCCACGTTCGCCGGCTGCGGGCCAAGCTCGGTCCCGAATACGAGTCGTTGATCGGCACGGTGCGCAACGTTGGCTACAAGGCCGTCCGGCCCGCGAGGGGCCGCCCGCCCGCTCCCGGCGCCGCCGAGGTCGCCGACGAGTTCGAGGACGTCGACGCCTATGCGGACGCGCCGGAAGCGCTGACCGACCCGCTGCACAGTCAGTGACCGCGCTGGCCTGGCGCGCTGCCCTCTCGGACGCCGACCAACGCCAAATTCGGGACGTCATCGCCGCGGCCACCGCCCACGACGGCGTCGCCCCCGTGGGTGACCAGGTGCTGCGCGAGCTCTCCCACGACCGCACCAGACACCTGGTGGCCGAAGACGGCGGGACCGTGGTCGGCTATCTCAATCTGGTGGCGGCGACCGCCGATTCCACCGCGATGGGGGAGCTCGTCGTCCATCCAACGGCCCGTCGCAGGCGCATCGGCGCGGCGTTGATCCGCACCGGGCTCACCGAGGGCGGTGCAGGCGCCAGAGTCTGGGCACACGGAGACCTCGAGCCCGCCAGGGCGACGGCAGCCGCACTTGGCCTCGCGTCCGCACGCCAACTCCTGCAGATGCGCCGGTCGCTGGCGGATCTTCCAGCCGATCCCATCCCCGACGGGGTGCGGGTGGCGACATACCCCGGCCCCGACGCCGCCGAGGAGCTGCTGCGGGTCAACAACGCGGCCTTCGCATGGCATCCCGAACAAGGCGGCTGGACCGAGGCCGACGTCGCCGAGCGGAGCGCTGAGCCGTGGTTCGATCCAGCAGGATTGTTCCTTGCGACTGACGAAGAATCGGGCAAGATGCTCGGTTTTCACTGGACTAAAGTGCACGGCCCGCAGCTCGGTGAGGTCTACGTGGTGGCCGTCGATCCGACGACCCAGGGCCGTGGCATCGGTGCGTTGTTGACGCTGGTGGGTCTGCGTCATCTCGCGGAGCGGCTCGGGGCCGAGTCGACGGTGATGCTTTACGTCGAGGCAAATAACTCAGCCGCCGTAAGGACCTATCGCAAGCTGGGTTTCGAGGTCTTCAGTACGGATGTCGCGTACACCCTGCGTTAGCCGCTCAGCTGTGAAGCTGCTGAGCCTGTTCACCTTGCGTTCACTTTTCATCCCCGAACCGTCCATGAGCGGCGAATACGTTGCCGGAGAGTCTTGAGGCCGACAATCGAAAGTGGGATAAGTGAAGCTCAATCGCTTTGGCAAGGTACTTGGCACGACAGTCTCCGCGACGGCGATCGCCGCCCTGACGCTGACCGCCTGCGGCAGTGACAACAACGCCGGAACCTCCTCCTCCAGCGCTGCGGGTAGTTCGTCGTCGGCCTCCGCCGACTGCGGTGGGAAGAACACGCTGACCGCCGAGGGTTCGACCGCCCAGCAGAACGCGATCGCCGAGTTCAACAAGGCGTGGGGTCAAGCGTGCAGCGGGAAGACGCTCTCCTACAACGGGACCGGTTCGGGCGCAGGCGTCACCCAGTTCATCGCCAAGCAGGTCGACTTCGCGGGCTCCGACTCAGCGCTGTCCAAGGACCAGGTCGACCCGGCCGCAGCGCGCTGCGGCGGCAACCCGGCCTGGAACCTGCCGCTGGTGTTCGGCCCAATCGCGTTGGCCTACAACGTCCAGGGTGCGGACAAGCTGGTGCTGAACGCGGACCTGCTGGCCAAGATCTTCACCGGCGCCATCACCACGTGGAACGACCCGGCGATCGCCGCACTGAACTCGGGGACGACGCTGCCTGCTACGAAGATCACCCCGATCTACCGCAACGACTCCTCGGGCACCACCGACAACTTCCAGAAGTACCTGACCGCCGCCGCGCCCCAGACATGGACCAAGGGTGCTGGCAAGGAGTTCCAGGGCGGCGCGGGCGAAGGCGCCGCGAAGTCCGCCGGCGTCGTGCAGGCCGTGCAGGCCACTGACGGTGCCATCGGATACGTCGAGAAGAGCCCGGCAGCGGCGGCGAACCTGCCGTTCGCACAGATCGACAGTGGCGCGGGCGCGGTCGCGTTGACCGACGATTCGACCAAGGCAGCGGTCGGTGACGCGAAGTTCAAGGCCGACGGCCTTGACCTCGCGCTCGACCTGGACGCGCTGTATGCCACCAAGGCCGCAGGCGCCTACCCGCTGATGCTTGCGACCTACGAGATCGTGTGCTCGAAGGGCTACGACGCCGACACCGCCGCAGCGGTCAAGTCGTTCCTGACGGTGTCGGCCAATCAGGGCCAGGCGAGCCTGTCGTCGGCCGGGTTCGTACCGCTGCCCGACGCCTTCAAGGAGCGCCTGCTGAAGTCCGTAGACGCAATTGCGTAGTTGCCTGGCGCGACAGCACGACAGCGGTGAGGATGGGATCCGGGACCAATGACCGATAGGGTCGACGTGACGATACCGAATCCAGCCGATGCGGGATCGGGTGAAGTGATCGCTTCACCCTTTCCCGTGCCGGAACCCATCTCCACCGATCCCTCCAAGGGTGCGAAGGTTCGCTTGGGAGACAAGATCTTCCGCGGCCTTGCGGAGGGCTCGGGCATCCTGATCGTCGTTCTCATTGCGGCGATCGCGGTGTTCCTGCTGTGGCGCGCGATTCCTGCGTTGGCCCGCAACCAGGAGAACTTCTTCACCTACGGCGGCAACTGGATCACCACCGATACGTCGGCGATGCACTTCGGCATCCTCGACCTGTTGCTGGTGACCGTGTTCGTCTCGGTGTTCGCCCTGGTGCTTGCGATGCCGGTGGCCCTCGGCATCGCGATATTCCTCACTCAGTACTCGCCGCGTCGACTGGCCGGACCGCTCGGTTACATGGTCGACTTGCTCGCCGCAGTGCCGTCGATCGTCTACGGCGTCTGGGGGATCTACGTACTGGCGCCGGTGATCAAGCCGTTCGCGCTGTGGCTGAACGAGAACCTTGACTGGTTCTTCCTGTTCAAGACCGGCAGCGCGTCGGTGGCCGGCGGCGGCACCATCTTCACCGCCGGCATCGTGCTCGCAGTGATGATCCTGCCGATCATCGCCGCGGTCACCCGGGAGGTGTTCATCCAGACGCCGCGCGGCCAGGTCGAGGCGGCGTTGGCGCTCGGCGCCACCCGGTGGGAGGTGGTCCGCACCACGGTGCTTCCCTTCGGGCTGTCGGGTTACATCAGCGGCGCGATGCTCGGCCTCGGCCGTGCGCTTGGCGAGACCATCGCCCTACTCATCATCCTGCGGGGCGTTCAGAAGCAGTTCGGGTGGTCGCTGTTCGACGGTGGCTACACCTTCGCCAGCAAGATCGCTGCCGCCGCAAGCGAATTCAACGATGAGTACAAGGCGGGGGCCTACATCGCCGCCGGTCTGGTGCTGTTCATCCTGACGTTCGTAGTGAACTCGCTGGCTCGCGCCGCGGTGGCGGGCCGGGGTGCCAAGTGATGAGCGCTCGGAGTATGAGCGCTTGCGCGAAGAACAGGAGTGCACAGTGACGTCGACACTGGATCGACCCGTGAAGGTCGCGACCTTCCACGGCGTCAGCGTGCGCCGGAAGATCACGAACAACCTCGCCACCGTGCTGGTGACGCTTTCGGTGCTGATCGCGCTGATCCCATTGGTGTGGGTGCTCTACGCCGTCGTCACCAAGGGTTTCAACGCGGTGACTCAAGCGGACTGGTTTACCCACTCGCAGGCGGGCACCACCGCATTCGCAGTGGGCGGCGGCGTCTACCACGCCTTGATCGGAACGCTGCTGCAGGGCCTCGTGTGCTCGATCATCTCGATCCCGATCGGCGTGATGGTCGCGGTGTATCTCGTCGAGTATGGCGGCGGTACCCGGCTCGGCAAGTTCACGACCTTCATGGTCGACATCCTCACCGGTGTGCCGTCGATCGTCGCGGCGTTGTTCATCTATGCGCTGTGGGTGGCGACGTTCGGCTTCCAACGCTCGGGGTTCGCCGTCTCGCTTGCCTTGGTGCTGCTGATGATCCCAGTGATCGTGCGGGCCACCGAGGAGATGCTGCGCATCGTTCCGATGGACCTGCGCGAGGCCGCCTACGCACTGGGCGTGCCGAAGTGGAAGACCATCGTCCGCATCGTGATCCCGACGGCGTTGTCGGGCATCGTCACCGGCATCATGCTGGCGCTGGCCCGCGTCATGGGCGAGACGGCGCCGCTGCTGATCCTGGTGGGCTACGCCGCGTCCATCAACTTCGACATGTTCGGCGGCTTCATGGGCTCGCTGCCGGGCATGATGTACGACCAGATCGCGGCAGGTGCCGGGGCGGGCGGGGGCAACCCCGTGCCAACGGATCGACTGTGGGGCGCCGCGCTGACGCTGGTCCTGCTGATTGCGGTGCTCAACATCGGCGCGCGGTTCGTCGCCAAAATCTTTGCCCCCAAGAAGGTTTAGGAGTAATCCAGTGGCCAAGCGACTCGATCTCAAAGACGTCAACATCTACTACGGGTCCTTCCACGCAGTGTCCGACGTTGCGTTGTCGGTGCAGCCGCGCAGCGTCACGGCCTTCATCGGCCCGTCGGGCTGCGGCAAGTCGACGGTGCTGCGCACGCTGAACCGCATGCACGAAGTCATCCCCGGCGCGCGCGTCGAGGGCTCGGTGCTGCTCGACGGCGAGGACATCTACGGGGCAGGCGTCGACCCGGTGGGCGTGCGCAAGACCATCGGCATGGTGTTCCAGCGCCCGAACCCGTTCCCCACCATGTCGATTCGGGACAACGTGGTGGCCGGGCTGAAGCTTCAGGGCGTCCGGAGCAAGAAGACGCTCGACGAGGTGGCCGAGCGGTCGCTCAAGAGCGCCAACCTGTGGAATGAGGTCAAGGAGCGGCTCGAAAAGCCAGGCGGCGGGCTGTCAGGCGGACAGCAGCAGCGGCTGTGCATCGCGCGTGCCATCGCGGTGCAGCCCGACGTGTTGCTCATGGACGAGCCGTGCTCGGCGCTGGACCCCATCTCCACGCTGGCGATCGAGGACTTGATCGCCGAGCTCAAGCAGGACTTCACGATCGTGATCGTCACGCACAACATGCAGCAGGCGGCCCGAGTCAGTGACCAGACCGCGTTCTTCAATCTGGAGGCGACCGGCAAGCCGGGCCAGCTGGTCGAGATCGACGACACCGACAAGATCTTCTCCAACCCGAGGGAGAAGGCGACCGAGGACTACATCTCCGGTCGGTTCGGCTGAGCCCCCGTAAATTAGGACCCAGCAAGCTCTGCGCACCATCAGGGCGGATTGACAGCGACTGGGGTTAACGTCCAATCGGTGCTAGCGCCCCTCACGCTGTCGACGGCCGTCACTTCGTGGACCTTGGACGTGCCATCCGTCGTCGTCATCGTGCTGGTAGCCGGTGCGTACGGGTGGTGTCTGCGGTCCGGGGCCCGCGGTTGCGGGGTGGACCGGGGCGCGGCGTGGTGCTTCGCCATGGGCATCGGAATCTGGGGCCTAGCCACGATCAGCGCGATCGCCGTGTACGCCGAGGTGTTGTTCTGGGTGCGCGCACTTCAGGTCCTGCTGTTGCTGTTCGTCGCGCCGATGTTGATCGCACTGGGGACGCCGCTGACGGTGTTGCGAAATGCGCTCGCCGGGGCGGCCCAGACGAGGTTCGATCGCCTGCTCGCCACGCGGACGGCCCGCGCCGTTGCGCATCCGCTCACCACGTCCGTCGCGATGCTCGCCACGCCATGGCTGCTGTACCTCACGCCGTGGTACACGGCTGCACTCGAACGTAGACTCGTCGGGGCGGCCACCGAGATCTTCTTGCTGGCAGTCGGATTCGGCTACTTCTACGCACGACTGCAAGCTGATCCGGTGCCCCGCCGGTACTCGCAGTTGCTCTCGATGGTCATCAGCATCGCCGAGACCATCGGCGATGGTCTACTCGGCGTCGTGCTGTGGCTCGGTCCGCTTGTCGCGGTTGCTTACTACCAGGCGCTTGGACGGCCTTGGGGACCCGGCCCGCGGGTGGATCAGTCGATCGGCGCTGGGGTCCTGTGGATTCTCGGTGACGTGCTGGGGTTGCCATTTCTCATGCTGTTGGTGCGTGCACTTTCAGTCGACGAGAAAGTCCGCGCGGCTGACGTCGATGCCGAACTCGACCGCGTCCGCGACGTCCCGCCAGAGCGGGTCGCCGAGTCGACGCTGTGGTGGGAGAACGACCCGCAGCTGCACGACCGCTTCAGTTGACGCAGGGGATCTCGGCGCCGCTGAGCGGCTTGCCCTGATCGGGCGTTGGGGTCGTGGTCGTCGTCGTCGTGGTGGTGGTCGTCGTCGTGTCGCCCTCGGAGACCGACCCCGGATGTGGCGACGTCGACGTCACGGCCAGCTGGTCGGCGCTCTGCGGGGTGTAGTCGTCAGCCAGCACGACGTGGATGTGCCCCGAGTCGAGCTCACTGTCGGGCTCGGTCGGGATGTCGCCGAGGAGCCCGCTGATGTCCTCGGCGTCGCGCTCTGCGCCCGACCCGTATTCGATCACCGTGGTGGTGGGATCGTCGGAGGTCGCGTCGCGGGCCTCGCCGGCCGAATAGCCGTGGCTCCTCAGTTGCTCGGACATCGAGGCGGCGATACCGCTGAGCTGACTGGCGTTGACGACGTCGACGATGCTCGACGGTGAATGCTGCGACGTGGTGGTGGGGGCGCCGTCGCTGAAGGCGGCGCGGACCTGGGCCCGGATCTGTTTCGGATCGATGATGTTGACGTCCTGGCCGTTCTTGACGTCGTATCGCAGCACCGGCAGTGTCTGGTAGCGCGCGCCCGGGTGGGCCAGCGCGCCAAGGCGTTTCAACTGGTCGACGTCCCATCCGCCGGAGAAGACGATGTCCTTTCGCGCCACCGCAAGCAGCTCGTGCAGCTTGCCGAGGTTGGAGAACGTTCCGGAGTCCTGCAACTGGTGGATGACCGACACCAGGAAGGCCTGCTGCCGGTGGGTGCGGTCGAGATCGCCATTGTCGAGTCCGTGGCGCTGACGCACGAAGGCCAGGGCTTGGGAGGCGTTGAGGGTCTGACGTCCAGCTGGCAAGTCCGCACCCGAATAGTCGTCGTGGACGGCGTGATTCAGGCACACTTCGACACCACCGAGCGTGGCGGCCAGATCGTAGAAGCCAGCCAGGTTGACTTCGGCGAAGTAGTCGATGGGGACCCCGACGAGGTTGCGGACGGCGCTGAGCGTGGCCGCACGACCAGCCTCGCGGCCCTCCTTCTCCAGTTCGGCCTGGTCGCTGACGCCTTCGTCGACGAGCTTCTGCTCCGCGTAGAACTTCGTCAGCCCGTAGGCCTCTTTGATCTTGATGTGATGGTATCCGGGGACGCGATTGAATGCCACGTAGTCGTCGCGTGGGATCGAGAACGCGGTGACCTTGTCGTCGGGCGACACGTGCATCAGTATCAGCGTGTTGGTGTTGTAGCCGCCCTGGTCGGAGTCGCCGGCGTGGAGCTGGTCCAGGAGCTCCTGCGGCAGGTCGTTTCCGTCCTGGTCCTTCCGCGAATCCAGTCCGATCAGCAGGATGTTCATCGCTCCGCCACTGGACTTGGCCGCATCGCTTGGCAACGCGCCCGAGACCGTGAAGCCCCCTAAGAGGTCGTGCGTCGGGTACCAGAGCGCTCCCGTTGTCACCAGCGCCGCGCTGGACGTCAGGGCAACCAGGGCCCGGCGCGCGACGCGAAGCCGCATCGGGCCGGGTTTTGCCGTCCTGGGCATCCGATGGGACGTGTGGCTGCGCTGGCTCATCTCAGCGCGAACTCCCAACGAATGTGCCGACCGCGATCACTCGATAACTACAGCAGGCCGGAGCTCATTCAGCCAGTTCGCGGCGAATTTGTGCGGTCGGCTACGGCGTGAGCACGACCCGGGTGCCCGACGGTTCCGCCGCGGTCCAGGCCTGCTCAACCTCGGCCAGCGGCAGGACCTGCGTGCTCAGGTGGAGTTGACCGGCGGCCACCATGTCGAACAGCCGTGGCAGGGCCTCCTGAAGTGCTGGTGAAGGTGCTACGCGACCTGTTGGCGACGAAGAAGACCGGCCTCCGGATCGACGTTACGTAGCCACGCTCAGCGGGGTGTAGGAACTTCGTCTTCCTCGGGGGACTTGCCGGTGACCTGGAAGATGACGCGGCGGGCCACCTCGACGGCATGGTCGGCGAAGCGCTCGTAGAATCGGCTCAGCAGAGTGACGTCGACGGCCGCGGTCACGCCGTGCTTCCATTCCTTGTCCATCAGCACGGTGAACAGGTGGCGGTGCAGGTCGTCCATCGCGTCGTCCTCTTCGCGAATGCGGGCGGCCTTTTCCGGGTCCCTGGTGATCAGCACGTCTTGTGCGCTGTTGCCCAATTCGACTGCAACGCGGCCCATTTCGGCGAAGTATCCGTTGACTTCCTCGGGCAGCGTGTGTTGCGGATGGCGCCGTCGGGCGATCTTCGCGACGTGCAGCGCCAAGGCGCCCATTCGGTCGACGTCGGCGACGATCTGGATGGAGCTCACGATCGCGCGCAGGTCGCCCGCGACGGGAGCCTGCAGGGCCAGCAGGACGAAGGCGGCTTCCTCGGCGCGAACGCTCATGGCGGTGATCTGCTCGTGGTCGGTGATCACCTGTTCGGCGAGCACCAGGTCGGCTTGCAGGAGAGCCTGGGTCGCACGCTCCATGGCGGCGCCCGCAAGCCCACACATTTCGCCGAGCTGGTCGGAAAGGGCGGCCAGTTGCTCGTGGTACGCGGTTCGCATGTACAAAGCCTACGGGCTGTACATCAAGATCGTCACGACGTCGGCGGTGAACGAAAGGTGAATGCCACCTGCCGCGCTGGCGGTCGCGACGACTACTCGCAGGTGGTGTCCGCGGCGTTGGTGACGGTCAAGTCCTCGGGTAGGTGTGTGGGCTCGCTGCTCGTCCCGTGCACCACGTGCACCTGGACTGGGGAGCCACTCGGCGACGGTGGGTTAACCGCCTTGAAGTCGGACCCGAGCACCACCCGCACGGTGTCGCCCGTGCCGGTCACACGCTCGATCTTGGGGTTGGCGAACGACGATGCGACGGTGGCCGCGGCCTCCTCGTTCCCCGGGGAGAACATCACCGTCGTGGCGTCAACGACACCGGTGTAGTCGTCGGGCTCGACGACGTTGAAGCCGTGCTGCCCGAGCTCGGTGGTGGCGGTCGCCGCCAACCCGTCCTCACCGGTCGAGTTCGACACGCGCACGGTGACCCCGCTGGGGTCGGTGGTGACGGCGTCCACCAGATCGCCGGCCGGGTCGGGAGGCGCGGGTGCAGCGGTGGGCGACTGCGGTGTTGCGGGCACAGGGGTGTTGTCCGCGTTCTTCTCCTCGGGCAACGGGTCGTCGTTGATGATCGCGTCGAACAGGGCCTTCATGTCGTCGACGCGTGGGGGTTCGTTTCCGTCGCCGTCGGTGATCCCCGTCGGAATCGTCACGAAGGTGACGCGACCAGCGTTCAGCCCCTGGATCGACTGCCCGAGGTCGACGAGGTCCTTGGTCTTCACGTTGTCGACGTAGGTGTCGTCGATGAACATGTTGACGACGTTGTTGAGCTTGCCAAGGTCGAAGAAGACCTCTTGGGACATCATCGACCGAAGCAGCGACGACAGGAATAGCTGCTGGCGCTTGATGCGCCCGTAGTCGCCATTGAACTCGGTGGTGACCTGGCGGGCGCGTACGTACTGAAGGGCGGCGTGGCCGTCGAGCGTCTGCCGCCCGGCGTTGGCCAACACAGTGCCCAACTCGTAGTCCTCCAAAGGCGTGGTGCTGCACACCTCGACCCCGCCGAGGGCGTCGACCATCTTGGCGAAGCCGGCGAAGTCGACCGCCATGAATCGGTTGATGGACAGGCCGGACAACTTCTGGATTTCCTTGACCAGGCACTTGGGCCCGCCAAGGGAGTACGCGGAGTTCAGCTTGGTCTCGGTGTGGACCTGGTCGTCACCGTAGGTCTTGGTTTCCTCGTCATAGAGCGGGCCGTACTTCCCGGTGTCGGGATTCCAGGCCTCGCATTTGAGCGGGGCGATCGCCGTGTCGCGTGGAAACGACACGGCCACAACGCGTTTGCGGCTGGCGGGGATGTTCACCAGCATGATGGTGTCCGACCGGGAACCGCCTGCGTCGTCGGTGCCGCCTGCCCCCATGTCACTGTTGGCGCCGATGCGACTGTCGACGCCGACGATCAGGAAGTTCTCGTCGCCGAACTGCGCGCTGGGGTCGAGGATGTCGCGCGAGTTGGGGTCGAGGGCGGCGACCTTGTTCAGGCTCCGGTTCTTGGCCGACTGCCACTGCCACGCAGCGCCGGTGATCGCCAGCGCGCAGATGGCGATCAGGGCTGCTGCCACCCGCCCGACGACCATTGTGGTGTGGCGCCCGCGGTGCGAGCGGGACTTGGTGCCCGCCGGTGACACATTGGCACGCTTCGCCGGGCGACGCGCGTCGGTGAGGATCGGTAGTTCGGAGTCATAGATGGCGACCGGCGGCATGACCTCGGTGGCGGGTTCGTGATCCCTGCCGGCCACCAGCGGCGGCTCCGAGTACGCGGGAAGCGGAGGTTCTGGCTCGGCGCGATGGCGTGTCGGTTCCTCGTCCGACCGGGTCCCTGAAACCTTGGCGATCAGGTCCGCGACGGTCAGCGCGCCGGTGTGGTGGGCGGTCGGCTCGTCGCGCCGCTGATGATCGGACGGTTGATCCTCGGCCCGGTCGGGAACCTTGGAACTTCGGTTGCGTTCCCACGGCGCGGCGCCTGGCGCCGGTCGTGCGGATCGGGTAAGCCATTGATTGTCGTCGCTGGGGCCACCTGGCCCCGACGAACCGGGACGGCCAGGAGTGGCGTTGTCGCCGTCACTCATGTCGTACCGGCCTCCGACTCCCAGGCGTGTCGCACGCCTGGCTTCCATAAACTCCAGCGCAGATTCTCTGCGGGCTTCCTGCTTCTTTTAGCAGCACATATCCGGCTCCGCCACCGGAGCCGTCGCGATAAGACCCTCATCGTACTGAGACAACCCGAGGCGGAGCCAGTCGAAGATTGTGTCAGTACCGTCTCGCAGCCATCTCAGACTTGTCTCAGCACATGTCGGCTGCGCCACGAATCAGCCTCCGGAGTTCATCACGTCGGCGCCGTCGGGCACCGTGCAATCATCCGGATCGTTGAGCCAGCCCTCCGGTAGCGACACCGACCCGGGCGAGCCCTGACGTCCCCGCGGGCCCTCGGCTGCGCGCGGGAACGGCACGTCCGGGTCGAGTCGTGACAGCAGATCGTCGAGTTCGGCGAGCGTCTTGACCAGTGCCAATGCTCGCCGCAGGTCGGCACCCGCGGGAAATCCGTGCATGTACCAGGCGACGTGCTTGCGGATGTCGCGCATGCCCTTGTCCTCGCCGAAGTGTTCGGCAAGGAGCTCGCCGTGCCAGCGGATGATCGAGGCGACCTCGCCGAGGGTCGGCGGCGTCGGCGCAACGCGGCCGGAGAATGCTGCGGAGAGCTCGGCAAACATCCACGGTCGGCCGAGGCAGCCCCGTCCAATGACGACTCCGTCACACCCCGTCGACGCCATCATCGCGAGCGCATCGTCGGCGTCGAAGATGTCGCCGTTGCCCAGCACGGGTACGTCCGTCACGTGCTGCTTGAGTTGGGCGATCTGGTCCCAGTCCGCCGTGCCCGAGTAGCGCTGGGCGGCAGTGCGGGCGTGCAGCGCAACGGCGGCCGCGCCCTCCTCTGCGGCGATCCGTCCCGCGTCGAGATGCGTGTGGTGGGCGTCGTCGATGCCGATCCGGAACTTCACGGTGACCGGGATGCCGGTGCCCTCGGTAGCGCGCACGGCTGCGGCGACGATCTGGCCGAACAGCCTGCGCTTGAACGGCAGCGCCGCCCCACCGCCTCGCCGGGTGACCTTCGGCACGGGACAACCGAAGTTCATGTCGATGTGGTCGGCCATGCCCTCGTCGGCGATCATCTTGGCGGCGGCGAACGTGGTCTCCGGGTCGACGGTGTACAGCTGCAGCGACCGCGGGGATTCTTCTGGCGCGAACGTGGTCATGTGCATGGTGACCGGATGCCGTTCGACGAGCGCCCGAGCCGTGACCATCTCGCACACGTACAGCCCGCTGACCGTGCCAGCGCGCTCCAGCTCGAGCTCGCGGCACAGGGTGCGGAACGCCACGTTGGTGACGCCGGCCATCGGGGCCAGCACGACGGGACTGCGCAGTGCGATCGGCCCGATCTGCAGTTCCCGTGGCTGGGCGGTATCTAGGACGCTGCCGATGCCGATGTCGTCACCAGCAGGTTCTTCATGGCCTTCTTCTCGGCCACCTTCTTCTCGCGTTCGAGGCGGCGCTCCTTGGCGAGCTCGAACTTCTGGCAGGTGTCCTCGAGCTCCTCGACCAGCTTGCCGAGGTCGTCGCGCAACTCGGCGGCTTCGCCGGTGAAGTCCTCGCGCTCGAAGATGCGCCACTTCTTGAGTACCGGCATCACCACGTCGTCGAGGTGAATGCGTGGGTCGTATACGCCGCCGACGGCGATGACGACGGCCTTGCGTCGGAACTCGGGCACGGTGTAGCCGGGCATCTTGAAGTTGCGCAAGACGCGGTGCAGTGACTTCATCGCCTGGTTGGGGGCGATGTCCAGGCCGGCGGCCGATACGTCGCGGTAGAAGATCATGTGCAGGTTCTCGTCCGCGGACACGCGGCCGAGCAGCTGGTCGGCGACGGGCTCGTTGCAGGCCTTGCCCGTGTTGCGGTGCGAGACCCGGGTGGCGAGTTCCTGGAACGTCACGTAGATGACCGAGTCGAAGAGACTCTCGGCGAACATCTCGCCCTGCTGGCCCTGGCCGGGGCTGAACCCACGGGTGACCTGCTCGACGCGCAGCTCCTCGAGCTCGATCGGATCGATCGCGCGGGTAACGATGAGGTAGTCGCGCAGCGCGATGCCGTGCCGGTTCTCCTCGGCGGTCCAGCGATTGACCCACCAGCCCCATGGGCCGTCCATGCTGAAGTTCATCGCGATCTCGCGGTGATACGACGGCAGGTTGTCTTCGGTGAGGAGGTTCTGCAGCATGGCGGTCTGGGCGACCTCCGACAGTTTCGACTGCTCGGGATCCCAGTCCTCGCCGCCGAGGGCGTAGAAGTTCTTGCCGTCGGACCACGGGATGTAGTCGTGCGGGTTCCAGTCCTTGCGCATGGTCAGGTGGCGGTTGATGTTCTGCTCGACCACCGGCTCGAGTTCGTGCAGTAGCTGCAGGTCTGTCAACTCGGTCGACATGGAACCTCCCAGTTATCTGTACCTGTTGGTAGCACTCAATATATCTGTGTACCCCAGTGACATCAAGTCTATGGACACATGCATGTTACGGGTGTTGCCTAGCTATCCCTGATCGGATGTCTGGGACTGTACGATCCCTGTGGATGCCCGGCCCTCCGGCAAACCAATCCGCCTCGGCGGTGACGAAAGGTCGCAACCGACGTGAAGAAACTTCTTGTTCTCGGCGCAGGTGCGTGTGGCGCTGCGGCGGTCGCGTTGGCGATGGTCGGCGGCGGAGTCGCGAACGCCGACGACGGCATCGTCGGGCAGTACTACAAGGATGCCAAGGCCAAGATCGGCCAGATGGGTATGACCCCTGTCGTCGCGACTACCGTTGGCGATCGCAAGGATTGGGACAACTGCATCGTCCAGAGCGCGAACAAGGCGTCCTTCCTTGACGGGTCCGGCAACAAGTCCGGAAACACGATGCTGGTCAACCTGAACTGCTACTCCAAGTACGGCACGTACTTGTGGCCGGGTTACTCGCTGGCGAGCCCCGAGGGCCGCAAGATGTGGGAAGCCGACATGGCGGCAAAGAAGCAAAAAGAAGCGGACGCCGCGGCCGCTGCCCAGCAACAAGAGCAGGATCAACTCGCCGCGGTGGATGCCCAGCAGGCTGGCGAATAGTCCCGAGTTAATCACCTGAGCGGTTCCATCAGACTAGTTGCGTGAACGCTGCGCAGGCGGTCTCCCAGCGGTACTATCCCCGTCGAGCAAGGTGTTTCGACTGGCAGATAGGGCAACCGTGAAGAAGCTCGTGGTTTTTGGTTCCGGCGCGCTTGGTGCGCTGGCTCTTTCGACCGTTTTCGGCACTGGCATCGCTTCGGCGGATGACTATGCCGGGAAGAAGTACTCCGACGCATCGTCGGCGGCCAGCGATGCGGGCCTGACGGTCGTCGTGGCCGCGCGGGTCGGCGACAAGGTTTCGCAGGACGACTGCGTCGTCACACGGTCGCAAACCGCGCCCTTCGCCAGCGCGAACGACGGCGCGCACGTCGCCAGCACCGTGCAGTTCTACTTGAATTGCAACAGCGGTTACGCGACCGCCGGGATGCCCGGCCCCTCGCTGGGCAGTCCTGAGGGTCGCTCGGCGAAGGCGGCCGCAGACGAGGCCGCAGCGCAGGCTGCATCCGAGCAGGAGGCCGCGCTCGCGGCGGTCTCCACCCCCAATCAGTAACTAGCGGGTTGACGCCCTGCTGAGCAGCATGTCGACGCAGTAGTCGATGAACTGCTCGCGGGTGCTCGCCAACCGGCCGTTGAGATAGGCCGTGAACAGCGCCGACAACGCGCCGACCAGACCCGTGGCCACCATCGCCTGCACGGCAGGATCGGTGATCCGTGTCAGTTTGCGCTGCAACAGGTCGATGAAGGTCGGCATCCAATCGGCGCCCGACTTCGTCAGCACCGGTTCCCGTTGGGGCGCGATCAGCAGAACCCGGCCGCGGACCGGGTCGTCCACCATCAGCGCGACGAACCGTTCGACGGCGTCGCGCGGGGTGTCCGACGAGGTCAGGGCTGCCATCGCGGTGCTGCAGACGTGGTCGTACACGGCGCGGACGAACTCATCGCGGTCGGTGAAGCTCTCGTAGAAGTAGCGCTCGGTCAGGCTCGCTTCGCGACATACCGCGCGGACGGTCAGGGCAGGTCCGGCCTCGCCACCCAGCAATCCGACGCCCGCGGCGACGAGTTCGTCGCGCCGCAGCACTTGACGATCGTGCAGTGGTACGCCGGACCATCGGCCCTGTCGTTGACCGGAAGGCACATCGCTCCTAAGCTTCGATTGACAACGCTCGTAGTCAGAGTAACCCGCCTGACGATTCAGGAGAATCTGCCAGTGTCACAAGATACGTCTGAGGCGTGTCCGGTATCTAGCCCCTCGGACGCAGTGAGCACCGGCTGCCCCGTCGCGCCAGGAGGCTACGAGGCTCCGCCGCTTCCGCTCGGCCCGGATTCGATCACCTGGAAGTACTTCGGTGACTGGCGCGGCATGTTGCAGGGTCCGTGGGCCGGGTCGATGCAGAACATGCACCCGCAGCTCGGTGCCGCTGTCGAGGAGCACTCCATCTTCTTCCAGGAGCGCTGGCCGCGGCTGCTGCGCTCG
>JAOPVI010000248.1 GCA_025966225.1 Mycobacterium sp. | reverse complement strand
AGCACAACACCTGTCCTCTGGAGCGCAGCCGGGCCTCGCGGCTCGCCGGAGGGGTCAGGCGGACTGGACCTTGTTCGACTGGTCCGGTTGCAACGCCAGCACAGAGTCTGCAGATTGTCCGGCGTGGACAAGCCACCCTTGGAGACCGGATTGATGTGGACCGGACTGTAGCAAAGCGCTACGACTAGTTCCCGCGCTTTGGAACGAGGTGAGGCAGTCCGCGCCAGATTTTTAGTCCGCCGACGCAGATCCGGTCAAACATCAACGACAGTCAACCGCGGCACGTCAGAGCCCTTTTTCAAGATTGCGAGTTCCGGTTTATCGGTTTTCAGGCAGCAACGGTCGCGGCCCTGAGGACATCCGTGGGCCTAGGCGCTTCATTGACCGAGAGAGATCTGGGCAAACGCTGACAGATTCCTGTGAATGCCTCTAGCGTTACGCCGTGGGGGGCGCTTTGAACCTCGTCAAGCGGGTGCGCGGATCAATGCGACAAAATGGCAAACCCGAGGCGTACTGAGGGCCGTTCGTGTAGGCGAGCACTCAGTCCGCAAACATGGGGAGTAAGTGATGATTTGCAAACGCATAGCAGCTTCGTTCGGTATCGCAGGCGCAATAACCGCGGCTGTCGCGTCGTTCACGGTGGCGCTGCCGGTCGCGGCCGCGGACAACCTGCCCAATGGGCTCACGATTACCTGTAGCCAGGACAGCGATATGCACGCGACATGCATCATCGGTGGCTGCCCGCGCGTGAACGGCGACTACGTCGTTGATGCCGTGCACGTCAAGGTCGTCGGCCAGATAACTAGCAATGAGAGCCAACACGAGTATGACTTCAAATGCATCAATGGGCAGACTGCCAGGCAGGGGGTCAGTACGTCGCCCGGTAAGACGGAAACCATCTCGGCTCAGGGCTGCCGCAAGAATAGGGGTCTCGGGGAGCACGACTGGTGCGGTTCCTGGTCGGACTATAAATACACGGCGCCGGCCAAACCGCCTCCGCCTGTCGCGGCACCGCCGCCTGTCGCGGCACCTCCACCTGTCGCGGCACCGCCGCCGGTCGCGGCACCGCCGCCGCCAGTCAAGTGCTCGGACGGTTCCACGCTTCCAGCAGGCTCGACCTGCCCCGTGAAGAAGGTTGCGCCGACGAACGCTGTGACGATGAACGTCCAGAAGGCAGGTCTGCAGGCCAACGTCACCGTCAGGAATACATCGGACCTGGCTGCGGAGTGCACGTACGATGCGACTGAGGCCAATGGGCTGGGCATGCCAGTTCACCGCGACTTCAGTCTTGCCGCCAAGGGAAGTACGACGCTGACCTTCCCGGCTCCGCTGATCGGCCAGTCGTGGAATCTGGTGGCGGCGTGCAACGCTCCCTTCGAGGGCCAGACGGTCGAGATCGGTCGCGCTACGGGGAATGCGTAGGCGGTAGATAACCGGCATCGTGCTGCCACGGCCCGGCATTTGGCCGGGTCGTGGCGGCCCGAAAAGTCGCGCCGTGGCTGACCAGAGGTACTTCACAGGTCGTCAGCCACAGTGAGCCCGACCGCACCACAGTGAGGTACGAATGGTGTCGCGCTCGCCCGCGAGCGCGCCCGACCTCGGCACGGTGCGTTGACAAGATGTTTACGTGACCAACCGACTTGACGCCCGGCATCGCGCGGAACAGGCCGAACGCATGGCGGCGACTGGCGCGACATGGCAAAAGATCGCCGACCAGCGCAGCAACTTCACCCGATACCTGACGGCGCTGCAGGCTGGCGACGACAACATGGCGCTGCAGTACTCCAAGGAGATCAGGAGCACCGTTGCAGAGCGCGCCAAGATAGTCGGTGCCTACGCGCCACAGCGCGCCGAAGTGGACGTGAACGTGTCCACCGACCCCAGCGCGTCGCGTTCAGGGTCGCGGTGGTGTCATTAGCGCCGCGCGAGCTGTTCGGCCCTCTACGGCTGTCTGAGCCTGAATCCTTATGTGACGGAGGGATTGTCGGTTCACCCGGGCGGCATACCGTTCGCAGCTGTGGCGACCGCACCGCGTATCCCCTTCTCCCGCAACGCCCTGGTGAGCTATCATTACTGGCGCAACCGCGACATCTCAGCACTCGCGGGGTTCACGCTGATCGCGGACTCCGGCGCGTTCAGTGCCGACACACAAGGCGCGGTGATCACGCTGGCCGACCTGTGCGCGTGGGCCACCGAGTGGCGGGAGCACTTCGCCTGGGTGGCGGCGCTGGATGTGATCGGCGATCCGGTGGCGTCGCACCGCAACTGGGAGCTGATGCGGAGCCGTGGGGTCAATGCTGTGCCCACCGTGCACTGGCCAGCGCCGCCGCAGACCATTGACGGCTACGCCCCGAGGGCGTGACGTTCATGGGGTTGGGCGGACAAGTTGGTGGCTCGCCGGCTCGTAACCTTCGGCGGGCGCTGTCGGTGATGCGCTACGCCCGTGATCGCTGGCTGGACATGCGGTTCCACGGCTGGGGCAGCACCAGCGAGTTGAGCTTGCGGCTTCCGTACTTCAGCGTCGATAGCATCTACTGGCTGCAGGGCGTCCGGTTCGGGAGGTCGACGCTCTACGACCCGCGCGACCCAGCTGTGCGGCATCGGATTCGCTACGACGGCCACGATGTGTACCGGCCCGAGGTCGCGAGTCTGCTGAGCACCTTCTACGGCACCGACCCGGCATCGGTGGCCATCAGCAACCAAATGAACTGGGAGGCAGTCGAGCTGATGGCACGCTCGGCCGCGGTCTGGGAGTCGCGCTTGCAGGCCGCTCACGGCCAGATCAGCTGTCCGAAGGAGCTGGAAGGTCGGGCAGCAGCACCGCGTCTCCACTCGCATTACTCACAACTGCTTCGGTGAAGCCGAGATGCCGTGCTCGCTCATGCCCGAACATGAGCGAAGTCGGCTCGTCCAGATCGGAAAACGCCTTGGGGCTAACCTTCTTCAGCGCTTCGACGACCAGCTCGACCACACGGGCCTCACCGCCGAGAATCGCCTCGTGCACCGCCCACTCGAAGCCATCACCGCGGGCTCCCAAGTCCCGATGCAGACGAGCCAACTTCGCGAGTTGCCGGAATGTCACATCGATTCGGTCGCAGTTGAGGTCTTCCAGGTCGGCCTGTGTGAGTTCGTCGAAGTGGGCGCGCAGGATGGAGCGCGCTACGGCGTAGAGGGCGCGGCCGTATTCATCCACCGGCTCGGCTTGACCCAGGAACGTGACTTCCGCCATGGCGTCAAACTATCGTTCTTGTTCCCCGTCCGTGCGGAGCGACTCACTCATCAGCTGCGCGGTCACCGTCGCTCCGAGGTTCCGGCGCGCCTCGAGGTCGGCCCTTAGAGGGCTTGCCCGCCAGGCAATCAATATGGCCGGTTTTCGACAGATAAATGGTTGAACGTGATGCCATGTGAATTCAGTGAACCACCATTGGCGCGGCGTGCCCAACACTGCAGTATGGAGCCATGACGGACGCCGAAGTCCTCAGCGGCAATTCGCGAAGGCGGTGCGGTAGGTGACCGATTTTCATGTTCACGACCTGAAGGTCCCGGTGATCGTCGCGCCGATGGCCGGTGGCCCGTCGACCCCCGAGCTCGCGGCCGCCGGGTCCAACGCGGGCGGGCTTGGCTTCGTACCCGCCGGGTATCTCACCGCCGAGGCGTTCGCGGAACGCATCACGGCGATGCGGCGGCTGACGACCGGACCGATCGCCGTCAACCTGTTCGTCCCAGGGCCCAGTGCCGCCTGGCCTTCGGCGATCGAGGGCTACGCGAAGTCGCTCGCCGACGAGACCGAGCGTTACCACGTTCAGCTTGGTGAGCCGCGTTTCGACGACGACGCGTGGGCCGCCAAACTCGAAGTGGTCATGGACCTGAGGCCCGACGTCGTGTCGTTCACCTTCGGCCTGCCGCAACCCGAGGAGTGCGCCCGCCTGCGCGGTGCGGGGGTCTACACGATCGCGACCGTGACGACGCTCATGGAAGCCGAGCTGGCTGTGGCCTGTGGTGTCCACGCGCTGGCCGCCCAGGGCCCGTCGGCGGGCGGCCATCGTGGCACCTTCGATCCCGCTTCGGAGCCCGCGACGCAGCCACTCGAGCAGCTACTGCACGCGGTGATCGTCGGAACGAACCTGCCCGTGATCGCTGCAGGAGGGTTGATGACGGCCTCGGACGTCGCCGACGTGCTCGGCTCCGGCGCGGTGGCCGCGCAACTCGGGACGGCGTTCCTGCTCGCCGACGAGGCGGGCAGTAGCGCCGTGCACCGAGCCGCGCTCTCGGGCTCCGAGTTCACCGAAACGGCGGTCACCAAGGCGTTCTCGGGCCGGTATGCGCGCGGACTGCGCAACCGCTTCGTCGACGAGCACGAAGAACTTGCGCCGTTCGGCTACCCCGAAGTCCACTACCTCACGAGCCCACTGAGGGCGGCGTCCGTCAAGGCCGGAGATCCGCAGGCCACCAACATCTGGGCTGGGACGGGGTTTCGGGAGGCCAAGGCAGCACCGGCTGCCGACATCATCGCGGGGCTGGTGTGAACCTCGGGTAGGGCACCGCACGCGGCGAGGATTGCAATTTGCCATTGTTCGTCCGATGGCTTTCTTTTGCGTTTCCTATGAGCATCTGGAGTATGCGGCCAATCCCATAGCGTGGAGGTGTCGAATTGATGTGGGGGATGGCAGCCCCAATGGACCAAGGGAGTAGTCGCAGGGGGATAACCCCCGCGCGATGAGTTTGCCCGCAATCGACGGTCTGCCTGGTATCAACATCACGAACACCAGAACAGGAGCTTCACATGAGCGTCGTTTCCCCCACCACCGATGCCCCGGCGAAACGGTCGGCGGCTCGCATCACCGGAGTCGTGATCAGCGTGCTCGTCGGCGCATTCCTGGTCTTCGATGCGGTCGGCAAGTTCATGCTGCCCGAGCAGGTGAAGGAAGGCACTGCGGCCCTGGGCTTCCCGCTGAGCCAGGCCCCGATCATGGGCCTCGTGTTGAGCGTCTGCTTGGTGGTCTACGCGGTCCCACGTACGGCTGTGCTCGGGGCGCTGGGCCTCACGGCCTACCTCGGCGGCGCGGTGACCGCCAACATGCGCGTCGAGGCGCCCTTGTTCAGCGCCACACTGTTCGCGGTGTACTTCGGCGTGCTGATGTGGGTCGGCTTGGTGCTGCGGCGTCCGGAGTTGCTCAAGGTCGCCGGCCTCGCGCGATGATGCGATTCGGCCGCCGCAACCGGCTGCCACGACCCGATGAAACGGGCCGTGGCAGCTGGCTTTGGCCTATCCCGCGGTCGTCACGTCCCGCTCGACGTGGCCGAACTCGACCGACTTGCCATCGAAGATGCCCTTGCACGACAGCACCACGTGGTACGTCGAGAGCAGTGGCGGAGCAGGCAGGGTGAGATTCGTCGACCCGTCCGGACCAAGGTCGAACGTCCTGTTGACCGCTGGCAGCAGTGGCGCAGTCGCCTTTTAGGTGCAAGTTCCGGGGATATCCGCGGTACTCGCGATGCTGACCTCCGCGCTGAGCCCCGATATTTGGATGTCCATCGTGACGGCGTTGGTCGGCGCCTTCTTCACCGGCGGCGGAGGAGGAGGCGGAGGCGGGGGAGCCGGTGCGGGCTTCGGTGCCGCCGCGGGCCCGTTCAGCCTGGCCGAAGTTGCGGAGTGACCGCCGAACTACTTCGGCGCGATGAGCTCCAGGGCGATGTTGTCCGGGTCGCGGAACTCGAGGATGAAGCCGTGGCCGATCTCCTTGATCGGCTCGTGCGCCACCCCCAACTCGTCGAGATGGGCTGCGGCCGCATCTAATTCGGATCGCGACGAGACTCTTAGGCACAGGTGGTCCAGTCCGACGCGGTCCTCGTCGAACCGGTCGTCGGCCACCGGGCGTAGCCCGATCAGAACGTCGCCGATGTTGTACAGCACACCACCGAAGAGGAAGCTCATCCGTTGGCGGGTGGCGTCGTCCGCGTCTGCGGGTACCTCGAGTGCAACGGGCCAGCCGAACACCGACTCGTAGAACTCGCGGGACCGCCCGATGTCGGTGACCGTGAGCCGGATGTGTGCAACGGAGTTCGCGCCGATCGCCATGCCCGCCATGCTGTCAGGTCTGCCGACGTCATTCGGCGAGGGGCGCGGCTACTCGCGTGCCAGAATCCCGAGGTGCGAATCGGGATGACGATGCCGGTGATGGAACCCAACCTCGACGCGGCCACGCTCAGGTCGTGGGCGCGGGTGATCGACGGTGGCCCGTTCGCGTCGCTGTGTTGGGGGGAGCGGATCGCGTTCGACAATCCTGACTCGTTGACGCTGCTCGGCGCGTTGTCGGCGTGGACCGAGCGGGTGCGTCTGGTGACGACGGTGATCGTGCCGCAGCTGCACGACCCGGTGATGCTGGCCAAGGCGCTGGCCACCGGCGACATGATCAGTGGCGGGCGACTCACCGTCGGCATCGGCGTGGGCGGCAGGCACGAGGACTACGACGCCGTTGGCGCCGGTCGGGCGACGCAGACGATGCGCGCCATGGCCGAGCGGGTCGCGATCATGAAGCGGGTGTGGGCTGGCGAGAAACTCACCGACTCCGTGTTGCCCGTTGGCCCGTCGCCGGTGCAGTCGGGTGGTCCGCAACTGCTCGTAGGGACCATCGGACCCAAGACGCTTCGCAGCGCGGCGGGGTGGGCCGAGGGCCTCGCGGGCACGACGCTTGACCTCGACGTCACCAAGGAGAGCGCGTTGTTCGACGTCGCGAGGACCGCGTGGGCCGAGGCGGGTAAGCCGAAGCCGCATCTGGCGACGTCGTTCTGGTTCGCGATGGGCGACGGCCCGGAGGCCCGCGATCAGGTGCACCGCCACCTGCGGCGGTACATGAACTGGATTCCCGCCGAGTTCGTCGACGCCATGGCGCCGACCACCGGATGGGCCGGATCCGACGACGAATTACTGGCTGTATTAAGGAAATTCGAGGCTATTGGCGCCGACGAGGTGCATCTGATCCCGACCAGTGCGAACATCGATCAGTTGCGGCGCGTCGCCGACGTGGCCAAGGAATTCGGTTAGGCGGGTTGCCCGTGCTCGAAGTCATCGACAAGGGCGCGTGTAGTCAGGCGCATCCGTTGCCGCTGCATAGCGCGTTTCGAGCCCGAGAGCATGCGCGCCGCCTTCATCGACCAGATCACCCGGTGCCCAAGCCGGCTTCTGTCACGACCCCGTTGCCCGTGCTCGGCGGTGAGGACGGAGGCACCGTGAGCTACGTCGAGGTGCGCGCGACGGCGCAGGCCTACCGCACACAGGCTGAGCTCATTCCTCGTATGGGCCACAACATGATGCTTGATCCGGAAAGGGCGCGCGTCGCCGAACGGATCGAAGGAAGGCTCGCAAACCAGGGTTTCCAGCTCGTTGGACCCGCATCGAGGACCGGCAAGGGGCTGGGCAGGTAGCTCAGGATCGCCGATTTCACAGGGAAACACCCGATGTGTCGGAGCCAAGGTGAGCTGTAGCGTCGCCGTACGAGCAACTTCACAGCTTCGCTGCCTAATCAGGGGGTTCCACGATGGTTGACCTGCGCTCTTTCGCCGTGATCGCGGCGGCGACGGCCTTCGTGGCCGCGTTCGTCGCGGCGCCGGCTCACGCTGACGGCCCCAAGTTATCGGCGGCGATTGGCTTCGGCGCCAACGGCGTCATCGGGGTGGCAGAGAATGTGACGACGAGCCAAGACGACGCCAGGGCCCAGGCGGTCGCCGATTGCACCCAGCGTGGTGGCATCAAGTGCATATCCATCGCCAACGTATCGAACGGTTGCGTCGCCGTCTCGGTTGGCGCGCTGAGTGCAGGCGGCGGCATCGGCCAGACGCGCGAGAAAGCCGAGCAGATGTCGCGCGACCAGAGCAAGGGTGGCGCGCTCAAGCTGTCGACGTGCTCACTCGGTGGTGCTCCCATTGACTACGGTGGTGGCGCCGGCAGCTATCAGTTGGACCAGCAGGCCCCGGCCGGTGGTTCAAACTCCAAGGAAGTGACCGGCGACGTCGACGTCTACGACGTTCCAGGCGGTGTGGGCAAGGTCATCGGCATGCTCGAAGGCGGTGAAGGTCAGAAGGTCCCACTCGGGTCCGGCTGCAGGGGCGATAACTGGTGCAACATCGTGTGGTCGGGAGGGCCCAGTGGCAAGGCGTGGGTGTGGGGCGATTTCCTGAAGTAACCGAGCAGGATTGCTTCGCCGCGTCAGGCGCAGTTCATTCGTTCGCTGATGGTTGAAGCGCTGCTCACCGGTTCTTCAGTCTGGCCAGATGCCTTCGACCATGACCAGGGGCTCAGCGTCGGGCCCGTAGCTATGGCACCGACTGCGGCCGGTTAGCTTCCAGATCCATCGCCCATTGGATGCGTGGAGGGTCACGAAAGTGCCGTCGAAACTCAATCCGACGTCGGGGTTCTCTCGGCGGCGATCGAGGGCGTGGCGGGCGAACCACATGACCGGCGTCGCGTGGTCGACGTACAGCCGGTCGCCAACACGGCGAAACCGAACTTGCCCCGACGGTTGCGGCGCCTCGACTGTGTGCATCGCCGTGGTCATCCACCGATCCTTTCGGCATACCTCAGAACGTCCGCGACGTCCCTGTCGCGACGTCGGTTGCTGTCACCACACCCGCGGCGTGGTCTCCTGCATGAGTTTGCCAAATTGACTGCCGGGCAAACGCAGTTTTCGTGCCGATGCCTGGATATTCAGGCAGGTGATGTTGCGGTGGTGAGCCGGTGAAAGTCC
>JAOPVI010000244.1 GCA_025966225.1 Mycobacterium sp. | reverse complement strand
CTACGACCAGGCGCAGCGGATGCTCGGCGTGGTCAAGAACCCGACGTTCACCGACGCCGACAAGATCATGAAGGAAGTCGCCGAGGACATGGGCGTCGGCGACACGTTCGTGGCAACCCCCGTCGGCGTGTTCTTCGGCCCCGACGGCGAACAAACCCCCGGCAAGACCGTTCCCGACCCGTACTTCGGCGGGGTCGGTCCCGCGCGGACCGGCTGCCTGGAATGCGGATCGTGCATGACGGGCTGCCGGTTCGGGGCCAAGAACACACTGCTGAAGAACTACCTCGGCTTGGCGGAATCAGCTGGCGCACAGGTGCATCCGCTCACCATGGTCAAGAGTTTCGAGCAGCGCGCCGACGGGTTGTGGGAGGTGCGCACTGCGCGCACCGGTAGCAAGTTGCGCAGAAGGAAGAAGACGTTCACGGCGCGCTACGTCATCCTGGCGGCCGGCACTTACGGCACGCAGAAGCTGCTGTTCAAGATGCGCGACACGGGCAAGCTGCCGAAGCTGTCGGACAAGCTCGGCCTGCTGACCCGGACCAACTCGGAATCGATCGTCGGCGCCGGGCGGCTCAGTGTCTCGGATGACCTCGACCTCACCCACGGCGTGGCGATCACGTCGTCGATCCACCCGACCGCCGACACTCACGTAGAACCGGTGCGGTACGGCAAGGGCTCCAACGCGATGGGGCTACTGCAGACGTTGATGACCGACGGCGCCGGACCTCAGGGCACCGACGTGCCGCGGTGGAAGCAGCTGTTTCAGAATGCGGAGTCCGACCCCAGGGGCACCCTGCGCCTGCTCAACCCGCGCCGGTGGAGCGAGCGCACCGTGATCGCGCTGGTGATGCAGCACCTGGACAATTCGATCACCACCTTCACCAGGAAGACCAAGTTCGGTTTCCGCGTGATGGACAGCAAGCAGGGCCACGGCGAGCCGAACCCGACGTGGATTCCCGCTGGCAACGAGGTCACCCGTCGCATCGCCAAGAAGATCGACGGCGTCGCGGGCGGCACGTGGGGCGAGCTCTTCAACATTCCGCTGACTGCCCACTTCCTCGGCGGTGCGGCCATCGGCGATAGCCCCAAGCATGGTGTCATCGACCCGTACCAAAGGGTGTACGGATATCCCACCCTGGCCGTCATGGATGGCGCCGCGGTGTCGGCCAACCTCGGCGTGAACCCGTCGTTGTCCATCACCGCTCAAGCCGAGCGGGCAGCGTCGTTGTGGCCCAACAAGAATCAGGACGACCAGCGACCCGCGCAGGGGCAGCCGTACAAGCGGCTTGCGCCCATCGCACCCGATCATCCCGTGGTGCCCGCGTCGGCGCCGGCGGCGCTACGCCTGGTGCCCATCCGCTCGGAACGCACCGCTGGCTAGGCCGCTGCGAGAATAGGCGAGTAAGCACAATTCTTCGCTGCCGAGCCACTCCGAGCAGTTGCGAATTTCACCTGGTTGGGTACCGCATGGGCGTCGCCGACGAAGGCGTGTCGGTGCTGTGGCGGGCAGGCCACAGCTAGGGCGACGAATGGTCTTGGGTTAGCAAGGGCTCGCCGTCGGCGGCGGGTCCACCCTCTAAGGGTGCACCCCTGCGGGTGGACCGCCAGCGGGATTCTGCTGATCGACGGGCGCCCGCAGTTCCGGCGGAAGGAAGATCGGCGGGATCAATGGCATAAACGGCGGAGGCATAAACGGCGGAGGCATCAACGGCGGAGGCAGCATCGGCGGGATGTTCGCCTCGGGGGGCGGAGGTGCAACTTCAGGCCCGGGTTCTGGCGCGGGTGGCGCCTGAGGAACTTCGATCGGGGCGGGATTCGAAGCACCGCCGCCGCCGCCTCCGCTGCTTCGACTCGAGCCCGAACCCGAACCTGAGCCCGAACCCGTATTGGCCGGTACCGCCGGTGCCGGAGCGACCTCGGGGGCCGGGATACTCGCGGGTGGCGCAGCCGGAATGCTCGGGGCGACGGCAATCGGCACCTTGTCCGAGTTACCCGTGCCCGCGGGCGGAGGGGGAGGCCCGAAGGTTGGAGTGTTCGGCGCGATCGGCGTGTTGTCGGCGGTCGGATTGATGCCGACGGCGACGGAGACGGCAAGCGCTCCGAGGCCGATGACGACGACGGCTGAGACGATGCTTCCGACCAGCATGAACGACTTGCGCTCGGGCTTGACCGATTTGACGTCGTACGGTTCGGCTTCCACGAGTGCCGTGTGGTCTTCAGCGCCGGATTCGGGCTGATAATCGGTCAACGCCTCCTGGTTGCCCGCCATGGAGTAGGCCAGTTGGGGCTCGTACGAACGCAATTGAGTGGCGTCCGCGGCAGGGTCCGCTGGCGTCATCTGGGTCGCGTCGGGCGACGCTGTCGCAGGAGCGGGGCGGGCCAGCGCGGACAGCACGATGGTGGGTGCGGGAGCGGCGCCAGCCCGTGCCAATGCGCTCGGAGCTGCCAGCGCCGCACCGAGTGCGGCGGTGATTTCTGGCTGGACGGGGTCGAACGGTGAATGCGCACGGGTCAACGCTGCGGTCGATTCGTCTTGGCTCACCAGCACGACGTCGTCGACTCCGCTCTTTGCCAGGGCGGCCCGCAGCGAAGGCGCCGCGAAGGCGTCGAGCGCGCAGACACCCGTGGCGACCAAGCGGTGGCCGTTCTCATCCAACGAACGCCGGGTGCCGACGATGGTGTCGATGATCTCCGCAGACCCGCCATCCGCACCGCGTGGGGACGGCAAGTCGAGGACCGCTTCATCGATCACGCTGCCATCCGCCTCGGTACCTTCGATCAGCGCGATGCGCGCAGTCGACGGACCGACGGAAACACCGAGTACCACGTCCACGGGACCCCCCTCGCCAGACCTTTCGGACCCCCACGGATGCCGTTCTCGCTTTCACGGACACAGCAGACAACAGCGCACTTCGTGGGACGGTCGTCTGTCTTGAGATTACCTCTACCAGGCAAAAGTGTTACCGCGAATAATGCAGCGCGAACTGTCCACTGCCGAACGACGGGGCGGGTACCGCCCCTCGAGCAAACGGATGGGGGTGGTGTTATCTGCAATCTTACTGTGAATACGCTGCGCAGACCCGACTGACGGGTAGTCGGCTGGTTACCGTGTGCCATGTCAATCGCGCCTTCGCCACACCAGCATCCTCATCTGAGTCCGGCCCTGATCAAGCATGCCGAGGAGCGGGCGAACAGCCTGCAGAATCGGATTGCGGACAAGATCACCACGTTCGCGGGATCGATGGCGTTCGTCTATTTGCATGTCGCCTGGTTCGCGGTCTGGATCGTGTTTGGCACCCTGATCGGGTTCGACTCCTATCCGTTCGGACTGCTCACCATGATCGTGTCGCTCGAAGCGATCTTCCTGTCGACGTTCGTGATGATCAGTCAGAACCGCGCTGACGCCAAGCGTCAGGTGATCGCCGACCACCAGTGGCAGCTGGTGCAGTTGGAGGACAAACAGAACTGCCAGCTGCTGGAACTGTCCCAGCAGATTCTCGAGCTCACGACGGCCGTCCATCACTGCGTCGGCACGAACCCCGACGCGAACCGGCCGTCAGCACCCGCTGCGCAGGGGTAAGCGGAGGGTCGCCACTAGACTGGCCAAGTGGAAACGGCATCCCCCCGGCCCGTCCTGGTGGTCGACTTCGGCGCGCAATACGCGCAGCTGATTGCGCGGCGAGTTCGTGAAGCGCGCGTGTACTCCGAGGTCGTCCCGCACTCCGCGACCGTCGAGGAGCTCAAGGCCAAGGATCCCATGGCGATCGTCTTGTCCGGCGGTCCTGCCAGCGTGTACGCCGACGGCGCGCCGCAGCTCGACCCTGCGATCTTCGACCTGGGGGTGCCGGTCTTCGGTATCTGTTACGGGTTCCAGGCGATGGCGCAAGCGCTCGGCGGCACCGTTGCCCATACCGGCACCAGTGAATACGGGAGGACCGAGCTCAAAGTAACTGGCGGACAGCTTCATTCGGACCTTCCCGAGACTCAGCCGGTGTGGATGAGTCACGGCGACGCGGTCACCGAAGCCCCTGAGGGTTTCGAGGTCGTCGCCGTCAGCGCGGGCGCTCCCGTCGCAGCGTTCGAGGATCGTGCCCGGCGACTGGCGGGTGTGCAGTACCACCCCGAGGTGATGCACACGCCCCACGGACAGCAGGTATTGAGCCGGTTCCTTCACGAGTTCGCTGGCATCGACTCGACGTGGACGGCCGCCAACATCGCCGATGCGTTGGTCGAGCAGGTAAGGGTTCAGCTCGGTGACGGCCACGCGATCTGCGGGTTATCCGGCGGGGTCGACTCGGCCGTCGCGGCGGCCCTGGTGCAGCGCGCCATCGGCGATCGGTTGACCTGTGTGTTCGTCGACCACGGACTGTTGCGTGCGGGGGAGCGGGGTCAGGTCCAGCGCGACTTCGTCGCTGCCACCGGCGCCAAACTAGTCACCGTCGACGCCGAGGAGCGCTTCCTCGAGGCGCTCTCTGGAGTCATCAACCCGGAAGGCAAGCGCAAGATCATCGGACGCGAGTTCATCCGGGCGTTCGAGGGTGCGGTGCGAGGCATCGTGGGTGACCATGGCGATGAAGTCGACTTCCTGGTGCAGGGCACGTTGTATCCCGACGTCGTCGAGTCGGGTGGCGGGTCGGGCGCGGCCAACATCAAGAGTCACCACAACGTCGGCGGGTTGCCCGACGACCTGAAGTTCAAGCTCGTCGAGCCACTGCGGCTGCTGTTCAAGGACGAGGTTCGTGCGGTGGGTCGCGAACTCGGGCTGCCCGAGGAAATCGTTGGCCGCCAACCGTTCCCAGGGCCCGGGCTGGCCATCCGGATCGTGGGTGAGGTCACCGCGGGACGGCTCGGCACGTTGCGCCGCGCCGACGCCATCGCGCGCGAGGAGTTGACCGCAGCCGGGTTGGACAAGCAGATCTGGCAGTGCCCGGTGGTGCTGCTGGCCGACGTCCGCTCCGTCGGTGTGCAGGGCGACGGCCGCACCTACGGCCACCCCATCGTGCTGCGCCCGGTGTCCAGCGAGGATGCCATGACGGCCGACTGGACGCGGGTGCCTTACGAAGTGCTGGAACGGATCTCGACGCGGATCACCAACGAGGTGCCGGAGGTCAACCGTGTCGTGCTCGACGTGACGAGCAAGCCGCCGGGCACCATCGAATGGGAGTAACTGTCGCGAGCACACGCAAAAGCCCCTGAAACACCGAACTTCAGGGGCTTTTGCGGCTGCTCGCGGGAGGTCAGGCCTCAGGCGGGCGGATCCTTGTCGGCTTCCTTGGCGATGAAGTCACCCAGGATCTGGCTGACCGCCGATTCGATGGTCGACTCGATCGAGAACGCCAAAGTCGCGCTCACGGCGCTGACGGCCTGGGTGCGAAAACGCACCAGCATCGTAATCAGTTCGGCCACTTCGGTATCTGGCGGCAATGCCGCGCCAGGGTTGATGCGGTCGACGACATGCTTGACGCCTGCGCGCACCAGGATTCCGCTGATCTCGTCGATCAGCGGAGTGACTTGTTCGTGAATGTCGACGAGCTTGTCGATGCTGATCCCGTACTGGCGGATCTCGTTGAACGCCTCGATGAGCTTGGGGCGCACGATGACGGCCACGCCGTCTTCGAGTCGGACGACCCCCAACCCGATCATGCGCTCGAAGCCCGCGTCGTCGTCGATCAGCCGCTTGGCGTCGGACACGCTCATCCGTTCGGGCTTCTCGGTGGCCCAACTGCCCGCGATGGCGGACTCGAGCCCGAGCATGTCGCCCAGGTTCTTGCCCTGCTCCCACGCGCTGAGCATCTCGTGCACGTGGGCGATGTTGTAGCCACGGTCGAGCAGTGAGGTGACGAGCCGAAGCCGCGTCAGGTGGGTGTCGTTGAACAGCGCGATCCGACCCACCCGCAGCGGCGGATGGAGCAGCCCTCGATCCCGGTAGACCCGGATGTTCCGGGTGGTGGTGCCCCCTAGCCGGGCCAGCTCCTCGATGCGGTATTCGCCGGACGCCGCGACGCCGTGTGGTTGCACCGCAGCATCGAACAGCTGCGACACCGCGTTCTCGATGACGTCACGCGACCCGCGGCGAATCTGCCTGGGCGCGCGCCGAAGCCCATAGAGGATGTTCGATATCGCGCCGGCCTGCTGGCGCTCCTGCTTGGCCGACGACATCTCAGGCGGACGACGTGAGGGCATCGCCACTGTGGGAGTCGACGCGGACGACTGCCTCGTAGTCCTCGAATCGGAAGTCCTGCATCTGTCGAAGATACTGGGTGGCGAATCCCGGGTACATCGATGCGTTGAAGCCGTCGGCGGTGAGGTACCAGCTGCTGCAGCCGCTCATCCAGGTGGTCTTGGTCAGGCGCTGCTGAATGCGCGCGTTGTGGCGCTGCTGCACGTCCGCGCGGACGTCCAGATACCGAAGGTTGTCCTTCAGAATCGTGGTGATGCCAGAAACGGCGTACTTGAGCTGTCCCTCGACGAAGACCAGCAGTGAGTTGTGACCAGGTCCGGAGTTCGGTCCCGTCATGAAGAACAGGTTCGGGTAGCCGTTGGCGTTGATGCTCTTGTAAGCCTGTGCGCCGCCGGTCCATTCGTCGGCAAGCGAGCGTCCGCCAAGTCCGGTGACCGGGTAGGGCGGGCCGTTCAGGTGGACGTCGTACCCGGTGGCGAACACGATCGCATCGAGGTGGTGTTCGATGCCGTCGCTGGTGCGGATCCCCACTGGGCTGATGGTCGCGATGGGCCAGTCGATGAGTTTGCAGTTGTCCCGCTGGAGCGCGGGGTAGTAGTCGCTAGAAATGAGCATGCGCTTGCACCCAGGGGTGAAGTCCGGAGTGAGTTGACGTCGCAGCCACGGGTCCTTCACCTGCCGGTGCAGATGGGCCTTGCTCAACCGGGCGACCAGTCCGGTCAGCGGCGAGTTCCACACCAGGGCCGTGGCGCTTGCCTCGTGGCCCCAGAACAGCAGCTGACGGGCAATGTGTTGTGCGGCCGGGACTTTGGCGAACAGCTTCTGCGCCCGGTCGGGCGTTGGGAAGTCCAGGCGGGGCATTACCCAGCCGGGCGTGCGCTGGTAGACCTTCACGAACTCGGCCTGCTTCACCAGCTCCGGCACGATCTGAACGGCGCTCGCGCCGGTGCCGACGACGGCCACCCGCTTACCGGTGAAGTCGTAGTCGTGGTCCCAGTGGGCGCTGTGGATCACCTTGCCTTCGTACGTGTCGATGCCACGGATGTCGGGCAGCTTGTGGTCAGGCAGCGGGCCGGAGGCAAGCACCACGGTCCGCGCGCGGAAGCGCTTGCGACCGGTGGTGGACACCGTCCACACGCCCTCGCCCCCGTCGAAGGCCAGGCCGTTGACTTCGACTCCGAACTGGATGCGCCGGCGCAGGTCGAACTCGTCGACCATGCCCTCGATGTGTCGACAGATCTCATCGGCGGGGGAGTAGGCGCGCGACCAGGTCGGGTTCTTGGCGAACGAGAACGAGTACAGCAGCGACGGGATGTCGCACGCCGCGCCGGGATACGTGTTGTCCCGCCACGTGCCGCCGACGCGGTGGTCGCGCTCGACGAGCACGATGTCGTCGACGCCCGCCTGCGTGAGTTTGATGGCGGCGCCGATGCCGGTGAAACCGGTGCCGACGATGAGCGTGTCGTATACGTGGTCGGCCATGGTCACGCCGCCGGCTCGTGGGTGAGTTCCTTGAACCACGTCGGGATCGGCTTGAGCAGTGCCTTGGGGTAGCGATCCGACGCCCACACGGCGGGGTTCGCCACCCAGTGGTAGGGATTTCGCGAGTTCACCACCATGCGTGCGTGCAGCTTGAGCACTTGATATGTCGGTACCCGCCAGGTGTATTCGGCTCGGCCGCCGAGCTCCTTGAACCGCATCATCGCCTTGTACAGCCGCTCGGGTTCCAGGCCCATGTCGACGATGTTGTTGCGCATCCGGTTGAGCAGCGGCACGTACATGATCGCGCCGATGATCAGTCCCGGGGTGGCGATGCTGCCGACGAAGTCGACCGCCAATTTGCGGGCCTTGCCCCCTCCGATCATGTTCAGCACTTCGAAATCGACGGCGATGTGCCGGGATTCGTCGTTGTTGATCTTCTCGAACACCTGGTGGCACACCGGGTCGTCGACCTCGTCGAGCAGGAACTTCAGCAGCGCCCCGTCCAGCGCGACTTCCAGCATCGGGATCACGGTGCCCAGCACGGACAACGACATGTCGTCTGAGTAGCGGTCCAGCCATTCGATGGCCAAGCGGATGTTGACGTTGGGCTCCGGCATTTCACCGTCCTCGAGCATGCCCCAGCGCTTCATCAACGCCAGTTCGGCGTTCGCATGCCGCTGTTCCTCGGCGTGGAAGTATCGGTAGATCTCTGCCAGCGTCGGCGTCGGAGCCTTCTTGGCCAGGGCGGCGAACCCGCGTGCACCGACGTTCTCGATCCAGCACAGGTCGGCCATGAACGCCTTCAGCTTTGGCAGGAACTCGTCGCTTATCGTCTCGGCTCCCGGTGCGTCCCAGTCGATGTCGGCGAGCGCCCACTGGCGGTCCTTGATCTTCGCCAGCATCGCGTCCATGTCGATCGCCATCGCAGCCTCCTAGGAGTTCGTGAGCCGATTGGTGAGTCCGACGGTGCGCGTGTACACCGTAGGGGTGAAACGTTTGATGCCCCAGCCGATTCGAGCATCGGGTTGCGGCATGCAGTACAGGCCGCCGCGGTCGTTGGTGTCCAGACACGTGCGGGCCACGCGCTCGGGGGAGAAGCCCGTCCAGCGCATCAGCCGGTCGGCCAGTTGAGTGGACTGCTGGGTAATGCGTCCGGCTTCAACGATATTGGTCTTGACGAAGGTCGGGCACAGCACCGTCACATTGATTCCGGTGCCCGACAGCTCTGCGGCCAGCGTCTCCGACAGTGACAGCACCCCTGCCTTGCTGACGTTGTAGGCCGCCATGCCGGGTGCGGCGCCGAACGCGGCAGCCGACGCGACGTTGATGATTCCGGCCGGCCGGCCCGCCTCGCGCAGGATTGGCGCGAAGACGTGGCAGCCGTGGATCGGACCCCACAGGTTTACGCCGAGCACCCAGTTCCAGTCGTCGAGGTCGGCCTCGCCGATGGCCGTCCCGCCCGCACCCACTCCGGCGTTGTTGATCACCAGGCTCGGCGGCCCGCCGAACCAGGCCTGCGCCTCCTTGGCCAGCAGTTGGAGGTCGTCGATCCGGGATACGTCACAGCGCAGGGCCGTCGCCTCGCCGCCTGCCGTGCCGATCGCGTCAGCCGTGGCGTTGGCGGATGCTTCGTCGACGTCACTGCACACCACCCGGCCGCCGCGTTTGGCGAGTTCGATGGCGAAGGCCTTGCCGATGCCGCTGCCTGCCCCGGTAATGACGGCGGCGGCCTCGCGGCTGCGCTTGTCCGATGATCCGAAGATGCCCATCAGGTTTACCCCGCGATTTCATGAATTGTGTTGATGCTCACTGCCTCTGCAATGAACGATGCAGCCTGTCGCATCGCGGGGACGGCATCCGGGGTCAGCCGCGGCAGCGCCTGGAACACGTGCACCTGGTCGGGCCAGACCTGCAACTCACAGTTGCCGCCCGCCGTCGTGATGTCGGCGGCGAGCTTGCGGGCGTCACCGACCAGCATCTCGCCGCCACCCGCCTGGATCAGCGTCGGCGGCATCGTCCGCCCGCCAGCGATGTCGAGGGTGAGCCGAGGATGAGTGACATCCGTTCCGGCGCAGTACAACTTGACGAGCCGGGCCGCATCAGCCGAACGGATCGCCGGGTCGCGGCGCAATGCTTCCCGGGTGCGCGAGAGCGTGAACGTCAAGTCCACCAACGGGGAGAACAGCGCCATGCCCGCTGGATGGACGACGTCGGGTTGCAGCAGCAGGTCGACCGCGAGATGCCCACCTGCGGAGTCGCCCGCCACGAAGATCCGATCCGGGGTAAGGCCGCGTTCGGTGCACAGCCAGTCCCATCCGGAGCGCACGTCGACCGCGGCTGTCGGGAAGCGGTGTTCGGGTGCCAAGCGGTAGTCGAGGCAGAACACGGGCAGCCTGGTAAGGCGGGACAGCCAGGCGGTGAGCCTCCGGTGGGTCCGCGGTGAGCAGAGCGCGAAGCCGCTGCCGTGCAGGAAGTAGATGGCCTGCCCTGCTGCTACATTTCCCGGGTCGCTTCGCTCCAGCCCTCCGGATCCATTTCCCGGGTCGCTTCGCTCCAGCCCTCCGCCCGTGACCTCGGGGCCGCTCACCCATTCCCCAACCACGCGGCGACCGTCGGCCATGCGCACGTCGACCGGTTCGACGCGGGTCCCGGCCAACGATGGACCGAAGGCGTCCATGATGCGCGCGACGATTTGTCGCGACGCCCACAAGCCCCACGCCCGCTCCGGTGGGAGCATCGCGCTCAGCTGTCGCAGGGTCAGGGTGCTCGCGGTGGCCGCAACCCGGGATCGGACGGAGCCCCTCAATGGGCTGGTGTGGCTAGGCACGACGTGAGTACATCAGCAAATGATGACATTTGTCAATGTCACCATTGGTCCATGGGTGTATCAGGTCACGGATAGTGCCAGGTCAGCGCAGCGGGTCCCCGCGCCAGGAGAAGCTGTTGACGTATTTGCCGAGGTCGAGCGCGAGCTGGAGGTTCGCCGCTGACGGCTTGCCTGAGCCAAAGTCGGGCCCGAATTCGTGGAAGGGCCCGACCGCTCCGGCGACGAGCGCGAGGTCGTTCTTCACCGCGACCAACACGATCACCCGCATCCGGGCATAGCTCGCCGTCGCGCCCTGCGGCCAGCAGTCGGCGACCAACCCGTACCCCGGTTGGTAGCCCACCATGGCGTTTGGGATCTCGTAGGCGGTCTTGGTGTCGGGAAAGGTCTTCGCGACGAGCGCGGTGGCGATCTCCTTGGGCGTGCGTCCTGCCGCAGGTTCGCTGAACAACCGCATGGTGCCGCCGTCACCCGCAAGGAGGTTGGCGGTGACACCGTCCGCTGTGGTGGTGACCTGGTAGGCGGCCCCGGCGGCTGGATAGGAGACCGAGAAGGCGCCGTCTGCGGAGGTGAACCGAGGATTGGCCGAGACTGGCTGGCCCATGGGCGGGCGACCACAGTCGGGTGGGCAGATGTAGCGGGCCGACGGCTTCTCCAGGGCCCCCGACAGCGTGACAAGTCCCGCGGCGACGACGGCGATGGCGAGCACCCAGACCACGGCCAGATGTCGGCGCGACGTCTTCGGCAGGGCCGGGGCCGTGTAAGTGCCTGCGTACCAGGAGTAGCCGGGCACGGTGGTGGTCACGGCGCGGCCTCCGAGTCCGGCTCGACGCGCACCGGCCTGACGTCACGGCGCGCCTGGCGTGATGACCGTGAGGCTGCGTGGGTGGCGGCTCCGCACGCCACGCAGAACGCCATGTCCGGGACGACGTGGCCGCAGTGCGGGCACAGTATCGGCTCGTCCTGGTTCACCTCGTCGTGCGCCTCGTGCAGTAGCGCCAGATGTAGTCCGACCCGCAGCGCCAGCACTGCGATGGTCGCGATCGTGAGGTGCACCGCCAGCTGCAGGAGTTCAGGAACCCCTGCGACGTCGATGAGCCCGAGCCCGGCATATATCGCGATCACCGCGAACGCCATGAGGGCAAGAACCAGTCGAATGTAGTTGCGCCCCTGGCCCTTCTTGTTGGGCGGTCGGGTGAACCAGAGTGCGGCACCCATGAGTCCGCCAACGCATGCGGCGGTGAGTGGCACCGCGATTCCTCGGATGCCCGCTTCGACCATCAGCCCGCGCATCGGCCGTGCGCTCGCGATCATGCCGGTGGCGAACTGAGGAGCCAGCCGGGTGAGCGTCGCAGCACCGGTGAACATCAGCGCACCGAGTGCACCGATGGCGAAGCCGTCCAAGGACTCTCGCGGTCCGGCTCGGAACAGTCGTACCAATCCGGCGGGGATGAGCATCAGCAGCATGCCGCCAACGGGCACCCCAAGTCCGTCGCGCAGGATGCGCTCCCCTGAGATGCCTGCGCCCAGTGGGACGCCGTACGAACGGGCGACGGCGGCCCCGGTCAACAGCACCCAGCCGACGCCGAGGCCGATGCCCAGACCAGCGGTGATCACCAGGGTGCTCGCGGGGACGTCGCGGTATATGTCGGCCTCTTGCAGGTAGATCAGAAACAGCAGTGGCAATCCCAGTGCGGCGACGGTGATCAACGCGGCGGGCAGCCGAAACAGCGTCGCGGCGATCAGTGCGGCCAGTAGCAGCCCCAACCCGAGCAGGAAGGCCAGTCGCGAGCGGGCGGGCAAGCTGGGGAACAGGGAGCTGACTATGTTCGGCGTCAACAGGTGTTCGCCGGCGGATGCACTGAACGACCTGATCCGCAACCACTTTGGGCCGCTTCGGTCGTGTTCGTGCAGCTGGCTCCCGCACCAGCCGCAGAATTCGCCTTCGGGCACGTCCATTTCGCACACCGAACACTCCATGGTGGGGCGGCTGTCGTCCGTCGATCCGGATTCGGTGTCGTCAGTGCTCATGCGCTCGTTCTCTGGAATACGAGGAGGTTGCGGACCAGGTTGTCGACGTCGGGCGTACCGAGTCCGCTGACGAGGTCGTAGCCCGGGCCGGCCGTGTCGACTGCGTTGCCGCCGAGTGTCACGTCGCGAAAGGCGGGCAGCGGGGCGCCGGCGGCGATTCGGTACAGCAGCGGGTTGATGTCACCGATGGCGTGGCCACCGTTGGCGATCATGTACTGGTTCATCACTGCGGTCAGCCCTGCCCAGATGGGCGCCGACTGCGACGTGCCGCCGCCGACGACGGTCTGCCCGTCGAGCACGATCTTCACTCCGGTGAACGGGTCGGCGACGGCTGCGATGTCGGGGGTCAGCCGCTTGCGCGTATTCCCTTTGACCGCACCATTTCTCGCGGCCACTTGCTGCCACCACGGCAGGTCGAACAGCGCCGAGACTCCGCCGCCGGTGCCTTGAGACAGGGGAACGTCGAACCAGGCCTGCTCGGAGAGCCAGTCGCCCGAGGCGTCGGTGGACAAGGTGGTGCCGCCCACGCTGGTCATCTCGGGAAGTGAGGCCACCGAGTCCAGCCCGACGTCCGATGGGCCGGGTGGGGAGTCCCAGTCGTCTCCGCCCTTGCACTCCAGGCCGGCCAGGTCGCCGCTGGCATCGAACGCCGTCGTTCCGCTTTCGTGAGCGTCCGCCAGTGCGGAACGCACGGGAGCGAGATCGGCCGCGGTGACCAGCTTGTCGCATCCCCAGCCGATTGAGAAGTTCCAGACCGAGCCGGGGAACTGGCGCTCGGTGTCCTCCAACATCTTGCCGATCTTCACGTAGGCGCCGTCACCCTCCACGGTCGGACGCGCATTGACGACGACCTTCTTTGCATCTGGCGCAATCGCATGCGCCACTTCGAGATCCATCGTGGTCTCGCCGTAGGGCTCGGGTAGTTGGTCGCCGACGAGGGTGGGGGTGAACTTGGGCAGCCCGAACGTCGTCGCGAACGTGTCGAGGTCGGACTGGGCGTAGCCGTTGAACGCGAAGATCACGATCGTCTGGCCCTTGCCCGTGAAGCCGTTCTTGACGAGTTGCGCGGCGTTGTAGGTCGTCAGCAGTGCGTCGGGGCTCAGCCCGCGATCCGGTACCTCCAACGGCAGGATCGGCGGCCGTGAGGTGTGATGCGGTGTGTAGCTGAGGATTCGACCAAGTTCGGCGACCTCGCCACGCAGTTGCGTGGGTACCTCGGGCTGTTGGGGAGACGCGTAGAACTCCTGGCCGCGCTTGCCGCGATAGTCATGTACCTCGACGTCGAAGGCGTTCGCCACGGCATTCGAGGCGCCTTCGACGATGGCCCAGTCGTCGCCGGGCCGCCAATGCACCGACATGTTCTGCTTGTCCGCCCAGCCCATCAGCGCGACGGGCGCGGTGCTGTCCTTCAGCGTCGCGGTGAGCTGAATGTGCTCGTCATGCGACGGGCCGAGATCTGTTGAGGCGGCAAGCAACGACGCGAATGGTCCGCTGATTTCAGCGGGCCCGTCCTGGTGCCGGGTGACATGCAGGTCTGATGCGAGTACCAGGACCGTAGCCGTGATCAGGGCGAGCAGTAGCCAATGCCACGGGGTGGTACGTCGACCGGGTGTGGTCACGGTCGAGGACGGTTGCCAAACCATCTCAGTCGAACGATTTCGCGGTGTCCCGGGAGTCGCTCGGACTCCCGGGACAGCACGACGTCAGTTGCGGTGAGTGCCAGGAATGGCGGTCGGCGCCGGCGGTGCCTTGACAGGAGGCGTGAACAGATTGCCGCCGGTGGGGTTGATCGACTTCTCCGTGGGTGACACCGATGGGGAAGTCGTGGTCGGAGTAGTCGATTCGGGCGCCTTCTGTCCGCCACCGCAGGCCGCGGTGAGACCGATCATCGCGACGATTGCAGTACCGCCCACGGCCGCCGCGACGCGACGAACCAGACGATTTGACCTCATGGTTGAGTCCTAACTATCCCCGAGTAACGAAAACGTGACCTCCGGTGAATCGCATGCGATTCAGCACGCCCGTGCCGAGGGTCGTACACCAGTCCCATTCCGAAGTGGGTTCCGGTGATCGGAACTTTAGCTCAATGCCCAGGCCAGCGCACGGTCATTCCGCTGTAGGCGCAGCCGAGGTGCCGGTGCGGGTTTCCGCTTGACGGTTGTCGGAGGGCGAGTGTTTACTCAAGGTGTCGAACAAATGTTCGAATTGAATGTTGATTCAGATGGTGCGGGAGGTGCTGCTGTGACCGTAGTCATGAACCTGGATCAAGATCGGTCAAACCGCGCTGAGCAGCTAGAACACCTTCGCCGGAAGATGGCCGGGATGTCCGGGAAAACGTCCGGATCGGTGGGCTCGCCATGGCGCGCAGCGTCCTCTTCGGCACCCTCGAACACGCCGCTGCCCGACTCGGAAAATTTGCTGCTACTCCCAGAAATGCTGGCGGAATCGCTTCCGGGCGCATTGCCCCGGGGTGCGGTGGCGGTGCTGTCGGGGGCCCGGTCGTTGTCGCTGCGACTGGTTGCCGCCGTCACGGCGGCGGGTGGGCACGCGGCCATCGTCGGCCAACCCGACGTGGGTCTGCTTGCGGCCGTCGAGATGGGGGCGGATCTGAGTCGGCTGGCGGTCATCCCCGATCCAGGGACGGATCCGGTCGAGGTGGCCGCCGTCCTGATGGACGGGCTGGAGTTGGTCGTGCTCGGCCTGGGTGGACGGTCGGTACCGCCGACTCGGGCGAGGGCGGTGACGGCGCGAGCCCGCCAGAAGGGCTGCACCTTGCTGGTCACCGAGGGCGACTGGCCGGGAGCGTCCGCTTGGCTTGACGCGCGGGTCTGTGGTTACGAGCTGGCCGGCGCGGGGGCCGATCCGCCCACCCCCGGCTGTGGACGGATCAGCCGGGTGCGTTTGGACATGCGGGCGCGGGGCAGGCTCGCCCGTCCCGTTCGCGCGGTTGGCGAATGACGTGTCCGGCCGATCCGACGCGGCCAGGGTGCTGGCCATCTGGTGCATGGATTGGCCTGCGGTGGCGGCAGCCGTCGCGGCCGGATTGCCCGCGACCGCCCCCGTAGCGGTCACGCTGGCCAATCGCGTCGTGGCGTGTTCGGCCGCCGCGCGTTCGGCCGGAGTGCGGCGGGGGTTGCGGCGCAGGGAGGCTCAGGCGCGTTGTCCCCAGTTGCACGTCGTCACCGCCGACCCGGCGCGCGACGCCCGCCACTTCGAGGCCGTGACGGCCGCAGTAGACGAGGTGGTGCCGCGGACCGAACTACTGCGGTCGGGGCTGATGGTGTTGTCGGTGCGCGGGGCGGCCCGCTATTTCGGGTCGGAACTCCTCGCCGCCGAGCGGCTCGTCGACGCGGTGGCTGCGGCCGGGGTCGAATGTCAGGTCGGCATTGCCGACCAGCTGCCCACCGCAGTGTTCGCCGCTCGCGCGGGACGCATCGTCGAGTCGGGAGGGGACGCGTCCTTCCTGGCCGCGCTGTCGATCCGGCAGCTGGCAGGAGAACCCAGCCTGGCCGCTCCCGGACGAGAAGACCTGGCGGACTTGTTGTGGCGCATGGGTATCCGAACCATTGGCCAGTTCGCCGCGCTGTCGAGCACGGACGTGGCGTCCCGGTTCGGAGCCGATGCGATCGTCGCTCACCGCTTCGCCCGTGGCGAACCGGCCCGTGGGCCGTCGGGGCGGGAACCGCCGCGGGAGCTCGACGCCGTGATGAGCTGCGACCCGCCGGTGGACCGGGTCGACGCCGCGGCCTTTGCAGGGCGGTCGCTGGCCGGGGAACTGCACCGTAGTTTGGAGTCGGCCGGGGTGGGCTGCACCCGGCTCGCCATTCACGCCGTCACCGCCAACGGTGAAGAACTGCAAAGGGTTTGGCGCTGTGCCGAGCCGCTGACCGAGGACGCCACGGCTGATCGGGTGCGCTGGCAGCTCGACGGCTGGCTGAACAGGCGCGGGGCGGGTCAGCGGGGGAGAGCGGAGCGACCGGGGAGTCATGGGGGCCCGACTGCACCCATCACCACGCTGAGCCTGCATCCGGTGGAGGTGGTGTCGGCCGCTGCGCTGCAGCTGCCGCTGTGGGGCTCGTCAGGGGACGACGACCGGCTGCGTGCCCGGCGGGCCTTGGTGCGGGTCCAGGGCCTGCTCGGCCAGGAGGCGGTTCAGGTGCCGGTGCTCAGTGGCGGACGTGGGCCTGCCGAGCGCATCACCTTCACGCCCCTTGGCGACGAGCCAGTGCCGCGGGCCGATCCGAGCCAGCCATGGCCTGGCCAGCTGCCCGAGCCTGCTCCGACCGTGCTGCTCGACGATCCCGTCGACCTGCTCGACGCCGACGGCAACCCGGTACGAGTGACCAGTCGGGGGCTCTTCTCCGCCGCTCCGGCCCGGCTGGCGGGCTCCACTCCGTCCGACCGTTCTGGTGAGTTGAGTTGGTGGGCTGGGCCGTGGCCGGTCGACGAAAGGTGGTGGGATCCAGCGGTTCCGGAGGGTGGGAGCGAAGCGACCCGGGGAGCTGGTTTAGTCAAGTATGGGCGGACGGCAAGGGCGCAGGTGCTGCTCGACGGTGATGATCGGACTGGCGGCCGGGCGTTGCTGCTGTGCTATCGGCAGCGCAGGTGGTACCTCGAGGGGGTGTACGAGTAGGCAATTACAGAATTGAATTGTGCACAATTAAATTGTGGACTATAGTTCTCCGCATGGCAGCGATCGTCATCGACAGCCAGCTCTGCTTCGCCCTCTATTCGGCGTCCCGGGCGATGACTGCGGCGTACCGGCCGATCCTGGCCGAGCTCAAGCTCACCTACCCGCAGTACCTGGTGCTCCTGGTGTTGTGGGAGGACGAGCCTGTCACCGTACGCAGGCTCGGCGAGCGCCTACGGCTCGACTCGGGCACGCTGTCGCCGCTGCTGAAACGGCTGGAGGCCAACGGATTCGTACGCCGTGAGCGGTCAACGGACGACGAACGGCTCGTCGAAGTCACGCTCACTCCGGCCGGGCGCCGGCTCGAGGAAACCGCTCAGTGCATTCCAGCGGAGTTGTTCTCCGCGACCGGGATGTCCGAGCGCCAAGCCACGGACCTGCGCGATGCAGTCCGTCAACTCACCGATGCGCTCACCGCATCATCACGAAGGGAATCCACGTGAAGACGCTCTACACGGCAGAGGCACTGACCACGGGCGAGGGCCGCGACGGCCACGGCCGCACTTCCGACGGCAAGCTCGACCTCGACCTCGCCACCCCACCAGAGTTGGGCGGCAGCGGGAACGGCACCAACCCCGAACAGCTCTTCGCGATCGGCTACGCGGCGTGCTTCCACTCGGCGTTGCGGCTCGTCGCTCGAGCGGAGAAGGCCGACGTCTCGGATTCCGCAGTGGGAGCTCGAGTTTCACTCGGGCAGCTCGACAACGGCGGATTCGGGCTTGCGGTCGAGTTGGAGGTCAGCTTGCCCAACCTCGACCACGACTCGGCGCAACGACTGACCGAGAAGGCGCACCAGGTGTGCCCCTACTCGAACGCCACCCGGGGCAACGTCGACGTCGCGCTCACCGTCGTCGACGACTGAGTCGGCTCATGTCAGGCTCGCGGCGAAAGGGCCCACCCGCGCGATGAAGCGGTCGAAGAAGGCGTCGGGGTTCGTCTCGACTCCGATGTGCGCGTTGGGTTGTCGGCCCCAGTGTCCCCGCCAGTCGGCCACCGTCATGCCGCGCGTCAGGGTGCCGGTCAGTTCGACGTCGACGGTCGCCTGCCGGTAGCGCACCAGATCGGGATCGAGCGCGACGGCTGCGGCCAGCGGATCGTGCAGGTGGGCCAGATATCCCTCACCCTGATCGAAGTGGAACTCGAAGTAGAACCGCATGGCGTCCTCGAGTGCGCGGATCAGCGGGTTGGCCGCCGCCGACCTGACGCCCCTTTCGTCGAGCACGCTCATCGGCGTCGTCGCGGAACCGGCCGCAGCCGCCAGCCGGCTCAAGATCGGCGGCGTCATCGCCGCGCGCTCGGTGAGGTTGAGCCCCAAGACGATTGGCAGGTGCGTAGGCTGCTGGGCATATTCCCGGGTCGCTTCGCTCTCGCCCGCACGCGGGGGGACCCCCAGCACCGGAAGCCCCCACGCCGCACCCCACACCGCGAAGACCTCCGCGGCTGCCTCGGGGTCGACGGAGATGTTCCACTCGGCCACGGGGGTGGTGTTCCCGCCGTAGTCGAACGCCCCGCCCATGATCACCAGCCGCCGCAGCAACCTGGGCAGTGCGGGCTCTTCGCGCAGCGCCAGGGCCAGGTTGGTGAGCGGGCCGGTGACCAGCCCGATCAGCTCGCCGGGGTACTCGTGCGCCGCCCGCACCCACGCCTCGGCGGCGTCGTACGAAGTGAGTTCACCACCCGCATCCGGCAGCACCGCATAGCCGAGCCCCTGCGGACCGTGGGTGTCCTCGGCGGTGCGCAGCGCCGAGTTCAATGGATGCTCGGAGCCCCTGGACACCGGAATTTCCGAGGCGCCGCAGAGGGCAAGCAGGTTCAGGTTGTTGGCGCAGACCTGGTCGACGGGAACGTTGCCCGCGGTCGACGCCAGTCCCACCAATTCGGCGTCGTGACTGGCCAGCAGATAGGCGAGCGCCATCGCGTCGTCCACGCCGGTGTCGACGTCGGCGAAGACCGGCAGGGGTTCGGGCATGCGCTAAGGATTACCAGTGCACGCCGGGAACCAGTCGAACGGCCCGTTTGATGGGCCGCGGAACGCGGAGCCTCGCCGCGGCCGAACGCGCAGGGCGCTTGGGCTGACGGGTCGGTGCCTGCTGGGTGGAAGCTGGTGCGGGCTCGACTCCGCGGGCCGCCGCCGAATCGGGGTAACCCAGATAGATCTGGTGCAGGACGCGTCGGGACAGCTTCGGCGTGAAGTACATCCCGACGTCGGCCAGCGTGCCGACTGGAGTGTCGATCCGCGCGGGTTTCTCCACCAGGCCGCGCACCACCATGGCCGCCGCGTGCTCGGGGCTGATCGCGGGCATGGGGTTGAGCCTGCGCGACGGCGCGATCATCGGAGTCTTCACCAGCGGCATGTGGATGCTGGTGAAGGTGATGTGGTCGGACAGCGTCTCGGTGCCCACCACCTCGGAGAACGCGTCGAGCGCGGCCTTGCTGGGGATGTAGGCGCTGTACTTCGGGCTGCTTGCCTGCACCCCCGCGCTGGACACGTTCACCACGTGTCCGAACCGGCGTTCACGCCAGTGCGGCAGCAGAGCCAGCACCATGCGCACCGAACCAAAGTAGTTCACCGCCATCACGCGTTCGTAGTCGTGCAGCCGATCGGTGGACGCGGAGACCGACCTGCGGATCGACCGGCCCGCATTGTTGACCAGGTAGTCGACGTGCCCGAACTGGCCGAGGATGTCCTTGACGGTGTGATCCACCGACGCCGAATCGGTCACGTCGCACGTGAATGCGTAAGCCGCACCCCCGAATTCGCGTATCTCGGCAACCAGGTCGTCGAGCGCCTCGGCGTTGCGGGCCAATGCGAAGACCACGGCTCCGCGCTCGGCGACCGCAATCGCGGAGGCGCGCCCGATGCCACTGGAGGCGCCGGTGATGATGACGTGGCGGCCAACCAGCGGTCCGGTCGAATCGTCACGGCGCGCCCGGTCGGGATCCAGATGTTCGGCCCAGTAGCGCCACAACTTCGGTGCGTACGAGGCGAACTCGGGCACGCTGATGCCCTTGCCCTGCAACGCGTCGACCGCGTTGTCGAAGGTGAACGTGGGCGCCAGGTCGACGACGTCGAGAATCTCGGCGGGGATGCCGAGTTGGGTGGCCGCCATGTTGCGCAGTACCTTCGCCCGCCCGGTGGCCTTCAGGAACGGTGCGGCGGTCGAGGCGGGCAGCGAGCCCCGCAACGGCGGCAGCCCGGCGGCCTTTGCGACCCCGCGGTAGATGCCGCGCAACCCAATCGACTTCGGTGCGGTGAGGTGGAACGTCTGGCCGTCGCGTCCGTCGACGTGGATCAGTTCGGCGAGCGCTTCGACTACGTAGTCCACCGGAACGATGTTGGTACGCCCGGTGTCTGGTAGCACGATGGGCGTGAACTTCGGCAACCACGCCAGCTTCGCCAGAATCCCGAAGAAGTAGTAGGGCCCGTCGACCTTGTCCATCTCGCCCGTCCTGGAGTCTCCGACGACTACGGCGGGTCGATAGACCCGGTAGCGCAACCCCGGCTTCGACCGCACGAGTAGTTCGGCCTCGAACTTGGTCTGGTGGTACGGCGTCGGCAATTCCTGCGCGACGTCGAAGTCCTGCTCGGTGTACTCGCCGGGAAAACTGCCTGCCACCGCGATCGACGACACGTGGTGCAGCGTGGCGTCCAGCCGCAACGCGAGCTCGATCACGGCCCGAGTGCCGTCGACGTTGGCCGCGCGTTGGGCTTCGTCGTCGGCGGTGATGTCGTAGATCGCGGCGCAGTGGACCACGTGGTCGACGGCCCCCAGCTCGGCGAGGACTTGCTCGGTGAGCCCCAGCTCGGGCGCCGTCAGGTCCCCGACCAGTGGTTTGGCGCGCTCGCCCCACTCGGAAGCAAGCTGTTCGAACCGCGCCAGCGAGGCTCGGCGCACCAGCACCCAGACCTCGGACGGTTCGTCGTCAGGGCCGCGCCGGCCCAGTAGTTCGGACACGACGCGGCGACCAATGAACCCGGTACCGCCGGTAACGACATAACGCATGCGAGCCATGGTCGCCCCGTGCGCGGGCTACGTCAACTTGCCGGCCCGCCGGCGCTGTCAACAAGGTGTGACCTGATCGAAGCCGGCTACGCTGCGGCCGCTATCGTCTTTCCCGTCGCTTCGCTCGCCCCAGTCCGTGCGACACAGCCAGCTGACGACTTGAGGGAGCCCCAATGCCGATCGACCCCAATGCCATCGGTGCCAGGACCGCGGCGCAACCGTTCGAGTGGACCGACCGAGAGACCCTGCTGTACGCACTCGGCGTCGGCGCGGGTACCCAGGAGCTCGCCTTCACCACCGAGAACAGCCACGACATCGAGCAGCAGGTACTGCCGACGTACGCCGTCATCGCCTGCCCGGCCTGGGGTGCTGCCGCCGAGGTCGGCAGCTTCAACTGGGCGATGTTGCTGCACGGCTCCCAGCAGATCCGGCTGTACAAACCGCTTCCGCCGGCAGGCAAGCTCAGCGTGTCCTCGGAGGTCTTCGACATTCAGGACAAGGGCGAGGGCAAGAACGCCATTCTGGTGCTGAAGGGCACGGGCACCGACCCCGACACGGGCGAGCTGATCGCCGAGACGGTGTCGACGGCGGTCATCCGCGGCGAGGGCGGGTTCGGCGGCCAGCAGGGCGAACGTCCCGTTGCGCCGACTTACCCCGACCGCGAGCCGGATGCGAAGGTGGCGCTGGGCACCACCGAGGACCAGCCGCTCATCTACCGGTTGTCGGGTGACCGCAACCCGTTGCACAGCGATCCGTGGTTCGCGCAGAACCTCGCCGGGTTCCCGAAGCCGATCCTGCACGGGCTGTGCACCTATGGCGTCGCGGGCCGCGTGTTGGTGGCCGAGCTCGGCGGGGGCGACGCCACCAAGATCCGGGCCGTCGGAGCGCGGTTCACGTCACCGGTCTTCCCAGGCGAGACGCTGACGACGTCGGTCTGGCGGACCGAACCGGGCCACGCGGTGTTCCGCACCGAGGCCGCAGAGGCCGACGGATCGAACTCCCGGCTGGTGCTCGACGACGGCACCGCGGAGTTCGTGGACTGACTACCAGGTCTGCTCGGCAGCGCGCACCAGGATCTCGTTGACCGCGACGCGGCGGTCGCGCGTGACGATGAACGTGACGGCGTCGGCGATGTCGACGGGCTCGAGCTTCACCATGCCCTCGTTGCGGCGGTCGAGCGCCTCGCGGTCGGCCTCGGGGAGGTGGTCGGTGATCTCCGTCTGTACCGTGCCTGGCTCCACGAGGCTGACGCGAACCCGCTGTCCGAGCAGTTCCTGCCGGATCGCTTCGGAGAACGCGCCGATGCCGAACTTCGTCAGCGAGTACACCGCGGTGCCGGGCCTGGCCACCCGGCCCCCGGTGGAGCTGATGTTGACCACGTCGGCGACCCCGCGTGGCGAATCTGCCGCCGCCGCAACGAGATGCGGCAGGCTCGCGCGCGTCACGTAGAGCAATCCGGCCACGTTGACCGAAAGCATCTGGTCCCAGTCCGCCAGGTCGGCCTCGGCGGCAGGGCCGATGCGCATGAGTCCGGCGTTGTTGACGACGGTGTCGAGCCGACCGAGTTTGGCCGCAACGTGATTCACCGCGTCAGAGGCCTGCTGCTGATCGGACACGTCGGCCTCGACGGCGAGTGCCGTCCCGCCCGCGGCTTCGATGCGCGCCTCGAGGTCGTCGAGTCGGTCGCGTCTCCTGGCCAGTACTGCGACGGACGCTCCCTGCGCGGCGAGGGCCAGCGCCGTGGCCTCGCCGATGCCGCTGCTGGCACCCGTCACCAATGCCACCGTGCCGTCGAGTCTTTGCGTCATGTGGCCATCATCCGCCGCCGACCTGAACGCACCGAGCCGAGCTAGCGTCCCGTCACGGTGCGGTCGAGTGTCGCCAGTGACGCCTCGATGAAGTCCGCGTCGAAAACCGGTACGCCAATGGTGTCGCGGAACGCCTGCACGGTCCCGCTCCAGTCGTAGGTGAGCCGGACGTCGGTGCTCGATCCGCTGGGGGCGAGGTCATAGCGCCAGGTCCACCCGCCGGGCTCGTGTTGACTCGATTCGTCCAGTTGCCCCGGCAGCCAGGCGATGGTGCGGTTCGGCTCGAAGTCGGTGACCAGGTTGTGCATCACGTAGTCGCCACCGATCTGCTCCAGGTACATGTTCATCGCGAACATCTGGCCTGCCCGGGTGATCGGGTCGGGGTCGACCGCGTCGCGGACCCAATCGCCGGGTTCGGTGTCCTTGTGGCGAGTCGGATCGGCCAGCACGGCGAAGATCTCGGCCGGGGTGGCGGCGATGGTTCGCGTGACGACATAGCACTCGACGAGGGGAGCGGTCATCGGACGTCTCCGGCCGAACCGTAGAGCCGTGCGATATCGGGGGAATCGAGCCAATTCGAGTAGGTCGGTGACTGCGGCCAGCCTTGCGGCGAGTCCTGCCACTCCTCTTGGCGACCCCACGGCAGCAGGTCGATCAACGCGAAGCTGTGGCTGAGTTGTTCGGTGCCGCGGCCGTCGGTATGCCACGTGCGATAGACGGCGTCGCCGGCTCGCAGGAAGACGTTGACGGCGAATCCGTGGCCGGGTCCGGCCCCGACATCGGCGCCGAAAGAACTCTCCGACGACGAGTACCAGTCCATCTTGTTGCCGACCTTGGCCTTATAGGCCAGCGCCTCGTCGATCGGACCGTTGGTGACGATGACGAACCGGGCGTCGTAGTTGTCCAGGAAGTCCAGCCGGGTGAACTGAGAGGTGAATCCCGTGCAGCCGCCGCACTGCCATTCCGCATCGGGAAACCACATGTGGTTGTAGACGATGAGCTGTGAGCGGCCGTCGAAGACGTCGGCCAAGCTGACGGGACCATCGGGACCGGCCAGGGTGTAGTCGGGCAGCTCGACCATCGGCAACCTGCGGCGCTGGGCGGCGATCGCGTCGAGCTCGCGGGTGGCGGCCTTCTCGCGTCGGCGGAGGTCATCGACGGCGGTGCGCCAGGTGTCCTGGTCGACGACCGGGGGTCGGGTGGACGCGGTGGCGGTCTGCTCGGGCATTGGTTCCTCCTGAAGCGTGGAGTCGTTGTGTTGTGTTGACCAGAACCTGGCGCGGAACTCATCGCAGTCTCGCGGGCCGAGCTCAGTCGATCTTGACGCCGTCCCAGTCGAGCAGCCGCCAGCCGTCGGTGGGGTTGCCCCTCACTACGACGATGCCGGTGTTTGGCAGGGGATGGGTCTGGACTAGGTCGAGCTGGGGATTTTCGACGTTCATCATCGTCCACATCGCGATCGCGGCACCGTGCGAGTACGCGACTGGCTCCCGCTGTCCGCTGCGGTAGATGGTGTCGACCGCGACGTCGAAGCGTGAATCGAATTCGTCGCCGTCGACCGAACCCGGGATGCGCGCCGAGCGGTCGCCCTGCAGCCACTTTTGGAGCGGCTGTAGATAGCCATCGAAGGCGTTCTTTTCCGGCTGACCTTCGAAGTCGCCCGCCTCGATCTCGCGGAGGCCGGGGAGCACGACGACCGGTTCACCGATCGCGTCGGCCAGGTACTGCGCGGTCTGCTGCGACCGGATCATCGTCGACGCGTACACGCCGTCGTGCTTGGCGTGGCTCAACTTCTGGGCGACGGCCTTGGCCTGCTGCTCGCCGAGCGCCGTGAGGGGCGGCCCGGGAACCGTCGTGTCGATCAGTCCGCTGGTGTTGCCTTCGGATTCGCCGTGCCGGACGAACGTGATCGTGACGTCCTGTGAAGCTGCCGATGCCGGTGCGGCGATCAGGGTCGTGGCGAGGATGAGCGCGCAAAGGGCGCCAAGGGTGCGGAGCATTGCGGCGGGCATGGACGAAGTCTGGCCCATGTATGCGACTGTCGACGCCATTCGCCGTCCTTCCATGGGTGAGGGCATCGTAGAGGATTGACGGCGACGTCAGCTGGGTGAGCCGAACCAGTGGGAGAGCGCTTCGCTCAACGCGGGTGCCGCGGTGTCGTCGGGCTCGTCGACGCCTGCGGCCCAGGCGACGTACGCGTCCGGGCGGATCAGGATGGCGTCGGCTGGTCGGTGATCGGTTGTGGCCGTGTGGATGTCGACGCGATGCCGCCAGCTTCCGGCGAGCTCGCGGAGATTCTTGCGGTCTGCGACGTCGAGGAATACGGGACGCGCCGTATGCATGAGGTCCGCGACTCTGGTCGTGCCGCGGTCGGTGTGCAGGGTCAGGTCGGGTGCGAAGGTGCCTGCCAAGGCATGCGGGTTGGCGCCGGGCATGGGATACCGGATGTCGGATCCGGCGATGAAGGCGCCGATGCGGCGCCGAGTTTGCTCATCGGCTAGCAGTTCGGAGAAGACTTCCCGAAGCGCGTCGGCGGCCGAGTCGAGTCCGCGCCGCAATGCCACCTGGGCCTGGGTGTGCAACAACGTCCGCGCGCCAGCGAGCTGGCGTTCCTCGTGATACGTGTCGAGCAGCCCGGCCGGCGCCCAGCCAGCGAGCTCGGCCGCGAGCTTCCATGCCAGGTTGACGGAGTCGAGCATGGCCGCGCTGACCGCGACGCCCCCGGAGGGAAACTGATGGGCGGCGTCGCCTGCCACCAGGATCCGCCCGGCCCGGTAGCGGTCGACCTGACGGGCGCCAAAAGTGAAGCGCGTCAACCGAGTTGGCTCTCCCAAGGGGAGGCTCGCCCCGAGGACGCGGCGGATGCTGTCCTCGAATTCGGGGACGGTCATCGGCTTGTCGTCGTCGTAGGTCACCGCTTCCTCTTCGCTGGTGTAGACGCCCAGATCGTTTGGGGTGTAGGAACTTATCGCGAACACACCGGTTTCCGTCTGGGTGTAGCCCCAACGGAGCCGACCAAGGCCGGGTACCTCGTAGTCGCCGTCGTCGAGCAGCGTCAACGAATCCGGCATCGTGAACGTGCCGAGCCGGTTGACCTCCGGATAGGTGGTGCCAGGGAAGGCGATGCCTGCCAGCTCGCGGATCCGGCTGCGCACGCCGTCGCAGCCCACCAGGAATTGCGCGCTCACCCGGTACGGCCCCTGTGGCCCTCGTGCGTCGACGGTCACCCCTGCTTGATCCTGACTGAGCCCCACCACCTCTTGCCCGCGGCGGACCTCGGCGCCCAGTTCGGTCGCGAGTTCCTCGAGCAGGCTTTCCATTCGTGGTTGAGGCAGCCGCAGCGCCTGCATCGGGGGCTCGACGAGTTGGGTGAGGTCGACGTGCAACCCGCCGAAGGGGAAGCGGGGCGCCGGGCGGGGCAGGCCGCTGGCCGCCTCGAAGCGCTCGAGCACGCCCCGGTAGTGCAGCATCTCCAGCATCTGCCCGCCGAGCCCGCCGGCCTTCGCAACGGCTCTGGGCTCCGGAAGTCGCTCCAGGACCAGTGTTCGCACCCCGGCCAAGCGGAGTTCGCGAGCCAGTGTCAGGCCGGTCGGCGCGGCGCCCACGATGATCACGTCGGTATCGGTCACTGCCATTCACATCTCCTGTTTCTCGGGCTTTGCCCAGCTGGCGGCTTTCCGGCCAGCGAGTATGCGGCATCACCGGGGTCTTGCCACAAGCCCCCGGGTGCGCTATATGTTGAGAGTGGAAAGGGGCCGAGGCCCCTTTTTTCTTGCCGGTGGCCTTCGAACGCATGTTCGATTAGTCTTGTTGGGTGGGTTGGCACAGCGGACCGCCGAGTTGGGGCGAGTTGGAGCGCGTGCTCGCCGGCAAGCCGCGGCGGGCGGGTGAGCGGCTGCCCGAGCCGGACGCCGATGGCGGCGACAGTCCGGCTTGGTCGCGCAAACGCGGAAGCTATGAGCCGCCGGAGCAGAAGCGGAGCGGCTCGGCTCACACCTCGACGCCGTACGCCGAACTGCATGCCCATTCGGCGTACAGCTTCCTCGACGGCGCGAGCACGCCCGAGGAACTGGTCGAGGAGGCGGCCCGGCTCGAGCTGCGCGCCATCGCGCTGACCGACCACGATGGGCTCTACGGGGTGGTGCGGTTCGCCGAGGCCGCCAAGGAGTTGGACATCGCGACGGTATTCGGCGCCGAGCTGTCGCTGGGCAACAAGCCACGCACCGAAGATCCCGATCCGCCAGGGCCGCATCTGCTGGTACTTGCCCGCGGCCCGGAGGGCTACCGACGACTGTCCCGTCAGATCTCGTCGGCGCATCTGGCCGGAGGCGAGAAGGGCAAGCCGCGCTACGACTACGACGCGTTGACCGAGGCCGCGGGCGGGCATTGGCAAATCCTCACCGGATGCCGCAAGGGTCATGTGCGACAAGCACTTTCAGCTGGTGGGCCGGAAGCGGCCGGGACGGCGCTGGCGGACCTAGTGGATCGCTTCGGTCCCGACCGGGTCAGCATCGAGTTGACCCATCACGGCCATCCGCTCGACGACGAGGCCAACGCCGCGCTGGCCGCGCTGGCGCCACGCTTCGGTCTGAGCGTCGTCGCCACCACTGCCGCGCACTTCGCCGAACCGTCCCGCGGCCGGTTGGCCATGGCCATGGGGGCCATCCGGGCCCGTAACTCGATGGACGAGGCGGCCGGTTGGCTTGCCCCGCTTGGTGGTTCGCACCTGCGGTCGGGGGACGAGCTGGCCAGGGTGTTCTCGCACTGCCCCGAGGTGGTGACGGCCGCAGCCGAACTGGGTGAGCAGTGCGCCTTCGGCCTGGCCCTCATCGCCCCGCAGCTACCGCCGTTCGACGTACCTGCCGGACACACCGAGGGCAGTTGGCTGCGGCACCTGGTGATGACCGGCGCGCGCAATCGGTACGGACCGCCGGAGCAGGCCCCGCAGGCCTACGCTCAGCTCGAGCACGAACTGAAGATCATTGGCCAACTGAACTTTCCGGGCTACTTCCTGGTGGTTCACGACATCACGCGGTTCTGCCGCGACAACGGCATCCTGGCCCAGGGCAGGGGATCGGCGGCCAATTCGGCGGTCTGTTACGCGCTTGGCGTCACCCACGTCGACCCGATCTCCAACGAGTTGTTGTTCGAGCGGTTCCTGTCCCCAGCTCGTGACGGACCACCCGACATCGACGTCGACATCGAATCGGACCAGCGGGAGCAGGCGATTCAGTACGTCTACGACCGCTACGGCCGTGACTATGCCGCGCAGGTCGCCAACGTCATCACGTACCGGGGGCGCAGTGCGGTCCGCGACATGGCTCGCGCACTCGGCTTCTCCCAGGGCCAGCAGGACGCATGGAGCAAGCAGCTCAGCCGGTGGAACGGGCTGGCCGACTCGCCCGACGTCGAGGACGTCCCTGAGGCAGTGATCGACCTGGCGATGCAGATCAAGAATCTGCCGCGGCACATGGGCATCCACTCCGGGGGCATGGTGATATGCGACCGGCCCATCGCCGACGTCTGTCCGGTGGAATGGGCACGCATGGAAAAACGCAGCGTGCTGCAGTGGGACAAGGATGACTGTGCGGCAATCGGTTTGGTGAAGTTCGACCTGCTCGGGCTTGGCATGCTCTCGGCGCTGCACTACGCCATCGACCTGATCGCCGAGCACAAGGGCATCGACGTCGACCTGGCCAAGCTCGACCTGAGTGAGCCTGCGGTCTACGAGATGTTGCAGCGCGCCGACTCGGTCGGGGTGTTCCAGGTGGAGTCGCGCGCACAGATGGCGACGCTGCCCAGGCTCAAGCCGCGGGTGTTCTACGACCTGGTGGTCGAGGTGGCCCTGATCCGGCCTGGGCCCATCCAGGGCGGATCGGTGCACCCCTACATCAAGCGGCGCAACGGTTTGGAGCCCGTCACCTACGAGCACCCGTCGATGGAAGCGGCGCTGCGGAAGACGCTGGGGGTGCCGCTCTTTCAGGAGCAGCTCATGCAGCTGGCCGTCGACTGTGCTGGGTTCTCCGCCGCGGAGGCCGACCAGCTGCGCCGGGCGATGGGCTCCAAGCGGTCCACCGAGAAGATGCGCGGGCTGCGCGGCCGGTTCTACGACGGCATGCGCGCACGGCACGGCATCACCGACGAGGTGGCCGACCGGATCTACGAGAAGCTGGAAGCCTTCGCCAACTTTGGCTTCCCGGAGAGCCATTCGCTGTCGTTCGCTTCGCTGGTGTTCTACTCGTCGTGGTTCAAGCTGCATCATCCGGCGGTGTTCTGTGCCGCCCTGCTGCGCGCACAACCCATGGGTTTCTACTCGCCGCAGTCGCTGGTAGCCGACGCCCGTCGGCACGGCGTCGCCGTCCACGGGCCGGATGTGAACGCCAGCCTGGCGCACGCCACCTTAGAGGAACTCGGTACTCAGGTTCGATTGGGACTGGGCTCTGTCCGGCACATCGGCGACGAGTTGGCCGAGCGGATCGTCGAAGACCGAAGGGCCAATGGACCTTTCGCGGAGCTGCTCGAATTGGCAGGCCGCGTGCAACTCTCCGTACCGCAGACCGAGGCACTGGCCACCGCGGGCGCACTGGGTTGTTTCGGGACAGCCCGTCGGGAGGCGCTGTGGGCCGCGGGGGCCGCCGCGAGCCAGCGCCCGGACCGGCTGCCCGGCGTTGGTTCGTCCTCGCACGTGCCCGCGCTGCCCGGCATGACGGAGTTGGAGTTGGCGGCCGCCGACGTCTGGGCCACCGGCGTCTCGCCGGACAGCTATCCCACCCAGTTCCTGCGGGAGCAGCTGGATCTGCTGGGTGTGGTGCCCGCCGACCGGCTGTTGACGGTGCCGGACGGCACGCGGGTGCTGGTCGCAGGGGCGGTGACGCATCGGCAGCGGCCTGCCACCGCGCAGGGCGTGACGTTCATGAACCTCGAGGACGAGACCGGCATGGTCAACGTGATGTGCTCACGGGGCGTCTGGGCGCGTCATCGCAAGCTGGCGCAGACGGCGTCGGCGTTGGTGATTCGCGGAATCGTGCAGAACGCGACGGGTGCGGTCACCGTGGTTGCCGACCGGATGAGTCCCATCGACATGAAGGTGGCCTCGCGCTCGCGCGACTTCCAGTAGCGCTCGCGAGTTCTACACCTCGGTTGTTCCCGCGGATGATTTCACGACGCTGATGTAGAACTCGCGAAACCTGCTATCCCCCGATCGGTGGACACGAGGTTCATCCGGTGTCTCCACCGGTCACCCGACAGACGTCCTGCTGGATTCGCGACATAGTTATCTCATCACCGGAACACACCGGCCGAGAAAACGAAAAGCCCACCCAGACAGAAGGATTGAAGAAATGACCAAGAACACCCGCCTGCTCGCCCTCCCGATCATCTCCGCCGGCATCATCGGCGGCGCCGCACTCGGACTGGCCGGCACCGCCAACGCCGCCGCGACCGCCCCGACCGGCCCCGGCTACTCCTACAGCCCCGGCACCTACGCCAAGCCGGCACCGACGCAGCAGCCCGGCTGGCACAACCACCACGGCCCGCAGCACATTGCCGGCCTGACGCAGCGCTAGGCCCCACAGACGGAAGGCCCTCCCCGAACATCCCCGGGGGAGGGCCTTCTTTCATTCGGACGAGGGACCAACTGCTAGCCGTCCGTCGGAGTGCCCCACACCTTGTCGATGCTGATCCGCAGGCGCGTGCTGAAGTGGCCCATCGAGTCCGTCAGCCCGAACCTGTCGGACAGCTCCGCGAACTTGGCCCAATACGGTCCATCCTCGCGGCAGTCCGCGCCCTCGGCGTCGATGGTGGCCTCGCCGCCGATGACGACGATGCCACCGCCGTTGCCGTCGGAATCCAGGTTCAGGCTGACCTGTGGATGGCGGTTGACGTGGGCGACCTTCGCGGCGCCCGGCATCGTGTAGACGAACAGCGCGGTGCCGTCGAAGTAGAACCAGACGAGCCGTGGCACCGGTTGACCGGACTTGGCGACGGTGGTGAGCCAGCCGTAGTGGTCGGAGTTCAGGCGGTCGGTCACTTCTGTGGTCAGTTCGGTGCTCATGCTCGCGAATGTAGTCTCCGGCTATGACGACTTCGCCGACTCTGGACCTGTCCATCGATGAACTCCTCACCACCACCCGTTCGGTCCGCAAACGCCTCGACCTCGAGAAGCCGGTGCCGCGGGAGATCGTGATGGAGTGTCTCGAGTTGGCGTTGCAGGCGCCGACGGGATCCAACGCGCAGGGCTGGCAGTTCGTCTTCGTCGACGACGCCGACAAGAAGAAGGCGCTCGCCGACATCTACCGCACGGCGGCGACGCCCTACCTCGACCAGCCGAAGCCCACCTACGGCGACAGTCGCGACGAGCGCACGCCACTGGTGGCCGACTCTGCGAAGTACCTCAACGACCACCTGCACGAGGTTCCCGTCATGCTGATCCCGTGCCTCGCGGGCAGACCCGACGGTGCGCCCGCAGGGATGAGCGCCGGATTCTGGGGGTCGCTGCTCCCCGCGGCCTGGAGCTTCATGCTGGCGCTGCGTTCCCGCGGCCTCGGCTCTGCGTGGACGACGCTGCACCTGATCGGCGACGGCGAGAAGCAGGCCGCGGAAGTCCTCGGCATCCCGTTCGACAAGTACTCCCAGGGCGGCCTGTTCCCGATCGCCTACACCAAGGGCACTGACTTCAAGCCGGCCAAGCGGTTGCCCGCCGAACAGGTGAGTCACTGGAATAGCTGGTGAATCAGAGAATGGTGAAGGCTGCCGCAATGCGGTGGCCAGTCGGTGGCAGTAGTCGTCGTCGACCGGCAATTGCATCACTGCGAGCCGCCAGTAGACCGGACCGGCGAGTAGGTCCATCGATAGCTCGAGATCGGTGTCTGGCGGCAGTTCGCCTCGGGCCACTGCACAAGGGCGAGGCGGCCCGCGCCGCCGAGGCGATGGTCAACTCCAAGACGACGCTGGTCACCCTCCGCGAGGACGAAGGTGCAGGGGAGCACTGCCACGTCGGCGCCATGGGACGCGCACACCAGACGATGTTCGACTGGCTGGACGACGTGATGTAGGCGGAGTGACGGCTAGACGGCGCCGGAGAAGCCCTGCTGGCGCCACGCCTCGTACACGGCCACCGCGGCGGCGTTGGACAGGTTCAGCGACCGTCGGGCTGCGAGCATCGGAATGCGCACCTGCGCCGTCACGTGCGGATCGGCCAACGTCGCCGCATCCAGTCCGGTGGGTTCCGGACCGAACATCAACACGTCACCGGGAAGGTAGGCGACGTCGGAGAAGAACGCTTCGGCGTGGGCGGTGAAGGCGAACACTCTGGCCGGGCTCAGCGCATCCCAGGCCGCCGCCAGATCCGCGTGAACCGTGACCGACGCCAGGTCGTGGTAGTCCAGCCCCGCCCGCCGCAGCTTGGGCTCGGAAAGGTCGAAGCCCAGCGGCTCGACCAGATGCAATTCACAACCCGTCGCCGCGACCGTCCTGATCGCATTGCCGGTGTTGGGTGCGATACGTGGCGAGTTGAACATGACCCGGAACATTCGACGATGATCTCAGTCACGCGACAACATTTGCTCGCTTAGCACACGAGTCCGCAACGGCCCGGTCACGAACTCTGTCTGTTCAGTAAGAATTGTGGAAACACATCCGCATCGCTGGCATACTTCACCAATTGCCAGGCGGGCTGATCTTCCGGTGCCTGCCGAACCTTGGCAAAAGAGCAGCAGGAAGCCTTATGAACGACGCACGACTAGTGAAATGCGGACCAGCGGGCGCTAGCTCGGCTGGGCCGCTATGACGGCGTTCGGGCAGCAACCTCACGTCGCTGCCGAAGCCGAATTCGAGAGCAATCTGGCACAGCCGGTGAAGCGCCCGTCGAGGTTGTCGATGAGCAATTGGCCGGTGCGCTGGAAAGTCTTTGCCATCGTTTTGGTACCACTGCTTTTGGCGGGTGCATTCGGCGGTTTGCGCGTCTACTCGGGTTGGACCGATGCCGCCGACCTGAAGCTCGCTGCGGATCGCGCCGGCATGGTTCCCGCGGTCAATGAATACGCGTCGGCGCTTGAAGGCGCCATGCTCGCCAACTCGACCGGCGGCGACCCACAGTCGGCCCTGGCAGCGTTCGACTCGAGCAAGCAGAACCTGCAACGGCACCTGGCCGACACCAACGTCCTCCCCGACGTGGCCAAGGGCGTCACCGCGCTGCTTGACGGCGGCCAGGCGCTTTTGGACAAGGTCACGGCCAACAGCATCACGCTGCGTGACCGAATCACCACCTATACGCCGATCTTGTTGACGGCCGAAGACGTGGTCACCGGATCGGTCCGCGTCGAGGACGAGCAGATCCGGGCCGAGACGCAGGGGCTCAGCCGGGCCATGGGCGCCCGCGGGCAGATGATGATGCAGCAGTTGTTGGTGAACCTCGGCGCCGAGCTGCCCGAGCCCGAGCTGCGCACGTCGATGATCACCGTGGCGGGCACCGAACCGTCGACGCTGTTCGGCATGGCCCAGGTGCTCGGCGTCGGTTCGCCCGAAGCGCAGAAGCTGCAGGCCGAGTTCGTCACGCGGATGGGCATGATGTCCGATCCCACGGTTCCGCTGGTCAACAACCCCGAACTCAGTCAGTCGATTCAGACCACCAATGGAATCGCGCTCAAGCTCATCGACTCGACGAAGTCAGCCGTAGCCGCAAACGTCGCCGATCGAGCGTCCGTGAAGCGCTCGGAGGCCATCCGCGACTCCGCCATCGTCGGAGCCGCCATCCTGATCGCGCTCCTCATCGTGACGTTGGTGGCCCGCTCGCTCGTCCGCCCGCTGCGCAGGCTCCGTGACGGCGCGCTCAAGGTCGCTCACGAAGACCTGGCGCGGGAACTCGAACGCGTGCGCGCCGGTGGCGCGCCGGGGCCAGTGCAGCCGTTGCCCGTCCACAGCAGCGAGGAGATCGGTCAGGTCGCGCATGCGGTCGATGAGCTCCACGAGCAGGCGGTGTTGCTGGCGGGGGAGCAGGTCAACCTCCAGATGCAGGTCGACGACATGTTCGAGACGTTGTCGAGGCGCAACCGCTCGCTGGTGGATCAGCAGCTGACGCTCATCGACGGACTGGAACGCGACGAAGAAGACCCTCAGCGGCTCGAGAGCCTCTTCCGACTCGATCACCTGGCCGCGCGGATGCGGCGCAACGGCGCCAACCTGATGGTGCTCGCAGGCTCCAAGGTTCCGCGCGAGCAGGCCGACCCCGTCCCGGTCGCCGCGATCATCAATGCGGCGGCCTCCGAGGTCGAGGACTACGCGCGCATCGTCACCGCGAGTGTGCCCGACAGCGAGGTGCTCGGCGCCGTGGCCGGTGACCTCGTGCACCTGCTGGCCGAGATCTTGGACAACGCGCTGCGGTACTCGCCACCGATCTCCCAGGTGCGGGTCTCGGCAGTACACACCGGCAATGGCGGGCTGGTCTTCGAGGTCAGCGACATCGGCCTGGGCATGACGGACTCCGACCTCCGGGTGGCCAACGTCCGACTGCAGTCAGGTGGCGAGGTCAACCCCTACACGGCCAGGCATATGGGTCTGTTCGTCGTCGGTCGACTTGCGGCTCAGCATGGCCTCATCGTTCGGCTGCGCAGCACCGTTTCGGGCGAACCGAATTCGGGCACCACCGCGGGGATCTTCCTCCCCGAGGGGCTCCTGCTTGAGCAGTCGGGTGGCTACCACGACACCGTCCAGGACTACGCCGTGCCCGCCGATGCCCACGCGGGCATCACGACCGCGCTGGCGCTCGACCACGAGCAATCGAACAACGGCGAATACTCGAACAACGGCGGCGAATACTCCGAGTACGACGATTACGAAGCCGACTACGGGGCTGGCTACGGCGCCGAACCCGAGTACCGAAACGGCCACGTCGACATTCCGGTTTCGCTTCTGCCGCAACGCAATCCGGGGGCCAGTGGCATATCGGGCATTCCGTCGCTGCCTCCCGAGCCCGTCGTCGAACCCGAGTCGGACTGGGCGGACGAAGACGAGTGGCCCGCCGACTCGATGCCCGCGCAGACACCTGCTGAGGCGTCCGGTCCGCCTCCACCGCCGCAGCCTCAGCGCCCCGGTCCGAGCCCAAGCGACACGTCGGCGTTCTTCGCATCGCGCCACCAGGTGCCCAACCAATACGCTCCGCCGAGTTCGCCGAGCAACGGCGTGCCAAGCAATGGCGTACCAAGCCGGCCGATGAACGGCGTGCCGAGCCAGCCCCCGCCACCGAGCCCACGTGCCGCGCCGAACGAATCGGCCGCCACGCGCGCGGAGGCCCCCGAAAGTGAACCGTCGGGAAGCACCGACTCGAATTCCATCTTCAACAAGATGTTGTCCGAGTGGCTGATCGACGATCCCATCGAACTCGCCAACAGCACCGACCTCGACTGGCAGACGGTGTGGGATCACGGGTGGTCCGCGGCGGCCGCGGCCGAGGACGTACCCGTCGAGCAACACACCGAACACGGGCTGCCGATGCGCGAGCCTGGTGCGCGCCTGGTGCCCGGCGCGGCTGACGCAGCGTCGAAGGACGGCAACGGCAACGGACGGCACCGGAACGGGGATGCGGAGGCCGAGCGCGCCGACACCGGCACCAATGCGCCACCGTCACGCGACCCCGAGGCGGTGCGCAGCAGCATCAGCGAGCACTTCGGCGGCGTGCATGCGGGCCGCACTCGCGCGAAGGAAAGCAGGGAGACAGACCAACAATGACCCGTTCGGCACAACGCGAATCACTCGACTGGCTGGTCTCGAAGTTCGCACGCGAGGTATCCGGGGTGTCACACGCCATCCTGGTGTCGGCCGACGGCCTGCTGATGGCCGCCAGTGAACACATGCCGATGGAGCGGGCAGATCAATTGGCGGCGGTGTCATCGGGCATGGCGAGCCTGTCCACCGGAGCCGCGCAACTGTTCGACGGTGGATACGTGATGCAGTCGATCGTCGAGATGGAGCACGGGTACCTGCTCCTGATGCGCGTCGGCGACGGATCAAACCTGGCGACGCTGGCCACCCGGTCCTGCGACATCGGCCAGATCGGTTACGAGATGGCGGTATTGGTCGAGCAGGTGGGCACTGTCATTCAGTCGGCCCGCCGGCGTGCCGCGCAATCCTCTTGAGCCGCCGATGGACGGTCATCGTGATGCATGGGAAGCGGGCACATCGAGGGATGAAGCCCACAGCCTGGTGCGCCCGTACATCTTGACGGCGGGCCGCACTCAGCCTCCCCTCGAGCTTGCGCTCGAGGCTCCCATCAGGACATTGGAGTTCGGGCCCGCACCGCGGTGGCCGGGCAGCGACGTGCGCGCCAAGATTCTGGGCCTGGGTGTGGCGAGTCCCTCGGTCGCCGAGATCGCCGCTCGCCTATCCTTGCCGCTCGGGGTAGCACGCGTGTTGATCGGTGATCTGGTGGCACAGGGTTATCTGCAAGTCCACGACACCATCGGGGACTCGTCGACCACCGATGAACGACGCGAACTCATAGGAAGGACCCTGCGTGGCCTACGGGCACTCTGAGCGGCGAACCGCGTCCACCAAGATCGTCATCTCCGGCGGCTTCGGTGCCGGCAAGACCACGTTCGTTGGCGCGGTCTCCGAGATCATGCCGCTCCGCACGGAGGCCATCGTCACCGAGGCGTCGGAGGGGTATGACGGACTCGAGGCCACCCCTGCGAAGACCACCACGACGGTGGCGATGGACTTCGGTCGCATCACGCTTGCCGAGGACCTGGTGCTCTACCTCTTCGGCACGCCGGGACAGCGTCGCTTCTGGTTCATGTGGGACGACCTGGTCCGCGGCGCGATCGGCGCGATCATTCTCGTCGACGTACGCCGCCTCCAGGACAGCTTCGCCGCCGTCGACTTCTTCGAGGCCCGCAGGCTGCCCTTCCTGGTCGCGGTCAACGAATTCGACGGTAGCCCCAAGTATCCGGCGCAGGCCGTGCGCAAGGCGCTGGCACTGCGCGACGAAATTCCCGTCGTCACCGTCGATGCCCGCGACCGACATTCCGCGCGAGCCGCGCTGATCGCGGTCACGGAGTACGCGTTGATGAACCTCAGCTCGCTGCCCGGTTGACGGTGACCGACACCGAAACCGAGGACGGCGCTTGGTTCGACCGGGAGTACACCGGCGTGGACTTTCGGTCCGTCGATGATGGAGATCTGAGCCGCTTGCGCACCGAACGCGTGGTGTTCACCGAATGCGACTTCAGCGGTGTCAACATGTCCGAGTCGGAACACGTCGGCTCCGCGTTCCGCAACTGCACGTTTCGGCGTACCTCGTTGTTTCACAGCGTCTTTCGGCACTGCAGTCTGCTCGGCTCGGTGTTCACCGAATGTCGGGTGCGGCCGGTGACCATGGTCGAGGTCGATCTGTCGCTGGCGGTACTCGGCGGCTGCGACCTCCGGAGTGTCGACCTGTCCGACTGCCGACTGCGCGAGGCGAGCCTCGTCGGTGCCGATCTGCGCAAGGCGGTGTTGCGGGGCGCGGACCTGCGCGGCGCCCGCACGCAGGACGTCCGGCTCGACGAGGCGGACCTGCGCGGCGCACGGGTCGACCCGACGTTCTGGACGACGGCGTCACTGCGCGGGGCGAAGATCGACATCGACCAGGCGATCTCGTTCGCGGCCGCGAACGGGCTCGACATTCACGGCGGCTAGCTCGGCCGAGCAGTCGCAAAAGCCCCTGAAATACCGGGATTCAGGGGCTTTTGCGACTGCTCACGCAGGAAAGCTCAGCCGCCCTTGAGTCGAATCTTGAAGCGCACGAAGCTCAGATAGAAGATCGACAGCGCGGCCAGCATCGCCAGGTTGAGCAGGTAGGTTCCCGACGTGTGCTTCCAGAGCGAGTCGTCGGGCATGATGGGTGGCTTCACCAGATCGGTGAGTCCGATCGTCGACGCCGTCGCCGCGAAGCCCCAGCGGGCGGGGGTGACCCATGACATCTGGTCGAGCGGGATGCGACCCGTCACCGGGATCATGCCGCCGGAGAACACCAACTGCGACATGATCGCGACGACGAGCAGCGGCATGATCTGCTCGTTGGACTTCGCCAACGCCGACAGCGCAAAACCGACCGTCGCCGCACAGACCGTAGCGGCGGCCATCCCGACGAAGAGTTCGATGGTGGCGGCCGTCTCGGACGAGCCGAGTATGAGCCCGCCATTCTTGGGCGGACCGACGCCGATGAGCGTGATCGCCGTGACGATTCCGGACTGCACGATCGCGAACACCGAGTAGATGCAGACCTTGGCCAGCAGGTAGGCGGTGGTCGACAACCCGACCGCCTGTTCGCGCAGGAAGATCGCGCGCTCGCCGATGAGGTCGCGGATGGTCAGCGCCGTGCCCATGAAGATGGCGCCGACGTTCATCAGCACCAGCACCTGCCCCGGCTGGTTGGGTGCGTCGCTGAGCTTGTCCGGCGGACCGAAACCGGTAGCGCCTGGCACCGACAGGGACAGCACGCCCATGATGAACGGCAGCAGTGCCAGGAAGATGAAGTAGCCGCGATCGGACACGATGAGACGCATCTGACGGCGCCCGATGGTCCAGAACTGTTTCAGCACGCTGGTGTGAACGGGTGAGCCGAGGTCCTGGGGGGCCTGGGTAGCCGGTGGGGGTGGCGGGGGACCGTGCCGGTCGAGGTACTTGCGCTTCGCGGTCTCCGGATCACCCGCGACGGCACTGAAGATGTCGGCCCAGTTGGTGGTGCCGAGTTCCGGACCGATTTGGCTCGGCGGCCCGGAGAACGCGGTCTTGCCGCCCGGCGCCAGCAACAGCACCTGGTCGCACACGTCGAGGTAGGTCAGCGAGTGCGTCACGACGAGCACGACACGGCCTGCGTCGGCCAACTGGCGCAGCATCGTCATGACCTGACGGTCCAGCGCAGGGTCCAGGCCCGACGTGGGCTCGTCCAGGATCAGCAGCGACGGGCCGGTCAGCAGCTCGAGCGCGACGGAGGCGCGTTTGCGCTGACCGCCCGAGAGCTTGTCGACGCGGGTGTCGAGGTGCTTGGTCATCTCGAGTTCTTCGAGCACCTCGTTGACGACCTGTTCGCGGTCGGCCTTGTTGGTGTCGGGAGGCAGCCGGAGCTCGGCCGCGTACATCAGCGCCTGTCGGACGGTCAGCTGACCGTGCACGACGTCGTCCTGCGGCACCATCCCGATTCGGGAGCGGAGCGAGGCGTACTCGGCGTGGACGTCGTGCCCTTCGAACGACACCTTGCCAGTCGTCGGGTGGGTATACCCGGCCACTAGCCGGGCGAACGTCGACTTGCCAGCACCCGATGGTCCGATGATGGCCGTCAACGTGCCTGGACGCGCCGCCAACGAGATGTTGTCCAGCAGGGTCTTGTTGCCCTCGATGGTCCACGTGACGCCGTACACGTCGAGGCCACCGGTGCGGGTGGCGGCCGCGGACTCGTTGCGCCTGGCCAGCGTTCCGCCTGCGAACACGAGGTCGATGTTGCCGATCGTGACGACGTCGCCCTCGCGCAGCATCGCGGAGTCGACCCGCTGGCCGTTGACGAACGTGCCGTTGATGCTCTTGTGGTCGCGGATCTCGGTGCCGCCGGGGCTCGGGATCAGCGTCGCGTGGTGGCGCGAGGCCAGCACGTCGGGGATGACGATGTCGTTGTCGGTGGCACGGCCGATCTTGATTCCGCCAGCCGGGGTCTCCACCCGGCCCGGCCGCAAGATCTTGAGCATGCTGGTCGCGAGATTGCCTTCGGCCTGACGTGGCACTGCAGAAGGACCGAGGGCGGTGGCCGACGGGGACGCCGCCGGATAGCCGCCGGACGTAGGCGGCGGGTGATACGGCGCGGGTCCGCTTGGCGGCGGGTAGCCCGGGGGGGCGCTCGGCGCGTAGCTCTGGGACCCGCTCGGCCCGGACGGCGTTGGGCCCGACGGATACCTGGGCTGCTGGGCCGACGGGTACATCGGCTGGCTGCGGGACTGCGGCGGTGGCGTCTGCGGGTAGGCCGATGGTGGTGGTGCCGTCGGAAACGAAGCGCTGGCCCGTTGGGCGATTGGCACCGCTGCGGTCGGCGGTGGCGTGCCTGCCGATCCTTGGTGGCGACCGACCTCGAAGGACAGCCGCGGGCCGTCGGGGTTGCCGATGTTCAGGCCGAGCCCGTCGGTGATGTCAACCGCCGGGACGCGCTGATTGTTGACGAACATGCCGTTGAGGCTGCCGTTGTCGACGGCCATCCAGCGGCCTTGATCGAAGCGCAGCATCAGGTGCGCACGGGAGATCAACGGGTGGGCGATGCGGACGTCGGCGCGAAGGTCGCGTCCGACGACGACGTCATTGCCTGGGGCGAAAGTGCGGGCAGACCCGTCGTACTGGACGGTCAGCGCGGGCGGGGCGGGTCGCGTCATCGCGTCTGACTCTATCGGGTCAGGCGGCGCCCGTGCCGGGGGTTCGGGCCGTTGCGGCGATGCGGTCGCGACGGGCAGACGAGTTAGCCCGGAGAACCCGTGACCACGCAGTGGGTGTGGCTGTAGATGGTGGCCATGCACTTGTTGCAGTGCGTGCACGCCGAGCGCACCGAGTGGGCCGCGCCGTCGTCCTTGATGCGGTTGATCAAATCGGGTTCGGCGAGCAGCGCCCGGCCCATCGCAATGAAGTCGAAGCCCTCGGCCATCGCGAGGTCCATCGTCTCGCGATTCGTGATGCCGCCCAACAAGATCAGCGGCATCTTGAGTTCCGCGCGAAACTGCTTGGCCTGGTCGATCAGGTACGCCTCGCGGTAGGGGTACTCGCGTAGGAACTTCTTGCCGGTCATCCGGATGCCCCAGCGCAGCGGGGGCTTGAACGCGCCTGCGAACTCTTTGATCGGGGCGTCGCCCCGGAACAGATACAGCGGGTTCAGCAGCGAGCTGCCCGCCGTGAGCTCGAGGGCGTCGAGGCCGCCGTCCTCCTCCAGCCACTTCGCGGTCTGCAGTGACTCCTCGAGCGAGATGCCACCGCGCACGCCGTCGGACATGTTGAGTTTCGCCGTCACGGCGATGCGGTCGCCCACGGCCTGCCGCACGGCCGTGACCAGACCGCGCGCCACCTTGGCGCGGTTGGAGAGCGAGCCGCCGTATTCGTCGGTGCGCCGGTTGATCAGCGGGCTGAGGAACGAGCTCGCCAGGTCGTTGTGGCCGAGGTGGATCTCGACGGCGTCGAAGCCGGATTCGATGGCCAGGCGGGCGGCGTTGGCGTGCGCCTTCGTGATGTCGTCGATGTCCTGGCTCGAGGCCTTCTTGGCGAACCGCATCGACAGCGGATTGAAGAACCGCACCGGCGCGAACGCCTTGGCCTTGTTCGTGCGGGCATTTGCGACGGGCCCTGCGTGGCCGATCTGGGCGCTGATGGCGGCGCCCTCTGCGTGAATGGCGTCGGTCAGGCGACGCAGTCCTGGCACTGCCTCCGGCCGCATCCAGAGCTGCCAACCGTCGGTGCGTCCGCCGGGCGACACGGCGCAGTAGGCCACCGTCGTCATGCCGATTCCGCCTGCGGCGGGGAGCCGGTGGTAGGTGATCAGGTCATCGGTGACCAGGGAATCCGGCGTCGACGCTTCGAACGTCGCCGCCTTGATGATGCGGTTGCGCAATGTCACCGGGCCGAGCTTGGCCTCGCCAAACACATCGGTGAACACTTTGGGCTGAGCATTCTGCTCTTCGCCCAAGGGGCTCATCGCCGTGTCCATACATCGGAGCCTGCCACAATGAGTGTCGTGGGAGCGATCACTTTGGACGGCAAGGCCACGCGCGACGAGATCTTCGTCGACCTCAAGGAGCGGGTGGCGGCGCTGACCGCGGCCGGCCGAACGCCGGGACTAGGCACCGTGTTGGTTGGCGACGATCCCGGATCGCACGCCTACGTGCGCGGCAAGCACGCCGACTGCGCGAAGGTGGGCATCACCTCGATCCGGCGCGATCTGCCTGCCGACGTCAGCCAGGCCGCACTCGACGAGACCATCGACGAGCTCAACGCCAACCCCGAGTGCACCGGCTACATCGTGCAGCTGCCGCTGCCCAGGCACCTCGACGAGAACGCGGCGCTGGAGCGCATCGATCCCGCGAAGGACGCCGACGGCCTCCATCCGACGAACCTGGGCAGGCTGGTGCTGGGCACGCCTGCCGCGCTGCCATGCACGCCGCGGGGCATCGTGCACCTGCTGCGGCGCTTCGACGTGCCGATCGCAGGCGCTCATGTCGTCGTGATCGGACGAGGGGTGACAGTGGGCAGGCCCATCGGGCTGTTGCTTACCCGGCGTTCTGAGAACGCGACGGTTACGTTGTGCCACACGGGCACTCGCAACCTTGCCGAGCTGAGTCGTCAGGCCGACATCATCGTCGCAGGCGCCGGGGTGCCGTACATCGTGACGGCCGACATGGTGAAGCCGGGCGCTGCGGTGGTCGACGTGGGGGTCAGTCGGGACGAGGCCGGAAAGCTGGTGGGCGACGTACACCCCGGCGTGTGGGACATCGCGGGGCACGTGTCGCCGAACCCCGGCGGCGTCGGTCCGTTGACGCGGGCCTTCCTGCTGACCAATGTCGTGGAGCTCGACGAGGCGGCAATGAGCGCTTGCGCAAAGAGCAGATGATGGCGATGAGCGCTTGCGCGAAGAGCAGATCGGCCGAACTGGCGTGACACCAAGGGAAATCGCGCGCAAGGTATTCAAGGGCCAGTGGCCGATCCTGGTGGTGGGATTGGTCTTGCTCGTCGCGTTCGGACTCGTGGTCGCGGGCTACTGGCGCCGCGGCGCGTTGGTGATGGCCATCGGCGTGGGGATCGCGGCGGCGATGCGGCTGACCCTGGCCGACGATCGGGCCGGCCTGCTGGTCGTGCGGTCGAGGGCCATCGACTTCGTCACCACGGCCTCGGTCAGCGCGGCCATGCTCTACATCGCGTGGACCATCGACCCGCTGGGCACGAGCTAGTTCCGGGGGTCGGGCGTCGGCGCGGTGATGAATCCTCAGGCGGCTCCCAGAAAGGTGCCCACTGGGCAATCTTGCTCACTGGGCAAGAATTGGTTATCGTGGGGTCGTGACCGATGTTGAGGTACTCGGCCTGCGGGAACGCAAGAAGGCCGATACCCGCAGGGCCCTGAGCGACGCCGCGATGGAGTTGGCCTTCGAGGTCGGCCTCGACAACGTCACCCGCGAGGACATCGCCAATCGCGCGGGCGTATCGCTGCGCACCTTCACCAACTACTTCGCAGGCAAGCACGAGGCCATCGCGTACCGGCAGCTCGACCGAATTCGCAGGAGCATCGTGCTGTTCCGTGCGCGCCCCGGCGACGAACCCTTGTGGGCTGCGATCACCGAAGCGCTGCTCGAACCGCTGGAGAGCGAAGGCGTCGGCAAGAACCTGCCCACCCGCAAGCAACTCGTCGACCTCCGGAAGCTGTTGCTGGAGCCGGGAATCCGTGCGGCGCTGACCAAGGAACTCTTCGACGACTGGGTCGACGCGATCGCAGAACGCACCGGCACCGACCCTGTCGCCGACATGTATCCGCGATTGGTGGCCGCCGTCATGCGGTCCGTCGTCGAGACGGCGATGGATGCCTACGCGACGGCCGATCCGCCGCGACCGATCACGACCCTCCTTCGTCAGGGCCTGGCCGCGGTTGCGGCGGGGCTACCCGAGCCGAACAAGCTCAGCAAGAGGAGCAGCCATGTCTGAAGACGTCGTCATCGCAGGGGCCGGACCAAACGGACTGATGCTTGCGTGCGAGCTTGCACTGGCCGGCGTGAGCCCCGTCGTACTGGACCAGGAGCCAGGACCGACCTCCGAGCCGAAGGCCAACGGGCTTGTCGGACAGGTGATCCGGCTGCTCGACATGCGTGGGCTCTACCACGCCTTCGGTGGGGCCGAGGGCCCGCCCGCGCCGATGTATGCGTGGCGGTTCGCGGGCATGACGGCAAACTTCCTCGGAGTCGCCGACAACCCCATGCACGCATTGCTGCTGCAACAGCCGAGACTCGTGCGGTTGCTCGAGAAGCGGGCCCGCGACCTGGGTGTCGACGTCCGGTGGGGGCATGAATTCAGCGGACTCGACGCGACGCAGAACGGTGTCACCGTCGCGGTGAGCTCACCCGAACGGAGCTACCAACTCGACGCCAAGTTCCTGGTCGGCGCCGACGGCGGGCGCAGCGCGGTCCGCAAGGCGGTCGGCATCGACTTCCCAGGCAGCACCTCCGACAGCGTTACCAGAATGGCCGACGTTCACCTTTCCGATGAACTTCGTTCCGAAGATGGCGAATACGTGGTGCCTGGGTTCGGCAAGCTCCCATTGGGACACCACCGGCTCGAGCGCGGCGGATACGTCTTCTTCCAGATCCCAGGTGGGCGAACGATGTTCGCGATCAGCGAGCCCGGGCGCCTGGCGCCTGACGCAGCTCCGATGTCGCTCGACGACCTTCGCGAGAGCACCAGGCGCGTGCTCGGCGTCGAGCTCCCGTTCGAGGCCCCCCAAGGGCCGGGTCCGCACGCGATGCGCCGGATGGATGGAATCAACACCAGGCTGGCCGAGACGTACCGGGCGGGCCACGTACTGCTGCTCGGCGACGCCGCACACGTGCACTCGCCGATGGGTGGGCCCGGCCTCAATCTCGGTCTGCAGGACACCGTCAACCTGGGCTGGAAGCTAGCCGCCGAAGTGAATGGCTGGGCTCCCGCCGGTCTACTGGACACCTATGAGTCCGAACGCCGACCCGTCGGCGAGCGCGTGATGATGCAGTCGCTGACGCAGCAGGCGTTGATGGCGCCGGGGCCCGAAGTCGATGCGATGCGAACGCTTTTCGGTGAGCTGCTGGAGAAGCCGCAAGTTCGCGACCACATGGCCCACCTGCTGGCGGGCTCGGACGTGCGCTACGTCGTCGGTGACGCGCATCCGCTGTCGGGTCGGCTGGCTCCCGACCTCGTACTCGACGACGGCCGCCGCGTGGCCGAGCTGATGCACGACGCCCGTCCGGTGCTGCTCGACCTGTCCGGCACGCTCGAGGTGGAACACGACCGGGTGGACGTCGTCACTGGCACCATGGCAGACCGCCCCGCCGCGGCGATGTTGATCCGGCCGGACGGTTACGTCGCTTGGGCGTCCGATGGCGTCGGCGCCGCTGAGCTGCCGAACTTGATTGCAGCACTTGAGCGTTGGTTCGGACCCGCCCGGGCGGGCTAGTTCAGTTTGAGGGCCGCCGCGACGATCGGGCGCGCCCAGGTGGGTGTCGTTGCAAGCTCCGGCGGGCCGACGAGCTCGCCGTGATCGACGTGCAGCACGAGCACGGGCCGCGGCGGATCACCGGCGGCCGGGTCGGCCGCTGCCGAGTTGTCGTACACGCGCAACTCCGTCAGCACCGGAAGCAACCGCACCAGGTTCATCCGGCTGTGCCGCCATCGCCGCCGGATGTCGGCCTCCGGGATGTCGTGACCGCCGGCACTCACCCGTCTGCGCACCCGCTCGAGGTGGAGCTCCGGGCTAGCCAGCCCGACGTAGAAGATTCGCACTTCGAAACCGGCCGCTGCGGCCTCGGCCAGAATCCGTGTCATTGTGCCGCCGCCGAGCGTCGTCTCGAACGCGAAGTCCAGCCGCTCGGCGACGGCCCGCTCCAGCAGGCGCTTGCCCTGCCGCCACGCGGCCGCGTTGGCCTTCACCTGTTCGAGCCCAGGATTGGCGGCGATCAACGCGCGCGCCGCTTCGTCCGGGTTGTAGTAGTCGCTGCCCGCGGCACGGATCATCGCACCGCCGATGCTGCTCTTGCCCGCACCGTTGACCCCGGCCAGTACGTACAGCCGCGGGGAGGCCTTCCGGCTCATTCAGCTTGGGAGCGGCGGCGCTTCGGCCGGGCCGCCTTGACCGCGGCGCGGCTCAGCTGCTCGGGCGTGGCATCGAATGCCGCGGCCATTCCGGACTTGGCGCCTGGGGTCTGCATCCGGGCCAGTAGCGCGTCGAACTCTTCGGTCAACTCGTCGAGCACGGGTGAACTGGCCCGCGTCAGCGCCTCGAACTCGGCGTATGACAGCAGCACCGCCTTGGGCGTGTTGTGCTTGGTGATCGCGACGGCGCCGCCAAGTGCAGCCTGCTCGAAGATCGCGCCGAACTCGTTCTTGAAACGCGTGGCCGCGACGGTCGGCACGTCGACCAGTTCGCCGTCGCGGTTGCGGAAGCTCAAGGTGGTCACATGGACATTCTAGCCGAAATGGACAATTTGGCCACTATGTGCGACGCAGCCCACCGTTCAGATAGCGCTCAGGGTCACGGCTACTCGTACTTCGTCGCCGCCAGCACTACCTCAACGTGAGGCGGTCAGGCCAGCGTGGCCCTGACCCCCACCGTCACGTAGGGCAACGCCAATCCGGTGGTGTTGACGAGCGCGGGATGCGTGGCCAGCAGTTCGCGGACTTGAGCGAGTGTGCGGGTCCGCACCTCCGTCGGCGAGGTGATGCAGTAACTGCGCGATGCCACCAAGTCGATGAGTGCTTGCGGCGTAAGGTAACTCGTCCATTCGATCTGGTGGCGCTCGACGTCGGTGAACGGGGCGGGCAGCGTTACCTTCTGGTTGAACGGGTCGTCCTCGTGGCCGACGATGCGGCCGAGATCCTTGACCCAGCCAAGCCGCTCGTCGCGGGTGTTCCACAACAGGCCCAGCCGACCGCCTGGTCGCAGCACCCGGGCAACTTCCTTGACGGCGCGTTCGGGGTCGAACCAGTGCCAGGCCTGCGCGACGAGCACCGAGTCGACGCTGTTGTCCGGCAACGGGATCTCCTCGGCGGTACCGAGCAGCGCAGGGGTGTCCGGCAGCGAGCCGCTCAGCACTTCGAGCATTTCGGGGATGGGGTCGACGGCGACGACGGTGAGCCCTCGCTCGACCAGCCGAATGGTCAGCTTCCCGGTGCCAGCACCGAGGTCGAGTACGTCCCGGGCGCCCGTCGGCAGCAACCAGTCGATGGCCTCCGGCGGGTACGACGGCCTGCCGCGCTCGTAGGCGGCCGCCTCCTCGCCGAAGGACAGGGACCGCTGTCGTTGCGGCGACTCCGCGCCGCTCACCGCGACGCCAGCTCGAGCGTTTGACGGATGAGCTTGCCGACGGCCTCGGTCTCGACGAGGAAGCCGTCGTGCCCGTACGGGGTTTCGACGACGTTGAGTTCGGGACACGTCGGCAGCAGGGCAGCCAGCTCCTCCTGAAGGCGCAGCGGATACAGCCGGTCGGAGGTGATGCCGCCGACGATCACCGGCACCGTGCAGCCGGCCAATGCCGCTGGCACCCCGCCGCGTCCGCGACCGACGTCGTGGCTGCTCAATGCATCGGTCAACACGACGTACGTGCCCGCGTCGAACCGACCCGCGAGCTTGTCGCCCTGATGCTCGAGATAGCTCTCCACTGCGTACCGGCCACCCGTCGCGGGCTGCTCGTCACCTTGCACGTCGTTTCCGAACCGATCGTCGAGTTCGACCTCGCCGCGGTAGGTGAGGTGTGCGAAGCGCCGCGCGAGCTCCATGCCGACGTGTGGTGTCCGCCCGCTTTCGTAGTAGTCGCCGCCCTGCCAATTCGGGTCGGCCTTGATGGCGGATACCTGCGTGCTCTGCGTGCCGATCTGGTCGGCGGTGGCCCGCGCGCCGACTGCGAGGATCAACGCCGCACGCACGGTATCGGGGTGGCCGACGATCCACTCCAAGGCCCGCGCGCCGCCCATGGATCCCCCTACGACCGCGGCGACCTGAGTGATGCCCAACTCCTTGAGCGCCGCTAAGTCGGCGGTGACCTGATCGCGTACGGTAATCGTGGGAAACCTTGAACCCCAGGGCTTTCCGTCCGGAGCCAGCGAACTCGGTCCAGTCGATCCGCGGCAGCCGCCCAGCACGTTGGTGGAGATCGCGCACCAGTGGTCGGTATCGATGGGGGCACCGGGTCCGGCCACCCCGTCCCACCATCCGGGGGTGGGGTGGTCCGGGCCAGCCGGTCCGGTGATGTGCGAATCACCGGTCAGCGCGTGCAGCACCATCACGACGTTGTCGCGGTTCGGCGAGAGTTCGCCCCAGCGCTGCACGGCGATGGAGACGTCGTCGAGGACGGCCCCGTGCTCCAGCGTCAGTGAGCCGATGTTCACCACGCCGAGCTCGGCTTCTGCAGGCAGGGTCGTGGTGGCAGGGCTCTCCAAGGTCGTCACTTCGCCGCACTCATACGGAGACCGCCGTCTGCGGCACCCCGGAGAACGGCTTGGCCGCGGCGAAGCCCTGCTCCAGGTCGGCGAGGATGTCGTCGATGCCCTCGATGCCGACGGCGAGCCGCACCAAGCCGGGCGTCACGCCGGTCGCAAGCTGCTCCTCGACGGAGAGCTGCGCGTGCGTCGTCGAGGCGGGGTGGATCACCAGCGACCGGACGTCACCGATGTTGGCGACGTGGCTGTGCAGCGTCAGCGCGTTGACGAAGGCCTTGCCCGCCTCGATGCCGCCGGTCAACTCGAAGGCCAGCACGGCGCCAGTGCCCTTGGGCGCCAGCTTCTTTCCGAGCTCGTGCCACGGCGACGACGGCAGGCCGGCGTAGTTGACCGACACCACGCCGTCGTGGATGCTGAGGAATTCGGCGACCTTCTGCGCATTCGACACGTGGCGCTCGACGCGCAGGCTCAGCGTCTCGAGGCCCTGTGAGACGAGGAACGCGTTGAACGGTGCGGCGGCCGAGCCCAGGTCGCGGAGCAGCTGTACCCGCGCCTTCAGCGCGTACGCCGGCGGTCCGAGCTCGGCGAACACCACGCCATGGTAACTCGGGTCCGGCTCGGTAAATCCGGGGAAACGTCCGTTCGTCCAGTCGAAGTTGCCGCCGTCGACGATGACGCCTGCGATCGCCGTCCCATGTCCACCGAGGTACTTCGTGGCCGAGTGCACGACGATGTCGGCACCGTGCGCGATCGGCTGGATCAGGTACGGCGTCGCGATGGTGTTGTCGACGATCAGCGGCACCCCGTTTTCGTGGGCAACCGAGGACACCCCCGGAATGTCGAGGATGTCGATCTGGGGGTTGGAGATGGTCTCGGCGAAGAACGCCTTCGTGTTCGGTCGGACGGCGGCCCGCCAGGAGTCCAGGTCGTCCGGGTGCTCGACGAAGGTGGTCTCGATGCCCAGC
>JAOPVI010000337.1 GCA_025966225.1 Mycobacterium sp. | reverse complement strand
GCCGCTGGCGCCGCTGGCGCCTCTGGGGCCGCTGGCGGAGCGCCTGGTGCTGGCTCCTGGCCGGGGGCCGGCCCGGGTTCGGCGGGCGCGAGCCCGGGCCCGCCCACGGGCGGCGCCTGGCCCGGCGGGACCTGGCCCGGGGGCACCTGGCCCTGTGGGGCCTGCCCTGGTGGTGCTTGGCCCGGCTGCTGTCCTTGGGCCTGGGCGGGGATGGCGTGAATCACCGGGCGGATGTAGAGCCGTGCGGTCTGCCCGAGGTTGCGAGCTTCACTGCTGTCATTGCCGGGCACCGTGATGACGAGGTTGTCGCCGTCGACGACGACCTCGGAGCCCGAGACGCCGAGTCCGTTGACGCGGGCAGTGATGATTTCCTGGGCCTGCAACAGCGCTTCGCGCGTCGGTCGCGATCCGTCGGGGGTCCGTGCGGTGAGGGTGACCCGAGTCCCGCCCTGTAGGTCGATGCCGAGTTTCGGCTTGGCCTGCTTGTCCCCGGTCAAGAACACCAGCGCGTACACGCCGATGAGTAGGACGAGGAAAAGCGTCAGGTAGCGGTAGGGGTGCACCGACGACGAAGGCGATGCCACGTTTCTTGAGTCTCCTCAGGTAAGTACGTCAGGTCCGCAAAGAGCACAGGGTACGTGGTGAAGCGCGGCCCTCAGCTGTCAGTCTTTGGTCCCGGGGTCGGGTCGGCCTCATCCCGAGCTCCGGACTCGACTTCGTAATGGTCTTCGCCCTGCTCGTCGTCGTCATCATCGTAATCATCGTCATCTTCGTCGTCGGGCCCGATGCGGTCGCGAATCGCGACCTTCATCCACGTGGTGACCACGCCGGGAGCGATCTCGAGGTCGACGGAGTCGTCGGCGATGCCAACGATCGTGCCCTCCAGGCCTGAACTGGTGTGTACGCGATCACCGATCGTCAGCGAATCGTGAAGGTCGATGGTGGCCTGCATGGCCTTCTTCTGGCGGCGCTGCGCCATGAACATGAAGCCGCCAAGGACGATGAGTAGGAGAAGGGGCAGAAACAGATCCACGTCACTGTCTTTCGTCGGTTTGCGGGTACGGCGCCCTGGACACCGGGGTCACTGGGCGGCCTCGTCGGGGTCCAGTGTGCCATCACGACACTTGGCAACCGAGTGCACCCTTAACCGGGAACGGCTGTCAGCGTCCCTAAATACTGAGCCACCGGGGCATGCTCGGTCACCTCGGAATCAACGTGGTCGACCTTCGGGCGGCCAAGACGTATACGACGCCTTGTTGCCGTTGCTCGGATTCACCGAGTTCGTGTCGGCCGACGACGAGTTCGCTTACCGGCCCGCGGGCGGAAAGCCTGGCACCTACCTGTTCTTCTATCCGTCCACCGGACCGGGTTGCAGCACTTGGCGTTCATGGTCACGCGCCGCCGCATTACGCGACGTTCTGGCTCACCCCATGGGGCAACAAGCTCGCGGTCTGCCACTGCGACAGGGATTGACCGCAACCGATTGCGTTGAATCGACGCGAGTCTTGTTCGCAATCCATGGTGGATTCGGGCATATACCGATGATTCCGTTTCCGTCTCTAGGCCCGGCGACTAGGCTCTAACGCAGAGTCGACGCACCATATTGCACTCCCCCAGGCCACCCCATTGTCCACCTCGCAGGAGTCAGAAGTGAGCACGTTGGAACAGAGCCGCTACCTGGCTACTGCCCTCCCCGGTCCGAAGTCCAAGGCGCTGATCGAGCGCAAGTCCGCCGCTGTCTCACGCGGAGTCGGCACGACGATGCCGGTCTACGCGGCCAGAGCAGGCGGCGGCATCGTCGAGGACGTCGACGGCAATCGACTCATCGATCTCGGGTCCGGCATCGCGGTCACCACCATCGGCAACGCCTCACCCCGCGTGGTCGAGGCCGTTGGTGCGCAGGCCGCCGACTTCACCCACACCTGCTTCATGATCACGCCGTACGAGGCGTACGTCGCCGTCTGCGAGCAGCTGAACCGACTCACCCCGGTGAAGGGCGAGAAGCGCTCGGCCCTGTTCAACTCCGGGTCGGAAGCCGTCGAGAACGCCATCAAGATCGCTCGCACCTACACCCGCAAACAGGCCGTCGTGGCGTTCGACCACGCGTATCACGGTCGCACCAACCTCACCATGGCGTTGACCGCCAAGTCGATGCCCTACAAGCATGGCTTCGGCCCGTTCGCGCCCGAGATCTACCGCGCCCCGCTGTCCTATCCGTTCCGCGACGCAGAGTTCGGCAAGGAACTCGCCACGGACGGCGAACTGGCTGCAAGACGCGCCTTGAGCGTCATCGACAAGCAGGTCGGAGCCGACAACCTCGCCGCGGTGATCATCGAACCGATCCAGGGCGAGGGCGGCTTCATCGTGCCCGCCGAGGGCTTCCTGCCCACGCTGCTCGATTGGTGCCGCAAGCACAACGTCGTCTTTATCGCCGACGAGGTACAGACCGGATTCGCGCGCACCGGAGCGATGTTCGCCTGCGAACACGAGGGCATCGATCCCGATCTCATCGTGACGGCCAAGGGCATCGCCGACGGCTTGCCGCTCTCGGCAGTGACGGGACGCGCGGAGATCATGGACTCGCCTCACGTCAGTGGGCTCGGCGGCACCTACGGCGGCAACCCCGTCGCTTGCGCGGCGGCTCTAGCCACCATCGAGACCATCGAGGCCGAGGGGCTGGTGGCGCGCGCAGGGGAGCTCGAGGCGCTGATGAAGGACCGACTGGGCCGGATGCAGGCCGACGACGACCGCATCGGCGACGTCCGGGGTCGCGGCGCAATGATCGCCGTCGAACTCGTGAAGGCGGGCACCACCGAGCCCGACGCCGAACTCACCAAGGCGCTGTGTGCGGGCGCCCACGCGGCAGGCGTGATCGTGTTGTCCTGCGGGACGTTTGGCAACGTGTTGCGCTTCCTGCCCCCGTTGAGCATCAGCGACGAGCTGCTCGACGAAGGGCTCGACGTGCTCGCCCTGATGCTCAAGGACCTCTGACCGACTGAACTGGATAGGAGTTGGTTCTCGTGACCACCGTCAAGAACTTCATCGGCGGCAAGCTGGTCGATTCGGTCAGCGGGGCAACGATGCCGCTGGTCGATCCGACCACGGGTGAGCAGTACGGCACCGCGCCGATATCCAACGAACAGGACATCGACAACGCGTACGCGTCGGCGGCCACGGCCTTCAAGGACTGGAAGAAGACCACGCCAGCAGTCCGGCAGAAGGCCCTGCTCGACTTCGCCGACGAAGTCGAACAGGCGGCCGAGGACCTAGTCGCCGCCGAGGGCCGCAACACCGGCAAGCCCAACCACGTGACCATGGCAGAAGAAATCCCGCCCATGGTCGATCAGATTCGCTTCTTCGCCGGTGCCGCAAGGGTTTTGGAAGGCAAGTCGGCCGGCGAGTACATGGAGCACCACACGTCGTGGATACGGCGTGAGCCGGTCGGCGTGATCGGCCAGGTAGCGCCATGGAACTACCCGATGATGATGGCGATCTGGAAGTTCTGTCCGGCGGTCGCCGCGGGCAACACCGTCGTCATCAAGCCAAGCGACACCACGCCCGTCAGCACGGTGATGCTCGCAGAACTGGCCGCCAAGCACTTCCCGCCCGGCGTGCTGAACGTCGTCACCGGCGATCGCGTGACCGGCGCAGCCCTCGTTGCGCATCCCACCCCGGACATGGTGTCGATCACCGGATCCGTGGCGGCCGGACGCGCGGTCGCGGTCAGCGCGGGCGGTCACCTCAAGCGCACGCACCTCGAGCTCGGCGGCAAGGCCCCGGTGATCGTGTTCGGGGACGCCGACATCGCGGCCGCGGCAGAGGGCATCGCCACCGCCGGATACTTCAATGCCGGGCAGGACTGCACCGCGGCCACCCGGGTGCTCGCGCACGCATCGGTGGTGGATGAGCTGACGGCCGCGCTTGCCGAACAGGCCAAGGGCGCACAGACGACGTTCGGAAAGCCCGCCGACGACGAGGACGCCTGGGTGCCGCCCGTCAACAACGTGAACCAGATGGAACGGGTACTCGGCTTCTTCGACGACGTACCCAGTCACGTCAAGGTCGTCGTCGGCGGAAACCGTCAGGGCGACAAGGGTTTCTACATCGAGCCGACGGTGGTCGGTGGGTTGCTGCAGGACGACCGGATGATCCAGACGGAGATCTTCGGACCGGTCATCACCGTGCAGTCCTTCACCGAGGAGGACGACGCGCTGGAGAAGGCCAACGGCGTGGAGTTCGCCCTCGCCTCGTCGGTGTGGACCAAGGACGTCTCAACCGCGATCCGGATGTCCAACGCGCTGGACTTCGGCTGCGTGTGGATCAATACGCACATCCCGCTGGTCGCCGAGATGCCGCACGGCGGCTTCAAGTCGTCCGGACACGGCAAGGACCTGTCGATGTACGGGCTGGAGGACTACACCCGCATCAAGCACGTGATGGTCTATACCGGTTAGCCTCAAGCAGTCCACCCGCCACGTGTCGGCGCCCTGATCAGCCGTTAGTGAGCGTGGCTTCCGCTCCGCCCGAAAGGGACGGCCCAATGTCGCCGCCGCGGCTCGGCCTCATCGTCCGTCTCGAGCACCTCGGTGG
>JAOPVI010000336.1 GCA_025966225.1 Mycobacterium sp. | reverse complement strand
GGTGGTTGAGACCCCAGGTGACGTACTGGCCCACCTTCTCCACGGCCTCGTCGGGATCGGAGGAGACGATCCAACGCTTGGCGACCTGCTCGATCGGCAGCGCGTCGGCGGCCTTCTCCATCTCGATCGGGTCGTGGATGCTGGTTTTCTGCTCGGCGGTCAGCGACAAGGGCGCCCAGAACTTGGTATTCGTCAGCGCCAGTTCCGGCTCAGGGTCGTAGGAGATCTTGATTTCGATCATCCGGTCGATGTCGTCGGGATTCTTGCCTGCGGCCTCCGCGCCCTCCCTCATGGCGGGGATGAGCTTGTCCTTGTACAGCTCCTCGCCCTTGCCGGAGGTGCAGATGAACCCGTCACCCGCGCGGCCGGCGTACTTGGCCACCTGCGGCCCGCCCGCGGCGATGTAGATCGGGATGCCGCCCTCGGGGACGTCGTAGATCGACGCACCCTTGGTGTGGTAGTACTCGCCCTCGAAGTCGACCCGGTCACCCAGCCACAGCTCGCGCATGAGCTTGATGGACTCGCGCAGCCGCGCGTAGCGCTCCTTGAACTCCGGCCACTCGCCTTCGTAGCCGGTGGCAATCTCGTTGAGCGACTCCCCGGTACCGACGCCGAGGAAGATCCGGTCCGGGTACAGGCAACCCATCGTCGCGAACGCCTGCGCGATGACGGCGGGGTTGTAGCGGAAGGTGGGGGTCAGCACCGACGTGCCGAGGATCAGCCGCTTCGTGCGCTCGCCGACGGCGGTCATCCAGGCCAGTGAGAAGGGGGCGTGTCCGCCCACGTGCCGCCAGGGCTGGAAGTGATCGCTGACGGTCGCGCTGTCCATGCCGTGTGCCTCGGCCTCCACGGCCAGTTCGACGAGCTCACGCGGGGCGAACTGCTCCGCCGACGCCTTGTATCCCAATTTGAGTTCAGCCACAGTTAGTTTCTACTCCTCCGGCGGGGCTGGTATTCCTCGGCATCGCCCACCGCAGTCGAAACACGCGCACGCCTAGACTGACCGCGTGGGGACTTCAGTCGAGTTGGCGCAGATCACCGACTCCGTCCACTTCGCGCATACCGACCTGGTGAATTGGACGCTCGTCGCCGACGACACCGGTCTGCTGATCATCGACGCTGGCTTCCCCGGCCAACGCGACGACGTGCTCGCTTCGATACGTCAGCTCGGGTTCGACATCGACGACGTCCACGCGTTCCTGCTCACGCACGCTCACGTCGATCACTTCGGCTCGGCGATCTGGTTCGCCAAAACGCATGGCACACCGGTGTTCTGCCACGCCGCCGAGGTCGGGCATGCCCATCGCGAGTACCTCGAGCAGGTCTCGCTCGTCGACCTCGCCACCAAGTTGTGGCAGCCGCGCTACCTGAAGTGGTCGCTGGAGATCGGTACGAAGGGCGCGCTGACCCACGAGGGCATCCCCAGCGCCCATGCGCTGACCGAGGAGGTCGCCGCCGCGTTGCCTGGCACGCCGTTGCCGATCCCCTCGCCAGGGCACACCGGCGGGCACTGTTCGTACGTCGTCGATGGCGTGTTGGTCGCCGGGGACGCGCTCGTCACCGGTCATCCGGTGTCGACGAGGCGCGGCCCGCAGTTGCTGCCCGGCATCTTCAACCACGATCAGGACGGGTGCGTGCGCAGTCTCGGTGCGCTCGGCATGCTCGACACCGAAGTGCTGCTCCCAGGTCACGGCCCGGTGTGGCGCGGATCCATCCGAGAGGCTGCCGAACAGGCCGCTCGGTGAGGGTGTGCACCGTCAGGTGAGGATGTCGTAGCCGAACAGGAAGACCGCCACCAGGCACAGTCCGCAGGACATGATGATCGCGGGCATCAGGATCATCGCGTCGAGTTCACCGTCGTCGAGGGCGTCGTTGGCGATGGGCCCGAACAGCACTCTGGCGAACGCGGTACCGCGGAAACCGCGGACGACCCGCTGCATGCGCGCCGAGTTGCGGTTGCGCCCGACGAGCACCCGGACGCCGAGACCGACCGCGAAGGCGAGCACCGCGCCGGCGAACAACAGCCATACCACCGCCGTGTCGGACAGCATGTCGCACCCCCGCCGGATGTTTGCCTCACACGTGGCTCAGCCTAGCCCGCGGGGTGCTCCAACCTCAGATGTTCCCGCAACGTGACGCCCGCGTACTCCCTACGGAAGGTGCCCCGCTCCTGCAGCAGTGGGACGACCTCGGCCACGAACTCGTCCAGCCCGCGCGGGGTCAGGTGTGGCACCAGGATGAACCCGTCGCACGCATCGGACTGCACGTGCAGGTCGATCTCGGCAGCCACCTGCTCGGGGGTCCCGACGAACTGCTGACGGTTGGTCACCGCGATGACCAGTTCGCGGATGCTCAGCCCCTCGGCCTCGGCCCGTTCGCGCCAAGCGGCGGCGATGGCCTTCGGGTCGCCATGGCGTACCCGGCCCTGCGTGACGGTGGGATCTTCGAGTGGCTCGACGTCGGGTAGCGGCCCGTCCGGGTCGTAGCCGGAAAGGTCGCGCTGCCAAACCTGTTCGGCCATCGCGATCGCGGTCGGACCGGTGACCTGTTGACGGCGGATGTGCCGGGCCCGGTCGACCGCCTCGGCGGGCGTGTCTCCGAGCACGAACGTCGCGGCCGGAAATACCTTGACGCGGTTGGGGTCCCGCCCGTTGGCGACGGCGCGGGCCTTGACGTCGGCGTAGTACTTCTGTCCCGCGGCGAGTTCGGAGTGCAGGGTGAACAGCGCATCGGCGTGTTTAGCCCCGAAGTCCCGGCCGTCGGACGAGTCGCCGGCCTGCAGCAGGATCGGATGCCCCTGCGGGCCTGCGGGCAGCGTGGCGAGGCCGCGCACGTCGAACTGTGCGCCGCGAAACTCGACGGCGCGAACTCGCTCGACGTCGACGTACTCCCCTGACACGTCGTCGGCCCGTACGGCCCCGGTGTCCCAGCTGTCCCAGAACTGCCTGGCCACGGTGATGAACTCCTCGGCCCGCAGGTAGCGCTCCGAATACTGCAGATAGCCGCCGCGTCGGAAGTTGGCTCCGGTGAACGCATCCGACGACGTCACCATGTTCCAGCCGGCCCGCCCATCGGAGAGCTGGTCGAGGGTGGCGAACTGCCTGGACACCTCGAACGGCTCGTTGAAGGTGGTGTTGACCGTGCCGACGAGGCCGAGTCGGTCGGTGACGGCGGCCAGCGCTGCGAGCACGGTGAAGGTGTCCGGACGGCCGACCACGTCGAGGTCGTGGATGCGACCGCGATGTTCACGCAGACGCAGTCCCTCGGCCAGGAAGAAGAAATCGAACAGCCCACGCTCGGCCGTCTCGGCCAGGTGGACGAACGACGAGAAGTCGAGCTGGCTGCCAGAGTCGGGGTCCGACCACACCGTCGTGTTGTTCACTCCGGGGAAGTGGGCGGCCAGGTGGATCTGCTTGCGCTGCTTGCCTGCTCTCATTGCAGACCCCAATGCTTCGCGATCAGCTCATGCGAGCGCAGCCGGTCGGCGTGGCGGTGCGTGACCGAGGTGACGACCAATTCGTCGGCGCCGGCCAGGCGCTGTAGCGTCGAAAGCTGGTGTGCCACCTCGTCGGGAGCGCCGACGAACTGCGACTCGATGCGGTCGGAGACCACCGCGACCTGTTCGGGCGTGAGCGGCGGCGTCGATTCGGGATCGGGGTAGGGGACCGCACCGTCGCCGGCCCTGATCGAGTACACCCAGTGCCCGTAGGTCGAAGCCAGATGTTTGGCGGTGGCGGTGTCGTCGGCCACCACGATGTCCGCCGACACCACGTTGGGCGTCAGTTCACGGACCTGGCAACGCGTCACTCCCCGGGCGCTGGCCAAAGC
>JAOPVI010000211.1 GCA_025966225.1 Mycobacterium sp. | reverse complement strand
GGGCGGTTGTGCGTCCGCGAACCATGTGCTGATCGCTGCCACAGATGTTGGTGCTGACAACTTTCAGGATGACACCATGCTGGCATTGGCGGCCGACGTTCGCCGGGGGCACACCCGGCCCGCTCTGGACCTCCAGCTTGGGGTAGGGGATTTCCTGGACCGCGACCTTGCCGGGGCCCAGGTAGGTCACCGCTCGGTTTGACGTCATCGCCATCTCCTACCGTGGTTGCGCACTGGTCTCCTAGTCTCGCCCTGTCGATTATCAATTGTCGTTACCGCCAACCCCAATGGATACCTGCCACTAACGGGTAGGACCGATTCCAGCTAGCGGGAGGATTCATGGGGTGTCAGCCGTAACGACACGAATCCGCTTCTGCGCAATGCTCGATCACACACCAGCCGGGCCATCACGACGGGAGTGATCATCGCGTGCCTCGAGCACGCGGCGGGACGGGAACGGCGGACTCGTTGGCGGCCACCACATCCGGTCCCCACTGCCGTGGATGCGAATACAGCAGCCGCGGCGAAGACGCCGTGCCAAGCCCAGCGCGGGCGGCGGGCGTCCGGGCGAGTAAACGTCGGAGCGACCGATGGGGCTGATAGAGGGTCCAACTGGCCGCCCAGGCTGAGGCGAAAGAGCAGCGCGAGGCTGGGAGCAAGGATGAGCCTCCTGTGCTCAGGAGCTGTCGAGCGGGATGGTGACGTCTAGCGACGTCCCACTTCCGGCTGGGCTCACAATCCGCATTCGCCCGCCGAGAGCCTCGACCCGGTCTTTGAGCCCGATGAGCCCTGAGCCCTTGCCGAGGTCAGCGCCCCCGATTCCGTCGTCGCTAATCGCCAAACACAGGACGTCATCCTTGGCTTGTCCGCGCACGGCCACGTGGGAGGCGCGGGCATGCTTGGCGGCGTTGGTCAGCGCCTCGGACACGATGTAATACGCACCGACTTCGACTGAGTCGGGCAAGCGTCGTTCAATCGCAAGCTCGAGGGTGACCGGGACGGCCGATCGGTGGACCAGTGTCTTGAGCGCGGGACCGATTCCGCCCTTGGACAGAATCGACGGATGGATCCCACGGGATATCTCTTGCAGATCTGTGGTGACACCGGTTAATCCGGACACGATGTCCCCAAGCTGCTCTCCGAGCGCCTGCAGGCTGGGCGGCACTGACGCCTCTGCCAGTCGCACCTGCAACCCGAGCGCGACCAGCCGTTGTTGGGCGCCGTCGTGCAGGTCGCGCTCCAGACGGCGGCGACCATCGTCGGCAGCCGCGACGATGCGGGCGCGTGAGGCGATCAGTTCGGTGCGGGTGGCCGCGTTCGCAATCGCGGTCGCGACGAGATCGGCGAAGCCGCCCATGCGTGCCTCGGTGTCCGGTGGCAACGGCTCGGATCGCAACGAACCGAGCGCCGCCGTTCCCCACACCCGTCCGTCGACAATGATCGGGACTGCCACCGTGGAACGCAGGCCCGTTTCCCGTAGCCATGCAGCGACCCAGCCAGGAGCATTCTGAAACTCCAAGCCGTCCAGGCGTGCGGCCCGGCCGGTGTGAAACACCCGCGTTGCGATGTTGTCGCCTTCCAACAAGGTATGGCGCGCGCCGACAAATGGCGCGCGCTTGAACCCGGGCGTCAGGGCAGCCACGGCGACAATGGTCACCGTGTCTTCGTCGAATCTGCTCACCGTCGCGTTGGCCGCATGCAGGCAGCGGGCCATCTCGTCCGCCACCGCGGAGAACACGTCCGAAGGGGGCGTCCCGCGCGCCACCAGGGTGGCCACCCGCCGCAACGCGGCCTGCTGCTCGGCGAGCACCCCCAGCTCGTCGCGGCTCGCCTGCAACTCCGCCCGGGTGGCTGCATTGGCGATCGCAGTCGCGACCAGATCGGCGAAGTCGCCGACGCGCGCCTCGGTATCCGGTGGCAGCGGCTCGAGCCCCGACGAGCCGACGATCGCCGCACCCCACACCGATCCTTCGACAATGATCGGCACACCCACCGCCGAACGGACGCCGAGCTCACGTATGCGTGCGGCGTGGGCACCCGGAGCGTTGTCGTGACTGTCGATCCGGGCGGTGCGGCGGGTACGAAACACCCTCGCCGCGACGTTGTCGCCTGCCAATGGGAGGCGCAGGCCCTCGGGCAGCTTGCGCAGCCGGTTCTCGTGGCAGATCGCGACGGGGATGAATGCCTCGGCGTCGTAGAGGGATACCGTCGCATGGCTCACATGCACGAGGCGGGCCATTTCGTCGGCCACCGCTTCGAACACTTCCGACGGGCCGACCCCGCGCGCTACCAGCGTCGCGACCCGGCGCAAGGCTGCCTGCTGCTCGGCGAGCGCACTCAGCTCGTCGCGGCTGGCACGCAGTTCGGCGCGGGTGGCGGCATTGGCGATTGCGGTGGCGACTAGGTCGGCGAAGTCGGCGATCCGTGCCTCGGTGTCGGCCGGCATGGGCTCGGGGCTCGTCGAGCCGACGATCGCCGCGCCCCACAACCGGCCGTCGACAACGATCGGCACTCCCACGATCGACCCGATGCCCTCGGCCCGGATGCGTGCGGCCTCCGGGCCCGAGGCGTCGTCGTGGTTGTCAATCCTGGCCGCGCAGCCTGTGCGTAACACCAATGCTCCGACGTTGTCGCCCACCAACGGAATGTGGTTACCGGTGACGGGCATCGTCGTGATCCCCGGCTCGTACCGTGCGGCGACCACGAACCCGGTGCCGTCGGGCTCGTAGCGGAGCAGCCCCGCATTCACCACATGCAGGCATCGCGCCAGTTCGTCGGCCACCGCGTCGAACACGTCAGCCGGGCTCGCCCCACCCGCGACCAGCATCGCCACTCGCCGCAGCGCAGCCTGCTGCTCCGCGAGCGCGCTGAGCTCCTCGTGGCCCGCCTCGACCTGCCTGCGGCGTTGAACAGCCTCGGCGGCGCGCGATCGAGCCAACCCCGCGAGCGCCGCGGCCGCCAGAGCGACGACCAGGAAGACGGTGACCGCCACCCAGTCCCGAGCCCAGATCGCGACGATGCTCCCGCCGGTCTGCAAATGATGGAAGTGAACGTAGACAACGGCGCTGGCCAGCGCCGTCATCACCCCGAGCCTGAAGCCCCACACGGTAGCGACGACCAGGACACCCAGCAGAAACACCACTCCGAAGATGTTTCCGGGAGCGACCTGTTTGAGTACGTATACCAAGGCGCTCTCCGCCGCAATCAGCAACATGCCGACGACGAGCCCCAGCACCAGGGGCGGGGAGGTCGGGCGCAGTAGCCCTGAGAGCACACGTGCCCGCATCGATGCCGACACAAGTCGGGCGTCTGACGCGCCGCGCGCCGAAATTCCCCCCGGCAACCAGCCGGGAATCCGTGGCCGTCTCTGCGTCATAGCGCAAACTCACAAATCGATCTGGCAGACTCACGTGAGTGCCGACCGAATCTTAACCCGCATCCGCGGCCAAACGGCGGACGTGCCATCCCCACCGCAGGTCAGCGCCGAAGCTGCTGCCCGACGGGATCAAATCCGACCTGCAATACCCGGTGCTGCTTGGCTTTGCTGCGCCAATCTGACCTCGCGCAGCGGACGGGTCCTGACGCTGGCGCGGTTGCGGTAGCGGTCCGAAAAGGCAGAGTCGCGCCTCACCTCGCATACACGTTGACGTGGGCCCAGGCATTGTTGCCGTATCCTCGCGGATTCCATAGCGGGGCAGGCGATTCCGGCTGTGTGACGCCGGTCTCGTCCCAGGCTCGGGCCGTCAGACTCATTGGTCCCGGGTGGGCCTCCACGGTCAGGAACCACAGCCGCCATGCCCACCGACTGGTGGCCGGTTCGAGGTCGGCTTGACGCCACGTGTTGCCCCCGTCGAGCGACACATCGACGCGGCCGATACCGCGGCCGTCGCCGGCGATCGCCCACCCGCGGATGGTCAGCGGGCCGACAGGAATCTCGGCGCCATCGTCGGGGCACAAGATGTCGCAGTTGAGCGGCAGCGACGACAACGAAATGCCCTCGCCCGGCGCTACGGTGTCGGGATCTGTCTCGGGTGGCAGGATGCGATAGTCGCTGGCTTGGAAGTAGTTCTCCGACGGGACTGGTTGCACTCTGATGGCGGTCACCCACTTGACGCTGCGAGCCCCGATGTAGCCCGGCGCCACCATCCGCACCGGGCCACCGTGGACGCGCGGCAGCGGTTCGGAATTCATCTCCCAGGCCAGCAGCACTTCCTCGGACATGGCCTTGCTCAACGGGATGGAGCTGCCGTAGGGCTGGACGGGGACGGCCTCCGGCGCCACATCGGGTGCGCTGAACGCAGCGTGCAAGCCGTCGTCGTGGTGAACCCCTGCCGCATCCAACACATCTGCCAGCCGGGCTCCACGCCATTCGGCGGTCGAGATCGCCCCGTGTGCCCAGGGCTCCTTGCCGGGTATTGGCCGCACCTCCAGCAGTTCCGCTCGCCGGTTACCGGCGCAGGCCAGGGTGGCAACCACTGAGTGGGCGGCAAACTCGCTGGTTAGCTCGTCGTAGGTGAAGATCAGCGGCTTGTCTACCATGCCGTCGACCCTCAGGCGCCAGTCCTCGCGCGCGATGTCGGGAAAGGGACCGTGATTGCGGCTGTAAAAGGTATCTGTCGCGGTGATCTCAGCGCCGGCCAAGGCTGCGGCCGGCGGCTCTGCGTTGAACGGCAACCGGCCCCGCACGATCATGTCGGGACGCTTACCCCACATCAGTTTCGCTTTCGGTCGGCTGCACTAACAGTAGTTCGGCCCGTCGCACACGGCACTTCTGTCCTCAAATGGGTAGGGCGACGGCCGCAACGAGGATCAGGACGAGCACCGAGATCCCGACCAGGTACACCTCATGACGCGGCGTGATCCGTTGTGGGAGTGGACGATGGGCAAGTGTCCGTTGGCGTCGCCTACCTATCAGACATGTAGTCAGCGCGAGGGTGACGGCGAGGCCAACTGCGAAGAGGCGAATCGATCCGTTGTAGCCGTGATTGCTTCTCGCCATGAGTAGTGCGCCATTGGCCAGAACTGCGAGCAACGTTCGGGTCCAGGCCAAGGCGGTTCGTTCCGCCGCTAGTCCGCCATCCCGCGGTCCGAAGTTGGTCATCCGGCGACCGGTTTGCTGATCACCAACGTCAGCGTGAGCAGCCCGATCGCGATGAGGCCGACTCCAAGATATGCAGGTGACGGCTGGCGGGGCAATGGCGTGCCGCGGCGCATGGCGTGATCAACCTGCCGCCACCGGAGCATCCCGACGCCAGCGGTAGTGGTTGCCAGCACCGCGAGCAAGATGCCGAGGACGTGGCGCGTCCCGGGAGTAGTCAGCTCAGGGACGAGATGGACCACCGCAACCGCCGCGGCCAGCAGCCCAAGTGCCGTGCGCTGCCAGGCAAGGAACGTCCGCTCGTTGGCGAGGGTGAACCGGTAGTCGGGCTCGAATTCTGCATCGCCGTCCGGGCCGCGCTCGCTGCCCCTGTTGTCTTCGTCAATCGTCACTGGACACCTCGGACGCTACCCATCCCACTGTCCGCGCCACGCACGCGATTTGAACGGCCTCCCGCCGAGGCTCATCAGCTTCTTACGACCGCTGAGCGTGGTCCGTGCCGAGCACGACTTGGGCGGTCCGGCTACCACCCGTGGGGTCCAGATAGCCGAGGGTGACTGTGACGCCGGGCGCCTTCGTCTGCACGGCTGCGACCAAAGCCTCAGCGTTGTCAATCACTTGGTGGTCGACCTTCGTAACCACCGCACCGGCGGGCACGCCTGCGGCCGCAGCCGGACCGCCGCTGGTGACTCCGACGATGTGTGCGCCGGGAACATTCGCGTCGTCACCCACTTGCACGCCCAGGGAAGCATGCGACGCCTTGCCGGTGGCAATGAGTTCGTCGGCGACGCGCCTTGCCTCAGCGACGGGAATCGCAAAACCAAGGCCAACCGAACCGCTTTGCGAGACAGTCGAATCGCCTAGGGATGCGATCGCCGAGTTCATCCCGACGAGCTGGCCGTTTGCATTGACCAGTGCTCCGCCCGAGTTTCCGGGGTTGTTCGGCGCGTCGGTTTGAATGGCGTCGATCGTTGTTGGTGGATTCCCTGAGCCGGCATCGACTGTGGACACCGGGCGGTCGAG
>JAOPVI010000136.1 GCA_025966225.1 Mycobacterium sp. | reverse complement strand
TGGGGAATCTGATCCCCGAGTGGAACGACCTTGTGCATCGTGATCGCTGGTCGGACGCGATCGACCGACTGCACGCGACCAACAACTTCCCGGAGTTCACCGGGCGGCTGTGCCCGGCCCCCTGCGAGGCCTCGTGCGTGCTCGGCATCAGCCAGCCGGCCGTGACCATCAAGCAGGTCGAGGTCGAGATCATCGACAACGCCTTCGACGAAGGCTGGGTCGTGCCGCTGCCGCCGGACAAGCTGACCGGCAAGAAGGTCGCCGTCGTGGGTTCGGGACCCGCCGGGCTGGCGGCCGCGCAGCAGCTCACTCGCGCCGGCCACGAGGTGACGGTGTTCGAACGCGCCGATCGCATCGGCGGCTTACTGCGCTATGGCATTCCAGAATTCAAGATGGAAAAGCGGCAGATCGATCGCAGGCTCGAGCAGATGGAGGCCGAGGGCACCCAGTTCCGCGCAGGGGTGAACGTCGGTGTCGACATGACGGCCGCCGAGCTGCGCGCCGAGTTCGACGCCGTAGTGCTGTCCGGCGGTGCGACCGATGCGCGTGACCTGCCCATTCCGGGCCGCGAGCTCGACGGCATCCATCAGGCGATGGAATACCTGCCATGGGCCAACCGCGTGCAGAATGGGGATCCCGTGCTTGGCGACGACGGCGAACCTCCGATCACGGCGAAGGGCAAGAGGGTCGTCATCATCGGCGGTGGCGACACCGGGGCCGACTGCCTCGGCACCTCGCACCGTCAGGGTGCGGCCAGCGTGCATCAGTTCGAGATCATGCCGCGACCACCCGAGGAACGGGCCGATTCGACGCCGTGGCCGACCTACCCGTTGATGTTCCGGGTGTCCTCGGCGCACGAGGAGGGCGGTGAACGCGTGTTCTCGGTGAACACCGAGGAGTTCGTCGGTTCCAACGGTCACGTGACCGCGCTGAAGGTGCACGAGGTGTGGATGCAGGACGGGAAGTTCGTCAAGCTCGACGGCAGCGACTTCGAGCTCGAAGCCGATCTGGTGCTGCTTGCGATGGGTTTCGTCGGACCCGAGAAACCAGGTCTGCTGACCGACCTGGGCGTCGAACTGACCGACCGTGGCAACGTGGCGAGGAACTCCGACTTTCAGTCGTCGGTGCCCGGTGTGTTCGTTGCGGGCGACATGGGGCGCGGGCAGTCGCTGATCGTGTGGGCGATAGCCGAGGGGCGGGCCGCCGCGGCCGGGGCGGACCGGTACCTGATGGGTACGACTGCGCTTCCCGCGCCGATCAAACCGACGGCGGCACCTCAGCGCTAGCCGCGCGTGCGAAGGGTTCGACGGGGCGCGCTGACCCTCGAATTGAGTACCAATAGCCACATTGGTCCCATTAGAAACATCAGATTTTTAGATCGGCGCGCCTCTTGATGTTAGCCAGGTCACAGGTGTCTAATGGTTGAGCGGGTTCTTGCGCTAATGTGAGCCCACGGTGCAGCCATACACCGAACGCAGGAGTGAACGTTATGTACCTCAACACGTTGTCCAGGTCCAGAATGACTCGAATTGCCTGGTCACTGTTCCGTCATCCGGTGAAGTGCCGCGAGTTTCCAGCCAAGCACGAGCGCCTGGTCACCGCAGCCGAGCTCGTTCGTTACGGGGTCTGACCCGTCGACTAGCGACCATGTCCAGCCAAATCGACGGCTGCGACAGATATTTGCTTAGCCTTCATATCTACTTCTCCGTAAGTTTACGATCCTCACGTCAGTCCGGAATCCCTGATCGCTTCGGCCAACGGCTCTAGCACGACCGGGTCGTACGGCGGCGGCAGGTAGATGATCGCGAGATCCAGGCCCTCCTTGCCGAGCGCTCCGGCCTCGTCGACGACCTTCTTGTAATCGCGGTCCTCGCCAAGCCGAACGTGGGCCGAGAGCGTGATTTCCCTCGGGTCGCGGCCGATGTCCTTACAGCGGGCTGCCAGCACGTCACGCTTGTGCGCGAACTCCTCGGGAGTGCCCCCGACGAAGTTCCAGTGATCGGCGTACTTCGCGGTGAGAGGCAGCGTGCGCTTCTCGCCGCTGCCACCGATGCAGATCGGGGGGTGCGGCTGCTGCGGGCCCTTGGGCTCGTTGCGCGCGTCCTTCAGCTGGTAGTACTTGCCGTCGAAGGTGGTGGTCTCATTGGTGAGCAGGCTCGTCAGCACCTCGCAGGCCTCCTCGAAGCGGTCGAACCGCTCCTTGATGCTCCCGAGTTCGATGCCGTAGGCACCGGACTCCTCCTCGTTCCAGCCGGCTCCGATGCCGAGTTCCAGCCGGCCGTTGGAGATGACGTCGAGCGCCGCAGCCATGTTGGCCAGCACGGCGGGATGCCGGTAGTGGATGCCCGTGACGAGCACGCCGACGCGCAATCGTTTGGTGGCTTGCGCCAGCGCGGTGAGGGTTATCCAACCCTCCAGGCACGGGCCGGTGGAGTCCGAGAAGATCGGATAGAAATGGTCGAAGGTCCAGCCGGACTCGAAGACGTCGATGTCGTCGGCCCTCTGCCAGATCGGCAGCATCTCGGCCCAGGTGGTGTTTTGCGGTGAGGTTTTAAAGGCGAATCGCACTCAACCAACCATAGACCCGGATGCTGAAAGGTGCCGATGAGTTTGCGTGTCGCGGCGGGTCGGTATGGACATGATCGACATGACCACCTCCTGCCTGCGCACCGCGAAACTGTTGGACGGTGTGGCCGACGAGCAACTCGCCGGCCCGACGCCGTGCGAGCGGCTGACCCTGAGCGAACTCGTCGCCCACGTGGGCGATCTTGGGGTGGCGTTCGCAGCGGCCGGGCGCAAGGATCTCGGACAGCTCACCGGCTCGCCGCCCGGCGACGGCGGCTATCTTCTGGCCCACGACTGGCGCGCGCAGTACCCCGGCAACCTCGCCGGGCTTGCCGACGCCTGGCGTGACCCCGACGCCTGGTCAGGTTTGACCCAGATCGGCGGGGTCGATCTGCCAGGTGAGGTATGCGGCATGGTGGGTTTGGCCGAGGTAGTGATTCATGGCTGGGACGTCGCCGTCGCCACGGGACAGGATTACGGGGTCGACGACGAGGTGGCCGAGGCACTGCTAGCGCACATGGCGGGCTTCACGGCGGGAGACCCAGTCGAGGGGTTGTTCGGCCCAGTGGTCGAAATCGCCGACGACGCTTCGGCTTTCGACCGCGCGCTCGCGCTCAGTGGCCGCGATCCCGGGTGGCAGCTAGCTCGGCGGGACTAATGAGAACAGTTCAGTGCCGTAGTCGGCAACCTGGACCAGTGCGCCGTTGATCAGTACCTCGCTGAGTGTCGCGGTGGCCGTCGCGGGCACACTGGTCCCATGGATCCGGTGAAGGCCCTGCGCCAGATCGCGTTCTACAAGGACCGCGCCCGCGAGGACTCGCGACGGGTGATGGCCTACCGCAACGCCGCGGACGTCGTCGAACTGCTCGACGAAGCCCAGCGGGACAAACACGGCAAGGCCAACAGTTGGCAGTTGCTACCTGGCGTCGGTCCGAAGACGGCGATGGTCATCGCCCAGGCGTGGGCCGGGCGCGAACCCGACGTGCTCGTCGAATTGCGGTCGACAGCGGGCGATCTCGGAGGCGGCGAAATCCGAGCGGCGCTCAAGGGTGACCTGCACCTGCACTCGAACTGGTCCGACGGGTCGGCGCCCATCGAAGAGATGATGGCGGCCGCGCAGTCTCTTGGCCACGAGTACTGCGCACTCACCGACCACTCGCCGCGCCTCACGATCGCCAATGGACTGTCCCCCGAGCGGCTGCGCAAGCAACTCGACGTCATCGACGAACTGCGCGACCAGTTCGCGCCCATGCGCATCCTCACCGGCATCGAGGTCGACATCCTGGACGACGGGACCCTCGACCAGGAGCCCGAGCTGCTGGAGCGGCTCGACGTGGTGGTGGCCAGCGTGCACTCGAAACTCAAGATGGAATCGGCTGCGATGACGCGGCGCATGGTGCGGGCGGTGTCGGAGGGTTACGCCGACGTGCTCGGCCACTGCACCGGCCGGCTGGTCACGGGAGGTCGCGGCACCCGCCCGGAGTCGCAGTTCGACGCGGAGAAGGTGTTCACCGCGTGCCGCGACCACGGCACCGCCGTCGAGATCAACTCCCGCCCCGAACGCCGCGATCCGCCGACCCGGCTGCTCGAACTGGCGCTCGAGATCGGGTGCGACTTCTCCATCGACACCGACGCGCACGCTCCGGGCCAACTGGACTTCCTGGGCTATGGCGCCCAGCGCGCACTGGACAACGACGTGCCCGTCGATCGGATCGTCAACACCTGGCCTGCGGAGCGCCTGCTCGAGTGGACGGGCGCACGGCCGTGAACTCCCTTGGCTTCGACACGATCGTCGTGTCCTGGCTGCGGGCCTGATCTTCGTGCTCGCCCTGGTACTCGGCATCTGGAAGTACCGGCAGATCGCCACCGCTGAGAACCACCTCGCCCATCCGTACGTGGACATCGCGCACCGGGCCGCGTTGCTCTACTCCTTCGCCACGATGCTGGTGGCGGTCTTCGTCGAACTCAGCGCATGGCCCACCTGGGTCAATCTGACCGCGGCCATGGTGTTGGTGTCCTTCTTCGTCGCCGCGATATTCGAGTACATCGTCCACGGGATGCGCCGCGACACCACCAACCAGTTCGAGCACCCGACCACGGCCTGATCATCGGAGAGGTCGGCGGCTTCGCGGTACTACTCGCCGGATTCGTTGCCGGACAACTGTTCTAGTCCGGCAGCATCGGCATCTCGAGGCCGGGGTCGCGGCCGAGTAGCACGCCACGCATCACCGCAGCATTGCCAAAGCGCTGACGCACCTCGTCGACGGCGCTATCCAGGGCCGTGAGGTCGACCTGCGGCGGATAGGGCAACTCCAACTGCTGGGCGCCGTCGCGATCGATGTTGGACACCGCGAAACCCACTAGCGTCAGCCCGCGTTCGGCGATCAACGGGGTCGAGACCGCCACCAGCGCGCGGGCCGTCGCCAGGATCACGTCCGTCGACGCGGTGGCCCGAGGCATGGTGTGCGAGCGGGTGGCCCGGCTGAAGTCGTCGAACCGCAGCCGCAACACCACCGTCCGACCGGTGCGTCCGGACTTACGCATCCGCCGCGTGATCCGATCGACCAGGTTGACCACGATCGCGTCGACTTCACTGTGCGACATGGTGTTCCCCGCGCGGCCGACGGCGCGTTGCGCACCCACCGACCGGCGACGTACCCCGGTGACGACGCGGCGCCGATCGATGTTGCGCGACAACGCGAACAGTTGGTGGCCCATCGCGCCGCCCACCATCGCACCCAGTGTCGATTCACTTAGCTCGGCCACGTCGGCGACCGTGTGGATGCCGTGCGCCTGCAACTTCTCGGCGGTCTTGGCGCCGACGCCCCACAGCCGCCGCACCGGAAGCGGGTGCAGGAACGCCAGTTCGCGGTCCGGCGGGACGAGCAGGAGCCCGTCGGGCTTGCCTTCCTGGCTGGCCACCTTGGCGAGGAACTTGGTGCGGGCAATGCCGACGGTGATGGGCAGCCCGACCTCGTCGCGGATGCGTTCGCGAAGCCGGGCCGCGATCTGAACCGGCGTGCCCGACACGCGGGCCAGCCCGCCCACCTCGAGGAACGCCTCGTCGACCGAGAGCGGCTCGACCAGGGGAGTGGTGTCCCGGAACACCGCGAACACGTCCGCGCTGGCCTGGGTGTACGCCGACATGCGCGGTGGCACCACGATGGCGTGCGGACACAGCTGCCTGGCCTGCCGTCCGCCCATCGCCGTCCGCACGCCGTAGGCCTTCGCCTCGTAGCTCGCGGCGAGTACGACGCCACCGCCGACGATCACCGGCCGCCCGCGCAGCGCGGTGTCGTCCCGCTGCTCGACGGACGCATAGAACGAGTCGAGATCAGCGTGCAGGATGGTCGCCGAGTTTCGAGGGGGACCAGACACGAACATATGTTCGCATCGCAGTCCGACGACCGGTGCGGTTCAGGGTGCGCGGCCCAATTCGGAAACTGGCGACGCGACATGCGGCCACGGCGTCGCGGGATTCAGAAATCGCGGCTGCCAGCCTCAGTTTGTGGCATGGAGTCACTGGCACTCGTGCGGGCCGCACAGATCGCTGGTAACTTTCGGACCCTACGGCCGGAGGAAGTGGCACACGTCACAATTGCCCGGCTTGCGCCGGTAACGGGCCAGACGTTGCGGCCGCGCCGGATCCACGGTGGGGAAAGTCAAGGTGCAGGAATGAAGGGTCGGGGTTGCCGCGAGCCGCTGCGCAGTGCGCGTCGGCGGCGCGGTTCACGTCGATGGGATTCGATGTTGTTGGCCGGCGGCGTTGCCATCGCCACATCGGCGGGAGTCAGCATCACCACGCCATCGGCCACCTACGGCGCTGCCGTTCGACTGGTCGGCACCACGATCGGCGTGGGGCCTTCCTTCGAAGGATTCGGGTTGACCATCCCGCTGCCCTTCTACGGGAGCACCGTTCCAGAAGGCGAGTCCTTCCAGACCGTCCCCTACCCTGCGCAGATGACGCTCAGCTTGCCGATCATCTCGGATCTGCCCGGGTTGTCCGCCATTCCGTACTGGCCGCAGTCGCTGAAGCGATCCGAGTCGATCGGGGCCGGCTACCTGTTGCAGGACATCGCCGCCACGCCGGCCGACGACAAGGTGACGATCATCGGCTTGTCACAGGGCACCATGGTCGGTGAAATCGCGCGTACCGAAATGGCCAAAGACCCGAATTACGTTGCCAACGCGCAGAATTACGAGTTCGTCTTCATCGGAGACCCCTATCAGCCCAACGGCGGCCTGCTCACCCGCTTCGCCTCCTGGAGCGAGCTGCCGCTACTGGGTGACCTCTTCCCGTTCGGCCGCCCCGGGCCATCCGACAGCCCCTTCAAGACCACCTACTACCAGAATCAGTACGACGGCGTCGTCGACTTCCCGGCGTATTTCAACGTGCTGGCCATCGCGAACCAGTTCGCCGGGATGGCGTTCGGACACGTCTTTCCCGGCTATGTGCTGGAGCACCCCGACGCCCCCAACGCCGTCGTTACTCAGGTCGGCAACACCACCTACGTGATGCTGCCCCAATATCTTCCGTTGCTGGCACCGCTGCGCAT
>JAOPVI010000117.1 GCA_025966225.1 Mycobacterium sp. | reverse complement strand
CCGCACGCCTTCAACATCCTTCGCGATCCGAACCCGCACGTCGGGTTCGGCGGTACGGGCGCTCACTTCTGCATCGGCGCCAACCTGGCTCGGATGACGATCAATCTGATCTTCAACGCGGTTGCCGACCACATGCCCGATCTCAAGCCCATCGGTGAGCCGGAACGGCTACGGTCGGGTTGGCTCAACGGGATCAAGCACTGGCAGGTCGACTACTCGGGCGCCAGCGCTTAGCAATCTTGGTAAGGGCTCAAACTTCCTAGAATCAAGGAGGATTCGGGTGGACTTCAGTCCCGACGAAGGGCAGCAGGCCGTCGCCGACGTGGTGACGTCGGCGCTCGGGCGAGACAACAGCTGGGCCGCACTGGTCGACGGCGGTGTCGTCGCGTTCGGCGTGCCGGAACGCTTGGGCGGTGACGGGCTAGGTCTTGGCGAGGTCGCGTCCGCGCTGACCGAGATCGGCAGGCACGGCGCCGTCGGGCCCGCGCTGGCGACGCTCGGCCTTGGGCTGGTGCCGCTTCTCGAGCTGGCCTCCGACGAACAGCAGGACCGCTTCCTCGCTGGCACGGCAAAGGGTGGCGTGCTGACCGCGGCGCTAAACGAGCCGGGCCATGCGCTGCCAGAGCGGCCCGCGACCACCTTCTCCGCCGGCCGACTCTCGGGTACCAAGATCGGCGTTCCCTATGCGGAGCAAGCGGATTGGATGCTCGTCAGCACCGACAGCGGCGTCGTCGTGGTGTCGCCGAAGGCGGCCGGGGTGACGCTGACGAAGACTCCGGCGGCCAACCACTCCGACGAATACGTGGTGACGTTCGCAGACGTGACGGTGCCCGACACCGACGTGCTGGCGGGCGCCGAGGTGGTCCGGGTCAACCAACTGGCGCTGGCGACGACGGGTGCGTACGTGGCTGGTCTCGTGGCCGGTGCGCTTCGGCTGACCGCCGACTACGTGGCGAGCCGTGAACAGTTCGGTAAGCCGCTTTCGACGTTCCAGACCGTGGCCGCCCAGCTCGCCGAGGTGTACATCGCCTCGCGCACCATCGCACTGGCGTCCACGTCGGTGATATGGCGGCTCGTCGAAGGGCGTGACGCCGCTGAGGACCTCGACGTGCTCGGGTATTGGGTGACGTCGCAGGCGCCACCTGTCATGCAGCTCTGCCACCACATGCACGGTGGCATGGGCATGGACATCGCCTATCCGATGGACCGGTACTACTCGACGATCAAGGACCTGACCCGGCTGCTGGGTGGGCCCTCACACCGACTCGATCTGGTGGGTGCGCAATGTACATCGAACTGACGCCCGAGCAGCGGCAGCTGCAAGCCGAACTGCGGGAGTACTTCTCGAGTCTCATCTCCCCCGAACAGGCCAGGGAGATGGAGGCCGACCGGCACGGCAAGGCCTACCGTGCCGTGATCAAACGCATGGGTTCCGACGGCAAGCTGGGCGTCGGCTGGCCGAAGGAGTACGGCGGTCACGGCTTCGGTCCCATCGAGCAGTCGATCTTCGTCAACGAGGCGCACCGCGCCGACGTGCCGTTGCCTGCGGTGACGCTGCAGACCGTCGGACCGACTCTGCAGCAGTACGGCAGCGAGCTGCAGAAGAAGAAGTTCCTGCCCGGCATCCTCGCGGGCGAGGTTCACTTCGCGATCGGCTACACCGAGCCGGATGCGGGCACCGACCTGGCGTCGTTGCGTACCACCGCGATCCGTCATGGCGACGAGTACATCGTCAATGGGCAGAAGGTCTTCACCACCGGCGGGCATGACGCCGACTACGTCTGGCTGGCGTGCCGCACCGATCCGGAAGCCGTCAAGCACAAGGGCATTTCGATCCTGATCGTCGATACGACGGATCCGGGTTATTCGTGGACGCCGATGATCCTGTCGGACGGCGCACACCACACGAACGCCACGTACTACAACGACGTCAGGGTGCCCGCCGACATGCTCGTCGGCGAGGAGAACGCCGGCTGGCGGCTGATCACCACACAGCTCAACAACGAACGGGTGATGCTCGGTCCGGCGGGCCGGGTCGCGGCGCTGTACGACCGCATCCACACCTGGGCGTCCAAGCCAGGCAGCAATGGAGACATCCCGCTCGACCACGACGACGTCAAGCGCTCGCTCGGAGAGCTCAAGGCGATGTGGCGCATCAACGAGTTGCTCAACTGGCAGGTCGCTGCCGGCGGCGAGACCATCGACGTAGCGGACGCCGCCGCGACCAAAGTGTTTGGCACTGAGCGCATTCAGTATGCCGGGCGGCTGGCCGAGGAAATCGTCGGCGCGCACGGCAACCCGGCCGACCCCGAGACCGCCGAGCTGCTCGAATGGCTCGACAGCCAGACCAAGCGAAATCTGGTCATCACGTTCGGTGGCGGTGTCAACGAGGTGATGCGCGAGATGATCGCAGCATCCGGACTGAAGGTGCCGAGGGTGCCCAGATGAGCGCCATTGACGACATCCAGGCCGCGGCCGAGAAGGTCAAGGCCGAGGGCAAGACCAAGCCGCGGGTCGGTCGCCACCCGGTGAACCAGCCGATGGTCGACCACTGGCTCGACGCCATCGGCGACAAGAACCCCATCTACGTCGACGAGGCCGCCGCGTCGGCGGCGGGCCATCCCGGCCTCGTCGCCCCGCCCGCGATGATCCAGGTGTGGACGATGATGGGGCTCGGCGGTGTCCGTCCCGACGACGACCCGCTTGGCAAGATCCTCGAGTTGTTCGACGACGCGGGGTACATCGGCGTCGTGGCGACCAACTGCGAGCAGACCTACCACCGCTATCTGCGCCCCGGCGAAGAGGTCAGCGTCGCCGCGGAACTGACGGACGTCGTCGGCCCGAAGCGCACCGCACTGGGTGAGGCCTTCTTCATCACGCAGCGGATCACGTGGTCCGTAGGCGATGAAGACGTCGCCGAAATGATGTGGCGCATCATGAAGTTCATTCCGGCGGACGAGGCTGGCGCCGCCGCGCCGACCACAGTGCCCGATGACCTCGATGCCGACTCGGCCATGCGTCCCGCATCGTCCAAGGACACCAAGTTCTTCTGGGACGGCATCAACGGTCACGAGTTGCGCATCCAGAAGCGCGCCGATGGCGGCCTGCAGCACCCCCCGGTGCCCGCCCTGTGGGCCGACAAGGAAGCGCCGACCGATTATGTCGTCGCGTCCGGCAAAGGGGCGGTCTTCAGCTTCGTCGTGCACCACGCGCCGAAGGTGCCCGGTCGCACACTGCCGTTCGTCATCGCGCTCGTCGACCTCGAAGAAGGAGTGCGCATGCTCGGCGAACTCCGCAACGTCGACCCCGCCAGTGTGGAGATCGGAATGCCCGTCCGCGCAATGTATATCGACTTCCCGGCCAACGACGTCGGCCCGGCCTGGACCAACTACGCATGGGAGCCGAACCTGTGAGCGCTCCTACCGTCGAGGTCGGCACGAAACTTCCCGAACTCAAGGTCTACGGGGATCCGACGTTCATCGTGTCCACTGCCATCGCGACGCGCGACTACCAGGACGTGCACCACGACAGGGACAAGGCGCAGACCAAGGGGTCCAAGGACATCTTCGTCAACATCCTCACCGACACCGGGCTGGTGCAGCGCTTCATCACGGACTGGGCGGGCCCGACGGCCGTCATCAAGACCATCGGACTGCGCCTCGGCGTGCCGTGGTACGCCTACGACACCGTCACGTTCACCGGTGAGGTGACCGCAGTGGAGGACGGCTTGGTCACGCTGAAGGTGGTGGGAGCCAACAGTCTTGGCGATCACGTCATCGCAAACGCCACACTTGTCATTGGAGGGAACGCCTGATGCCTGGCGAACTGTCCGGTAAGACGGCGATCGTCGGCATCGGCGCCACCGACTTCTCGAAGAACTCGGGCCGCAGCGAGCTGCGGCTCGCCTCGGAGGCCGTGCTCGACGCACTCGACGACGCCGGGCTGTCCCCGGCCGACGTCGACGGCATGGTCACGTTCACGATGGACTCCAACACCGAGGTCGCCATTGCGCGCGCCACGGGCATCGGTGACCTGACGTTCTTCTCGAAGATCCATCACGGTGGCGGTGCGGCGTGCGCGACCGTTCAGCAGGCGGCCATCGCGGTCGCGACCGGCGTCGCGGATTGCGTGGTGGCGTACCGCGCGTTCAACGAACGCTCGGGTCAGCGATTCGGTCAGGTACAGATGCGGCTGGTCGAGAACGCCGACTCGACGGGCGTGGACAACTCGTTCTCCTACCCGCACGGATTGTCGACGCCGGCCGCCCAGGTCGCGATGATCGCCAAGCGCTACATGCACCTTTCGGGCGCCACCAGCAAGGACTTCGGCGCGGTGTCCGTCGCCGACCGCAAGCACGCCGCCAACAACCCGAAGGCGTACTTCTACGAGAAGCCCATCACCATCGAGGACCACCAGAACTCGCGGTGGATCGCCGAACCGCTGAGGCTGCTGGATTGCTGCCAGGAGACCGACGGCGGCGTCGCGCTCGTGATCGTCTCGGCCGAACGCGCCAAGGATCTGAAGCACCGGCCCGCCGTCATCGACGCCGCCGCGCAGGGCTCTAGCCCGAATCAGTACTCGATGGTGAGTTACTACCGGCCCGAGCTCGACGGCCTTCCCGAGATGGGCCTGGTCGGCAAGCAGCTGTGGGCTCAGTCCGGGCTGAAGCCGACGGACATCCAGACGGCGATCCTCTACGACCACTTCACGCCGTTCACGCTGATTCAGTTGGAGGAGTTGGGGTTCTGCGGCTGGGGTGAGGCGAAGGATTACATCGCCGACGGTGCCATCGAGCTCGGTGGCCGGCTGCCGATCAACACCCACGGCGGTCAGCTCGGCGAGGCGTACATCCACGGCATGAACGGCATCGCCGAGGGCGTGCGCCAGCTTCGTGGCACGTCCGTCAACCCGGTGCCAGACGTGGAGCACGTGCTCGTCACGGCAGGCACCGGAGTCCCTACCTCAGGGCTCATCCTCGGCTGACGAGGAGGGTGTTCGGCCACCTTCGCAGTTGGCCCGTCGAAGCGCGGACGGGTACGTCGACACACTTCATTAGTTTCTTTAGCAAATTATCTAAACTTCGCTATAAAACCGTCGAATGGTACGAAAAACCTTGTGGACGACCTCAGAAAGAATTATTCTCTGCGTAGAATGACGCCCTAGCCCCAGGTAGTCCGATCTTGATGAAAGACGCTTGAGACCCCAGGCGGCACGGGGCGGCGTCGGCCAGGGGGAGTCTGATGTTTGCTAGGATGCGGGGAGTACATTCGCAGAGGATTGCCGGGCGTGACTCGGCGAGGTCCGGATGGGTGCTGCGGTCACCGCTGAGTCGTCCGGATCGCGTGCAGCGGGGGGCCATGCTCAGCAGCGAGGCTGATATGCGGACCAGCCACGGAATCGTCGACGCCGCCGCGTTTACTGCCGCGGCCACCGCCCTGAGTCGGGCGGATCGAGGGGGTTTTCGGTGAAGGCGTTCGGCTCGGTTGCTCCGCCGTATTGGGGAGTTGACTCCGTTCATCTGTCGGGGACGCCCGCTCCGTTTAGGTTCCCCTCGGTGGCAGGCGAACTCCCGGGTCCAATGCGCGTTTCGCCCGCCAGCCACGAGGGGTTTGGCCGCACGCCTTCGGTGATGGGCGCGGCCAACGGGTCGGCTGCCTCGGCGCCGAACGTCAACCTCCGCCTGCCGGACGACGTCCGCATTCTGATCGTCGATGACTGCACGCTTCACCGCGACTATCTCGCTGCCGCGTTAGCGGCGAACGGGGCCGCCGCAGTCAGCGTCGCTGGGGATCTGCCAACATTGATTGTGGCTGTCCAAGACACCGCCCTGAACATCATCCTGCTCGACGTCGCGACTCGGGACAGCGCGATGTTGCTGGGGGCTGCAGTGAGGACCAACCCGAACGCGCACGTGATCGTGTTGGGGGTGTCCGAGCAAGACGAATCCGCAATCGTGGCGTGTGCAGAGGCCGGTGTGGCCGGCTATCACACCCGAACCCAGTCTTTCGAAGACCTGCTCGTGCTAATGGGCAAGGTAGCTGCCGGTGAATCGCATTGCCCGCCAAGGGTATCCGCAGTCCTGCTGCGAAGGTTGTCCGCACTCGCCTCGGAACGGGAACCCGCGAGCAAGGAACTAATTCTGACCTCGCGCGAGGCCCAGATCCTCGAGATGATCAGAATGGGCCTGTCGAATCGGGATATCGCCGCACGGCTGTCCATCGCAGTTCACACGGTCAAGAACCACGTGCACACCGTATTGACCAAGCTGGGCGTCAGTACACGCGCCGAAGCCGCAGCACTCGCTAACGTCGTGCGCTGAACGCGTCAAGGCAGGGAAATCAGACCGGACTCATCGCGAAATGAGCTCAGACCGTTGATATCCGGCCCGCCTTTTTCCGGCGCGATCGGGACATACCGGTCTGCGGCCAGTCAACCCGGACCATGACGACTGCGTGCCAATTGGCGCGTTGCCGGCCCTGTTACACACGGTAATGTACCCGTGCGGCGGAGGCTCTCAAGGTGCGCAGCAGTCGCGCGCAGATACCCCGAATGCCGGCCACGATGAGGCCGCCAGGCTGGATGGCCGCGACGTTGAGCGGGATGCGTGGCCGTCGACGGGGCCTCTGGACCCGAAGACCACGTCACAGCGCGAGCCGCCACCGGTGCTACTGCCCAAATCATCCAAGTCACAGCGACGGCGAGGATCTTGCACGCAGGATATGACCGCGGGCGCCGCCGACACGAAACTTGCTGCCCGACAACATGTTCGCGTCGTAGGACTGCGGACAGTTCGCGCCTCTGTCGAGGACGACAGCGATGATCGCTCTCAATATGATCCCGTGCGTGCACGGACATTCTCCACGATCCTGGCCGACCACTTCACGCCGTCACGCCGAGCAGTCGGAGGACTTCGGATTCCAGTGCTGAGGAAGAGCGGACCCTCCTGCTATCGGTGCAATCGAGGTCGGCGGCCAACTGCGCGGCACTGGGCTCATGCGCGCCTAGCAAACTGTCTTTCACGAAAATATAGATTCCCAAATTCGTTGCCGCAGCGAACGACTTGACCATGACGGCCGCGAGAGAAGCGGTTGTGCCAGCGATTCCAGGTTCGTACCCTTGGCTTGGTTGACGCAAACGCAATATGTTTCCCACGCGAATCGCCAGTACAACGAGTTTAACGTACGGAAATCTCACGGCCATCATACTTAAAGTATGTGAAACCGACCCCCAGCAGGGGATACGTTCAGCGGAATCCGAAGGGTGGAGAGGCGAACTATTTTCGTCGGGAATCTCCGCCTAGCCGGCGAAACCTAATCGTTGACGGCACTTTTGGCAAAGGCCTACTATGGGGCCATCTTGGCAGCAAAGAACCGAATGAGGGAGCCCTCGGGGGAGGGCCGGTGCTAGCACAGCCGCAGAGGTTGCGGTGACCGAGTTGGGGATTCCGGGGTGGATCATTACTGAGAGTGGCGAACACACTGTCTCTGGGGTTATTCCCCCGGTGGACGTTCGACGAGCGGCCTGCGGACCCCTCGATGGCACCAGGGCGATCAACCCGGAGCCGAGGGCTCCGGTCAACGGTCGTGTACGCGACCAAGTCTCGGCGTCGCGCTCGCCCACGATGTACGAGCCGGATGGTCAGAACACTTCGTCCGCTCAGCTGGTGTCGCGAAGACAGCGTCGACAGGGAGTGGTGGAACGTGGAGATCGGCTTGCCTACGCCCAGATTCTGGTCGTCGACGGCTGCACGCTTCAGCGCGAGAATCTAGCTGCGATTTTCGCTGTCAACGGCACTTCCATGCCAGCGGTCGCCTGGGATTTGCCGTCGCTACGTGCTTCGTTAGGCGAAGGCACTCCGGACATCGTTCTCTTGAACATGGTCACCAGCGATAACGTGACATTGCTGCCTTCGCTCCGGGAGATGTGCCCGCACGCGAAGGTGATCGTTGTCGGCATTTCCGAGGACGACGAATCAAAGATCGTCGCCTGCGCTGAAGCGGGTGTTGCTGGCTATCACTTGCGAACTGAGTCGCTCGACGACCTGCTCGTCCTGATTTCAAAGGTCTTCAACGGGGAGTCCTCCTGCTCACCAAGGGTTTCCGCAATCCTGCTTAAGCGCTTGTCGACGCTCGCTGCGCAGAGGCGGCCGGAAGCGAAGGAACTAGTTCTGACAGCACGTGAGATCCAGATCCTCCGAATGCTGGAGATAGGCCTGTCGAATCGAGACATCGCAGACCGGCTGTGTATCGCGTTACATACGGTCAAGAACCACGTGCACAGCGTGTTGAGCAAGCTAGGGGTCAGCACGCGGGCTCAGGCGGTAGCGGTCTCGCGCTCATCTCAGTAAACCGCGGTGAGCGCAAAGGATCTAGGCAGGGGCCCGGTCTGAAAATGGCTCCAACGGTCCATATACGGCCGGGCAGGGCCGGGTTGATAGTGAATCGGTGCGATGTGAGTTAGCTCAGCCCCGTTGTTCCACGCGCATTGAGGCTGCCCCACAAACGCTCTCGCGGTCATTGGAGATCGATTCAATTCCACTGGAGAACGACCGGGACACGCGGCTGTCCTGGTTGCTGACGGCACGGCGACGAGCTCACTCGTGTTCGGTTGACCGGTACAGCCCATTTCCCCGTATCGCTTCGTGTGACGGTAGCCCGGTTCGACGCCGTCGCACGCCGGCCGGACCACCAGCGGGCAATGCGGATGCCCTTTGGGAACAGGGCACCGGAGATGTGGTCGTCGCTGCACGGTTAAGGAGGGCGGATTGATGCTCGACCAGACGAGTCCTTCGCGCTCCTGGACACCACCGCCGCGCGAGAGGGAACGGCGTCGTGGTGGGCCCGAGCGGCCCGCCTATCGCGCTGTTGGTGCCGCCATCGTCGCAGGTGGCCTGGCCCTCAGTGCCTCGCTGTACCCACTACCGGATGGAACGCAGCTGCTCGACCTATTCCCGCCCACGCATGAGTCGTCTTCGGAATCCTCAAAGGTGGTTGACTCTACGTTCTTGAACTACAAGTTCTCGGATTCCTCCGCGCTCAAGTTGCCGGATTTGGTGAAGTTGGTTGAGCTGAACCACAACTTCCCGGACTTCGCGACCGACGGGCTGCTGGACCTGGTGACGACGTACGGGTTGCCGGACGTGGTGAAGTCGCTTGAGCTCCTCGGGTCGCTTGGCCCTCTGAGACCCAGCTTCCCGGGGTTCTCA
>JAOPVI010000094.1 GCA_025966225.1 Mycobacterium sp. | reverse complement strand
GACGCCGTCGCAGAAGTTCTACGACGTGGTCGTCATCGGCGGCGGTCCCGCGGGCCTGGCCGCCGCCGTCTACGGGGCCTCTGAGGGGCTGCGCACAGTGCTCATCGAACGCACCGCGACGGGTGGGCAGGCCGGCCAGAGCTCACGCATCGAGAACTACCTGGGTTTCCCGGACGGGGTGTCCGGAGGTCAGCTGGCCGAGCGGGCGCGCAGGCAGGCCGAGAAGTTCGGCGCCGAGCTGATCACCGCCCGCACTGCCGTCGCCCTGGAAGTCAACGGGCCCAAGCGCACCGTGCGGTTCGCCGACGGCGGCGCCATCGACGCGCACGCGGTCATCCTGGCCACCGGGGTCGCCTACCGCCAGCTGGAGGCCGAAGGATGTAGCCGGCTCACCGGCTGCGGCGTCTACTACGGAGCGGCCACATCGGTCGCCGCGGAATGCAAGGACGAAGAGGTCTACGTGATCGGCGGCGCGAATTCGGCCGGGCAGGCCGCCATGTACCTGTCGCGGCAAGCCAAGTCGGTGACGATCGCGGTGCGGGCCCCGTCGCTGGAGGCGTCGATGTCCTACTACCTGATCCAGCAAATCGAGGAGAACCCCAAGATCACCGTCCACACCTGCACCGAGGTGAAGCGGGCAACGGGAGACGGCCACCTGGAGAAGCTGACCCTGGCGGACAACCGGACCGGCGACACCGAAGAGGTCGTCTGCGGGCGGATGTTCATCTTCATCGGCGCAGCACCGCGCACCGAATGGCTCGACGGGGTGGTTGCCCGCGACGACCACGGCTTCATCCTCACCGGACCGGACCTCCGAAACGTGTGCGGCTGGACGCTGGACCGCCCGCCGCACCACCTCGAGACCAGTGTGCCGGGCGTCTTCGTCGCCGGCGATGTGCGGTCGGAGTCCGCCAAGCGGGTGGCGGCGGCGGTCGGCGAAGGGTCGATGGCCGTGATGTTGGTGCACCGCTACCTGGCCGAGTCATAGCGACATGACCACGCGTTGTCAGCCCGACGAGTTGCGCACGCTGTTCCTGTTCGAAGCGCTCAACGACGAGCAGCTCGAAGTGCTCTGCAGTAACGGGCATATTCAGCATTACGAGCCGGGACCACTTTGTGTCGAGGGTGAGCCGGCGACGTGCTTCTACGTCTTGATCGAGGGTGAGCTCGCCATGTCGAAGCTCTCCGGCGGCCAGGACATCGAGACGAACCGGACTTCGCAGCGCGGGGTGTACTGCGGGGCCTGGCGGGCCTTCACCGGCAGGCCGCAGCAGAGCCACGATGCGTCCGTGCACGTCACCAAGCCGTCCGAGTTCTTCGTGATGGACGCGCCGGTGTTCGCGAAATTCATGAAGGACCAGTTCCCGATGGCGGTGCACCTGCTCGACGGGATCGCCGTGGGCACCGACCGGACCCGGCGCATCATCGACAACCGGGAAAAACTGCTGGCCCTGGGCCGGCTTTCGGCAGGGCTCACGCATCAGTTGAACAATCCGGCAGCGGCCACCGCACGCGCTGCGGCCGAACTGCGGGACCGAATCGCCGGCATGCGCGGCAAACTGGTCATGCTGGCCGACGGCACCGTCACCCCCGAAGCGCTGAGCGCCCTGGTGCGGTTACAGCAGCAGGTCGCCGATCAGGTCGCCAAGTCGACGTCGCAACTCCTGAGCCCGATGCAAACCGCCGATCTCGAAGACGCAGTCGGGGAATGGCTGGACGAACACGGCGTCAAGGATGGTTGGGACATCGCGCCGGCGTTCGTCGAGGGCGGCATCGACACCGACTGGCTGGAGAAGGTTTCCGCCGCCACCGACGACCTCGCCTCGACGACGCTGGACGAGGCCATTCGGTGGCTGCACTACACCATCGAGAGCGAACAGCTGATGAACCAGATCGGCGAAGCAAGCAAACGGATTTCGGCGTTGGTCGCCGATGCCAAGCAGTACTCCCAAATGGACCGCGCGCCCTTCCAGGTGGCCGACCTGCATGAGCTGCTGCGCAGCACGCTGGTGATTTTCGCCGATCGCTTCGGCAAAGACGGCAAAGCCATCACGGTAGTCAAAGACTTCGATCGATCCCTGCCTGAAATCCCCTGCTATCCGGGTGATCTCAACCAGGTGTGGACGAACATCATCGACAACGCCATCGCCGCCATGCGCGAACACGGTGGCACATTGACGCTGCGCACCGCGCGCGACGGTGACAAGATGGTCCGCATCGAAATCTGCGACACCGGGCCAGGTATCCCGGAGAATGTCCGCGAACACATCTTCGAGCCGTTTTTCACCACCAAGCCGTTCGGTGAAGGCACCGGCCTCGGGCTTGATCTGGCCTTCAATATCGTCGTCAAAAAACACCGCGGGGATTTGCGGGTGGAGTCCGTGCCTGGTGACACACGCTTCATCGTGCTGCTGCCGTTGGAGGTAGCGGCCGCCGCGGTGGCAGCCGACGACACCCGTGAAGAGTTGCCGGAATAGGAGTGCCGGCCGTCGAGTTGGTGTCAGCCATGACCGATTCTGCTGACAGCAAACCCAATCTCGGCCGGTTCGGATCCTTTGGCCGCGGCGTCACCCCGGAGCAGGCCAGGGACATCGAATCTCTCGGCTACGGCGCCGT
>JAOPVI010000082.1 GCA_025966225.1 Mycobacterium sp. | reverse complement strand
ACGACGGTCTCATCATTGATCACCGCCGGCCAGGCCCCGATGGAATGCAGGATGCGCGAACCAGGCGCAGGCCAGTTCGAACTTACGGCGCGGATCCGGCTGTTCCCGACGACCCATCCTGAGTAGGTCCATCCGTCGGCCAACACATCCCACACGCGCTGGCGGGTCGCGGCCACATCCCGGGTCACCGTCATGGGCATTGTCCTAACGTTCGAAGAGTGGGTCGATCAGTCGTAGCCGGGATACCCGCAACGAGGGAAATGACGCACCGGCCGCGGGACGCGTGTACACCCTCACCATCAGGTGACCTCAAACGTCCGTCCAATTCTTACTTCAAATGTCCACATACGACTTCGTCGACTCGAGGTCGTCGTTCGAAGTCGCGCGCCTCAACGCGATGAATCGTTTGCGACCATCAGGCTCAGCAGATCGAAGACGACGGTTGCCGCCGCAACACAGGTGATTTCAGCATGGTCGTATGCTGGTGCCACTTCGACGATGTCGGCGCCGACGACGTTGATACCGGTCAGCGCCCGGAGCGTGCGCAGCAGTTCGCGGGCAGTGAGTCCTCCTGACTCCGGCGTTCCCGTTCCGGGGGCGAACGCAGGGTCCAAGACGTCGATGTCGATGGAGAGATACACCGGCACATCGGCGACGCGTCTGCGGACGACGTCGACGACGGCCTCTACTCCCATCACGTCGAGGTCGCCGGCACGGATGATCCGGAACCCCATCCGTGCGTCATCGTTGAGGTCCATCCGGTCGTAGATCGGACCGCGGATTCCGACGTGGATGGAATGGTCTTCGACGAGCAGACCTTCTTCGAACGCTCGTCGAAAGATGGTGCCGTGCGTGACCGGCGCCTGGAAATAGGTGTCCCAGGTGTCGAGATGAGCGTCGAAGTGCACCAGGGCCACGGGCCCGTAGAGCGAGTGCAGCGCACGCAAGTTCGGCAATGCGATCGTGTGGTCCCCACCGATCGACACGACCCTGCGCCTCCGGTCCCCGATGACCTCGAGGACGCGGTCCTGGATCTGGGTGCACGCTTCGGAGATGTCGTAGGGCGTCACCGCCACGTCTCCGGCGTCGACGATCTGAACTTGCTCCAGTGGCGCGACACCCAATTCGACGTGATATCCGGGTCTCAGTGCGCGCGCGGCCTGACGGACGGCGAGCGGGCCGAAACGGGCGCCGGGACGGTAGGACGTACCCCCGTCGAAGGGCACCCCGAGTATGGCGATGTCATAGTCGCTGACTTCGTGGATGTCGGCGATCCGGGCGAAGGTGCCCTTGCCGGCGTAACGCGGGACTTGAGTGGACGGGGTGGCCCCGATGATCGATTCGTCAGCGTTGGGCATTGCCGCCTCCGCCCGCGCCGCCAGCGTCGGCGACGGGGAACTCCTCATCGAGGATCGCAATCAAGCGGTCGACGAGCCACTCGGTGATCAGCCGTCCCTTCTCGGCGCTGGCGGGCACGGCGGAGGACAAGGAGCCGCTGGCAGTGGACATTCGCGTGTCGATCGGCACGACATCGTGATTGACCACGCGCTGCGGTGCGTCCGGTGCAATCCGGTCGGTGCGCACCGCCGTGGGGTCTTGGTACATCCACAGCGACGTTTCGATGACGGCGGCGTGCTCCAGTGCGAGGCCGGGAAAGCCCTCGGGCCAAATCGCTTTCACCCGTTCCGGGGAGTAGTCCGGGTTGACGTCTTCGATCACGACGATCTTGAGTTCGGGGTTGTTCTCCGAGACCAGGAACGCGGGCTCGTACACGAACCCGCTGTTCTCGAAGTGCCAGTTGTACAGCACGATGTTGCGGAATCGGCACCGCTTCAGTTCACTCAGCACGTCCTCGATGACACTCATGAAGGTGGTGGCCCGCAGGGACACCGTGCCCGGGAAGTGTTGGCCCCCGCCGCTGCCGGGTCTGCTGCGGTATCCGAACGGAAGGAAGGGGCCCACGATCATCGTGCGTCGGCGGCCCGCTTCGCGGAGGATGCGGTCGGGTATCACCCAGTCCGTGCAGACTGGGAGGTGGCGTCCGTGCTGTTCGGTCGCTCCGATCGGGATCACGATGGGGGTGTCGGCGCGGGCGGCCGCGTCGATCTCCTCCCACGTCATCTCCTGGAAGACCATGGGTTCGTTGGCGTCGGACATGTCGAACTCCTTGTCTGTCGGCATCTTCGCGCGAGCGGGGCGGCTCGTTCGTGGTCCGGGTCAGGGACGCTCGGACATCGGGTCGGGTTCCGGTGCCGTGGGTTGGGCCGAGAGTCCGACCTGGCGTGGCGACCACCTCTTGGCGCCGAGCCAGCAGGCGATGGCCACCGCGATGAGGACGACTTCGGCGAGCAGATATTGCGTCTCCTGAGTGGCCAGTGCGATCGCGGTGAAGCCGACGACGACCAGCGGGGGCAGCGGCCACAACGGCATCTTGTACGGACGTGGCTCGTCGGGCATGCTGCGGCGGCTCCACAGCGCGGCCAGCCCGATGCAGAAGTACACCGCCGCGATCACGGTGCCGGCGAAGATGATCAAGAAGTTCAGCGCCGAAGTGAACACCAAGACCGCCGCGGGAATGGCGAGCGCCAAGATCCCCGTGCCCGGAGCACGGAATCTGTTGAGTCCGCCGAAGGCGCGGTTCACCGGACCTGGCCAGACGCCGTCGCGGCCCGTGGCGTAGACCCCGCGGCCGAAGTACATCAGCAGCGACAGCATCGCGTTGAACAGGGCGATGATGACACCGACGTCGATGATGACGCGGGCGCCCGAGCCCAGCGAGGCCTGCACCGAGTAGATCACCGGGGCGGAGGCGCTGAAGAATTCCTTCAGATCGGGTGCGGCCACGACGGCGGAGATCAGCGGCACCATGATCAGCACGCAGGCGAGCACCGCCGAGATGATGACCGCCTTGGCAATCTTCTTCTCGCCGCCCTTGAGCTCTTCGGAGAAGCCGAGTGCGGCGTCGTATCCGTTGATCACGTTGAACGCCGGCGCGAGGGTGGCGAGCATCACCGCAAAGCTCACCGCGACCAACTCCCCGCCCGACAGCACCACCGGGTGGAAGGTGACTTGGCTCAGTGCCTGGTGAGGGTGCAGCAGAGCAGCCACCGTGATGATGCCGAGTACGACGCATTCCACGATCACCATCGCGGCCGTCGCCCACGCGCCGACTTCGACCTTGGTCAACGCCACCGCGGTGGCCAGGGCGAGCAACACGATCGCCACGACGGTGTCGGGAAGCGTCAGGCTCGGAACGAGGTCCTTGATGAAGGTGACCATGCCCAGCGCGATGCTTGCCGGAATCACGATGCCCTGGATGAGGTAGTTGAACATCGTGATCCAGGAGAATGGCCCGGGAAGGACCCGGCGTACCAAGGAATACATCCCGCCGGCAATCGGGAACATGCCCGCGAGTTCGGCCAGGCACAACGAGATCAGCACCACCACGACGGACAAGATGAGCCCAGCGCCGATGGAAAAGGTTCCGCCCACGGCGAACACGCCGGCCGACAGGAACAGGACCGCCATCGTGGGCGAGACGTCTGCCATGGCCAGGCCGACGACTTCGGGAACGTTGAGGCGCCGTTGCAGCTGCTGCGCGTAGCCCAGTTGTTCCAGTCGTGATTGGGGTTCGGGACTGGGAACAGGTTCGGTCATGGTCTTCTCCGATTCTGGGAGGGGTCGGGTTTAGTGAGCTGATACGCCGATGGATCCAGCGGGCACGCAGGTGGTGCGACCACCGTCCACAGTCAGGTGCGTGCCGGTGATGTAGCTGGCACGATCCGAGAGCAGGAATGCCACTGCCTCGCCGATCTCGGACGGGTCGGCGATGCGCTGCATCGCGATGCTCGCCGCGTTGTCGGCGAGTTCGGCTTCGGGGTCTGCAGCGCCATCGAATTCGGCGAGGAACATGGGCGTCCTGGTGGTCCCTGGGCAGACAGCGTTCACCCGGATGCCCCAGGACGCCAGTTCGGCTGCGGCACTTCGCGTCATCGCGAGGATGGCACCCTTGGTCGCGGTATAGGCGACGTAGCCGGCCTGTCCCATCAACGCCAGCTCGGACGCAGTGTTGACGATCGCCCCGGAACGGCGAGGTTGCATGACGCGGGCGGCTTCTCTCAGGACGTAGAAGGAGCCGGCCAGATTGGTGCGGATCAGGGCGTGCAGCAGTTCGTCGGTCGTGTCGACGAGCGGTGACACCGCGGAGATGCCTGCGTTGTTGTGGACCGCGTCGATGGGACCCAGTTCGGCCTCGATCCGGTCGAAGGCAGCGCCGACCGCGGCGGAGTCTCCGACGTCCGCGCCGATGGCGAGAACCCCACCGCCATGGGCCTTTACCAGTTCGGCCGCACCGGCCAGATCGTCCTGGGGGCGGGACAGGATCGCGACGTCGGCGCCCTCGCGGGCCAGTGCCTGGGCGGTGGCAAGTCCGATTCCCGAGGCTGCCCCCGTCACCACGGCGACGCGATTGGTCATTTCCGGCATGTCACTGTGCCTCTCGGTGAGAAGTCGGGATGGGACGTCGCCGTCGGATGGCGTCGTTCGACACTCGTCACGACGGATGTTCCGTGGATCGGATCCAGTCGATCTGCGCCTGGAGGCCGCGCTCGAAGGTCCAAGCCGGGGTGTAGCCGAGGTCACGCCGCGAGGCAGACAGGTCGTACTCGCCCTGGTGGTCCCATTGGGGCAGTAAGCCTGCCCCGATGTCGTAATGTGCTTCTGGCAGCATCTTTTCGAGTAGCCGCGCCGTATCGGCGACGGTGATCCGGCGCCCGCCCGAGACGTTGTAGACCGTCTGCGGCAGCGTGGCTGCCGTCGACGCCAGCCACGCGGCGGTGGCGACGTCCTCGACGAAGACGAACTGAAAGGGATGATCGCCGCCGGTGTCGAGGTGGAAGGCTTCACCGCGCAGTCCGGCGCGGACCATGTCGCCGAGCAGGCTCGGCATCCACAAGCCGGGACCGTAGACCTCGGTGACGCGCAGCGAGACGATCTCCATGTCGTATAGCGAGGTGTACACCGTCCCGAACAACTCGCCGGCCACCTTCGTCACGCCGTAGGGGGTGGTTGGCTCGGGCTTGACGTCTTCGCGGACGACCGTGTCCAGATCCAGGTTGCCCAAGGCACTTTCGGAGGAGAAGTTGACGATGCGGCGCACACCGGTGGCACGGGCGCATTCGTAGACCGCGAGGGTGCCTTCGGCGTTGGCCGCGAAGGTGGTCCATGGCAGCTCTATCGACACCCCGGGGTGACTCTGGCCGGCGGTATGGATGATCCGATCGACGCCGTGTGTGCGGATCGTCTCGGAAAGGCGCGGGATGTCGAACAACTCGCCCTGGACGAGGGTCAGTCCGTCACGAGAGTCGACGGCGAAGTCCCGGTTATAGCTGACGGTCTTCGTCCCGGCGCGCAGGAGTTGATCGACGAGGTGGCGTCCGACGAATCCGCGGCCGCCGGTGACGAGGGTGCTCATGCCGTGTCTCCGTTCACCACTTGGGGTACGCGACGGGGTCCACGACGACCGGCTCGTGTTTGCGTCTGTCGATCGTCGGGTCGGCCAGCACTGCGTCGCGGAGTTCGCTTCCGGTCTTGAACTTGACGTCCCCCCGGTCGAGGATGGTTTCGATCATCTTGCGCATGTTGCGTGCCCGACCGGCTCGACCGGAAAGGAACGAGTGAGCGGTGAGCTGGAACAGGCCGCCGAACTCCCGCAGCCCGTCGAGTTCGGCGGTCCACAGCGCCAGGGCCTTCTCCGGAGGCTCGATGACGTAGCCGAGGTGAGGTGAGGGCAGGTAGGCGTATTGCTCCCAGTCGTCCAGAGACCAGTGCGGCGGAAGTTCGACGAGCGGTCCGCGAGGGGTTTCGATGATGTAGGGACGGTCGTCGTCCATCAGGCTGGTGTCGTAGGTGAGCCCGTGTTCCACGGCGAGCTCGGCGCTATTCCACGTCGCCGCCCACATGGGAGACCGGTAGCCGGACGGCGTGATGCCGAGAGCAGCGAGCGCCTCGGATCCGCGTTCGAACTCCCAGCGCTCTTCGGCGAGTGTCAATTCGGTGGCCGGCCGATGGCTATAGCTGTGATGACAGATGTCGTGGCCGCGTGTGGCGATGTCGGTGACGGCGTCGGGCCAGCGCTCGGCCGAGAACCCCGGGACGAAGAAGGTGGCCTTGATGTCGAACTCATCGAGGATGCCCAGCAGTCGAGGTAGCCCGCGGCGGGCGTCGAATGCCTGATGCGTCATGGCCATTGCGTTGTCCGCGTGGCGGCGTCCAGCTGCGAGAACCGGCGTCTCCGCATCGACGGCGAAGGTCAGCATCGCGATTGCGGCGGCTCCGTCGCGCCAGGTCGGCGCCATCGCAGTGGTGGAGGTGCGGTGCGGAGCTTCCGCGGTCATGTGCGCTCCTACGAGGATCGGCGTCGAAACAGAATGCGACCAGACGGCGAAGACGGCAACGGACAACATGTCATGCGCTTCCGTCGGTCTGCAGGTCATAATGTCGCATGACTTTGATCCTGCGGGAGGTCCTGAGCCACTCGGTCCTGCAGCCGGCGGAGCCCGTCCTGCTCAGCGGGGACGCGCACTTGGACCACGTCGTCCGATGGGTACACACCGCCGATCTGTATGACATTGCCCCGCTACTGCGGGGCGATGAGATCCTGCTGACCAATGGTGTCGGGTTGGTGCGGGTCGACGAGGCGGCCCGCCGACTCTACGTCCGTCAGTTGGCGGAAAGTGGCGTTGCTGCATTGTTTTTCGAAGTGGGTAGATCGTTCGGTGCGGTGCCGCCCGAGATGGTGGCGGAGGCATGCGACGTGGGGTTGCCAATCATCGAGCTTCGGCCACGGCTACGGTTCACGGAGGTCGCCGAAGCCGTCAACAGTGAACTCATCGACCGGTCGGTGGCTCGGCTCCGCCACGCGGACGAGACTTCTCGAGCGCTATCCGAGGCGCTCGCGCGCGGCGCCACGCTAAGCGAACTCGTCGAGCAGGTGGCAACCACACTTGGCACCTGGGCTCGCCTCACGGACTACGCCGGCAGGGCTGTGGCACTGTCGGGATGTTCAGAGGACCGTCCCGGACCACATCTCGAGGTCCCGGTGCTGGTGGATGGGACTGCATGGGGGCGGCTGGCGGTCGGCTCGTCGGGGGTCCCGGAACTCCTGGTCGACGCCGTGCTGGACCGGGCCCCCACCGTGCTGGGATTGTGTCTGATCCGTGAACGGAGAGACGTGGCGGGTTCGCTTCGCGCACAACACATCCTGCTGGAGCAATTGGTCGCCAATCAGTCCGTGGACACCGGGGTTCTGGAGGCACGGCTGCGCGCGGCCGGTATCGCCTCGATGGGCGCGCAGTACGTGTGCGTAGCAGTCGACCCTCACCGTGTGACCTCGGCGGCGCAAGTCGTCGATGCGCTCGTTCGACACGTCGGTCATGGAATCTTCGGCCTCGTCGACGGCACGCTATTCGGACTGCTCGCCGGAGCGGCGGAGAGCACATCCGACCTCGCTGACTCGGTTCTGGGTGCGGCCGCGCAGGCCCTGGGGTCTCATTCGCGGTTGTGTGCGACGGTGAGCCGTGCGGTCTGCGAAGTGAGTCAACTTCCGCGAACCATGGCCGACACCCGCATCACCCTTGCCCTGGGCCAGGACCTGCACATGAAGGAACCGGTGACCGGCGTGCAAACGCTGGCGCTGGAGCGTCTGCTCGCCGCGCACGGCGACCGCGATGCGCTCCGCCAGTTCGTCGAGGACCAGATCGGGATCCTCCTCACCGCCGATTCGGCGAAGCGAAGCCAGCTGCTCGTCACGTTGGAGACGCTGGTCGCGTGCGGCGGCAGCAAAGCCGAAGCGGCCAAACGCCTTCACATCCGACGACAATCACTCTATTACCGACTCGAGCAGATCTCGAGGATGACCGCCGTTGACCTGCAAGATCCTCACCAATTGATGACGTTGGCGGTCGCGATGACGGCTAGGGGGGTGGCCCGCGCAGGTCAGTAGCCGCACAGGCGGCTGACGGGAAGCGGCTGTCCCAGGCAGCTCTGGCCGTACGCCGAAAGACCCGATGTCCGGCAACTGCGCGGTGACAGCGCTGCAAAGTCCATCCGCAGGTAACAGGAGATTCATCTTCCTGGATACGAGTAAAATTTGCGGGATGCTTCCTCACGGCAGACCTAGCCCTCGGGCGGCCAGCACGCGATCACCCGGTCGTTGGGTCGGGCTGGGCGGTTCGGCCTTGTTCGTGGCCACGTTCATCGCCACCGTCCTGCTCGTCACCCCAGGCGCGGCGCCGGTAGCGTCTGCCGCCGACTGCCCCGACGCCGAGGTCGTCTTCGCCCGCGGCACCGACGAGCCAGCCGGTCTCGGCCGTGTCGGCGATGCCTTCGTCGACTCGCTGCGCAAGCAGGCCGGCGGCATGAACGTCGGGACCTACGCGGTGAACTATTCCGCCGGCAAGTTGCAACTGCACGGCGATGACGGCGCCAAAGACGCGATCTCCCACATCAAATCCACGGTGTCCTCCTGCCCCAACACCAAGATCGTCTTGGGGGGCTACTCGCAAGGTGCGAGCGTGGTCGACATCGTGGCCGGCGTTCCTGTGGCCGGCATCAAGTGGGGCAGTGCGCTACCGCCCGAGCTCGCGAACAACGTCACGGCGGTCGCTACCTTCGGCGACGTGGCCGACCGCGCCGGCGGATCGCTGCCGACCCAGAGCGCACTGTTCGGTTCCAAGGCAATCGACCTGTGTAACCCCAACGACCCGATCTGTCACGCCGGTCCGGGCAACGAATGGAGCGGACACACCGAGGGCTACATCCCCGTATACACCACCCAGGCAGCGGCTTTCGTAGCGTCTGCGCTTCTGGCCGGATCCGGCCAGACGGTGCCCGGGTATGGCTCGCAGATGCCGGGGTATGGCTCGCAGGCGCCGGGGTATGGGCCGCAGATGCCGGGGTATGGGCCGCCGCCGGGGTATGGCTCGCAGAGCCCGGGTTACGACCCGCAGAGCCCGGGTTACGACCCGCAGAGCCCGGGTTACGAGCCGCAGACGCCGGGTTACGACCCGCAGAGCCCGGGTTACCCGCAGAGCCCGGGTTACGACCCGCAGAGCCCGGGTTACGACCCGTCGATATACGGTCCTGCCTCACCGTCCCCCCAACTCGGATTGGTCTCGGCTGTCCACTGACGAGGTCCCTTGTCGTACCGCCAGGGGCATCGACCTGAAGTCGCTTGCCCACCTCGTATCCCCCGGCGAACTCGAGTGCGGTCGCGCATTCGTTGCCTCGAGGCTGACGGTCGGGACTTGGCTGCGCTAGGTACGGTCGGCCCTCCTTGTTAGCCGGAGGAGAGCGACCTGGCCGTCGTCCAGCGCGAATTTGGCGCGGCGCTCCGCCAGTCAACCTTCCCGTTCGTACCGCAGTCGCGGCGAACGCCATGTCGAAGCGCGTCTCCTAAAAAACGCGCCGACCGAAAGCGATAAATCGTTGCTGGCGAAGATGTTTCTGGGTGCCGTCCACTATTGGCGAGTCGGTACGGTGAGCGACCCCTAGTCGGCCGTGTGGACGATGAGGATGTCGACCCTGGCTTTGCGGGCGACCTCGGCGGGCACCGAGCCCAGGAACCGTCCGGCAACCGTGTCCAGTCCCACGTCGCCGACGACGAGCAGGTTCGCGTCGACCTCCTTGACCAGCTTCACCAGTGCGTGGACTGGCGCGCCTTCTATTGCCCGCAGCTCGATGTCCCGAGCGCCAGCGGCCTTGGCCCGGTCATGCGCCTCCTGCAGGATCGCGTATACGGGCGCACTGCCGTGCAACTTGTAGCCCTCGCCGCCAAGTGCGTCGGCGCCGCGGGGGTCAGACACACGATCGTGCGATGGCGCTCTTGACCAGCCGCCCTTTTCGACGTCCGTCACATGCGCGCTGGCGACGATCAGCTTCGCATTCGCCCGCGCTGCGACCTCGCCAGCGCTGTCGACCGCGCGCAATGAGGACTCGGAACCGTCGGTCCCAACCACCACAGTCCGATAGCCGTCCATGGCGCCTCCCAAGGGTCGTCGCGACGAGAGAGAACGTTAGCGCTTGGTAATCGACGAGGGACCGGATTGGCGATCCAGCACAGCTGCAATGGCTAGTCCCAGTCGACGGCGACGCGCTGAAGGAGAACCGTCGGTCCTAGTCGGCTTGATGCAGCAGATTGCTGAACACTTCTGAATAATTCGGTTCGCACCGCCCGGAGTCTTCAGAATCGTGCCGATGGCTGCGGGGAGGGACGTCAATCGCCGCGGAGGTTCCTTAGCCGCGTTCCGGCAATAAAACTTGAAGTCCCAGTGAAACGCCTCCTGCAAGGCGCTGACCCAGCAATCGTCGTCCGCGGCGGCCGTGAGCTCACGGTTCGGCAGACCAAGCACAGCGAGTGAGATCGGATGCCGGACGACGGATGTCGGTTTGGATGCCGAAGAGTCCCGATACAGCTACCAATTTGGGATGCGTCGGCGGCCCGATTATGCGACTGGCGGCGATATGGATAGATTCTGGGGGCCGCGGTGAAGAAGTCGCCGTGGCCCAGGGACGGAGTGCGTCATTGCGTGGCTCTTCCGCAGGCCCGTCCCGTTACCCCGCATCACCCGACCTCCGAGTTGGGATGTGATGCGACGTTGCGATCAACGAAGTGACTGAATACGCCCACCTCAGCGACGCAGACGTCGAATCGATCGCGTTGGCGCTGCAGGAGATCCGCAGCGACATCGAGGCGTCGCTCAGTGCCAAAGATCGTGCATACATCAAGCGCGCCATACGATTTCAACGTTGTCTTGAAGTTGCCGCGCGGCTGACGATCTTTGGCAGCAGGAGCAAGACCGGATGGACTGTCGGCACCGTGGCTCTGGTCGCCTCGAAGTGCATCGAGAACATGGAGCTCGGCCACAACATCATCCATGGGCAGTGGGATTGGATGAACGACCCGGAGATCCACTCCAACACGTGGGAGTGGGACATGGTGGGTCCGTCCTCACAGTGGCGCTTCGCCCACAACTATCGCCACCACGTCTTCACCAACGTGATCGGGATGGACGAGGATCTCGGCTACGGCGTGCTGCGCGTCAGCCGCGACCAGGAGTGGAAGTCGGGCTACTTGTGGGCTCCGCTACGGGCGCTGCTGCTGTCGGCCGCCTTCGAGTGGGGCATCGCGCTGCACGACCTGGCCACGGAGCAACAGCATCAGCAGACCGAAGAGGCCAAGGCCGAACTCAAGCGGGCGATGTTCCGCAAGATGGCTCGCCAGGCCGCCAAGGACTACCTTTTCTTTCCGATGCTCAGCGGCCGGCGGTGGCTTCGCACATTCTTGGCGAATTTCGTCGCCAACGGCTTCCGCAGCGGGTGGGCGTACGTCGTGATCGCCTGTGGGCACTTCGTCGATGGCGCCGAGAAGTTCACGCCCGAAGCCGTGGCGAACGAGACGAAGCCGGAATGGTATCTGCGGCAGATGCTGGGAAGCGCGAACTTCACCGCCGGACCCGTCATGAGGTTCATGAGTGGAAGCCTCTGCTACCAAATCGAGCACCACCTGTTTCCCGACCTGCCGAGCAACAGGCTTCCCGAGATTTCGGTGCGGGTTCGGGAAGTCCTGGCGGAATACGACCTGCCCTACACGACGGGTCCGCTGATCGGCCAGTTCTGGCACACCGTGCGCACGATCTGCAAGCTCTCCCTCCCGGATCGCTTCCTGACGGCGACCTCCCATGACGCGCCAGAGACGGCCTCCGAGGAAAAATTCAGGCCCGTGGCGGCGCATCCGCGCGTCTTCGGCGCTCACGAGGCCGGCACGCAAAGGAGCGGATTGGATACCGCGACCACAGACCGCGCTGGGCTGCGGGTGAAACGCGGTTGGCGACCTGTGGTGCAGCGTGCCGCTGCCATGGCTGCGCTTCGCTTCTCCTGAGCTTCTCCTGATCGACGCTGCGGCATTCCATCGGCCGGGTGTCACGCGAGTTCGATTGTGACGTCACCGCCTGCCGGGTTGGCGTCGGATACGAGCGTCCATGGCGCACGGTAGACCCGGCCGGGCGCGGCGGGCCATGGGGTTCGCCTTACGCCGATGGTGTGTCCGTCTTGGGTGGCGCGCAGGGTGGGCACCCGGTGATACTCGTCGACCCAGAGCAGGAGGTCGCCGCGGGGTGAGACGGCCCCGTCTGGGGTGATGAGTTGGGGCGCCACCCAGCGGAACGGTCGGGCGGCCCGCACGCGAACACCTTGCGGCGCTTCGGCTTTGGTTCGGAGCCAATCGGCGATCTTGGGTGCGACGTGGCGGCCATCCAGGGCTGCGCCGTCGGCGGTGTCGACGGGGTGGAGCAGATTGCCGACGGCGAAGACACCAGTTGTGGTCGTTTGCAGATTGGCATTGACGAGCGGGCCGCGGGTGGCTGGGTCCAGCTCGATGCCGCCGGTACGGGCGAGTTCGTGATCGGGGATCCAGTCGCCGGTGGTGATGACGGTGTCGCAGTCGATGGTCGAGCGCGCTCCGGTGTCGAGGTTTTCCACCGTCACGGACTGGACGCGGTGCCTGCCGTTGATGCTGACGACCCGGGTGCGGGTGAGCACCGGCCTCTCGAGCAGGAAGCGGCCCGGTATCCGGAACGCCGCGTATGCCTCGGAGCGGGGATAGCTGCTGGTCATCGCGACGGTCGCGCAGCTGGCCTTGCGGAGTGTCATGACCGCCGACCAGCTGACCAGTTCCGCACCGATGACAACGGCTCGGGTGCCCACCTTGGCGTGGTTCAGGTGGACGAGATTTTGGAGTTGACCCGTCGTGTAGACGCCATCGGGACGGTCGCCGGGGATCAGTCGCGCCGGGCGCGGTCGTTCGCGGGCACCGGTGGCCAGGACCACGGCGTCGGCCTCGACGACGCGTCGGCCGCGGGGCGAGGTGACCTGCAGTCGCCGATCGCCTGCCCAGCCGGTCACCATGGCTTCGGTTTCCAGATGGGCTCCGGCGCCGCGCGCGGTGTCGGTGAGCCGGCGTGCGTATGCGGGTCCGCTGATGAAGCGTTTGAGGTCGCGTATTCCGTAGCCGGGGTGGTCGCTGTGGCGGGGGATCCCGCCGGTGCCGGCTTCGCGTTCGATGACCAGAACCTCGCCGTCGATCAGTGGGGCCAGTGTCGCGGCCGTAGTCAAGCCGGCCGGTCCGCCGCCGATGATCGCGACCGCGACCTTCTCGGTGGGACCGTCGTTCTGAGAAGGGTTGGGCTGGTGGATCATTGGACTGCCTTCACGTCCTTGGGGTGCTCCACGCCGCGGGACGCCAGCAGCGCGTCGGCATGGGCTCCGCAATAGAAGCCTTGGCAGCGTCCGTTCATCACCCGGGTGCGCCGCCGCAGCCCATCCAGGTCGGCAGGCGGGATGGGTGAGGCGAAGGCGTCGCGGAGCTCACCTGCGGTGACCCGTTCGCAGAAGCAGACGATCCGCCCGTAGGCCGGGTCGGCGGCGATGCGCTCCGGCTCCTGATAGGGCCGGGTGAAGGCTTCGCCGATATTGGGCATCTTCGGTGGTGGGGGCAGGTCGGCGCGTGGGGTGAGGTCCAGGTCGGTGTCGGCGAGCAGACCCATCACGTGTTCGGCGATCGCCATGCCCGAGGTCAGGCCCGTTGACCGAATGCCGCCGACGAGGACGTACTGCTGGGTGGTGTCGACGTCGATGAGGTAGTCGCCGTGGTCGATGGCGGCGCGCAGTCCGGCGTAGGCGGCGGTGACCTCTTCGTCGAAGAGCGTCGGCATCAGCGCGCGGCCCTTGCTGAGCAGGAACTCGAACCCATCTTCGGAAGTCCCTGTGGCGGTGCGGTCCTCGAGGTCTTCTGAGGTCGGTCCGACCATCACGTTGCCGTAGATGGTGGGGCTCACCAGCACGCCCTTGCCGCGGGAGGACGGCACGGCCAGCACGATGAGTGGCACCATCGGGCGGGTCAGTTTGTCGAAGACGAACAGCTCGCCTCGACGCGGGGTGACGGTGAAGCGGTGGTAGCCGAACTTGTTGTCGAGCTGGTCCGAGCCCAGCCCTGCGGCGTTGATGATCCAGCGGCCGTGGACTTCCCCGGTGCTGGTGACCAAAGTGGTGTAGTCGCATCTCCCGGTGCGGGGGATGACGTCGGTGACTTCGGCGCCTCGGCGCAAGACGACGCCGCGTTGCACCGCGTCGGTGGCCAGCGCCAAGTTGGTGGTCCAGGTGCAGATGATCGCTTCTCCGGGGACCGTGAGGCCGCCAAGCGCGCCGGCGCCTAGCTCGGGGACGCGGCGGTATACCTCTGCGCCGTCGACGATTTCGCACTCGTGGTAGCCATTGCGTTCGGCCTTGTCCTTGAGTTTGGGCAGGGTGTCTACTTCCTCGTCGGTCCACGCGACAAGCAGGGCGCCGGTGCGTTCGACGGGGATGCCGGTGCGTTCGGCATAGTCACCGAGAAGGTCGTAGCCGCGGGCGACCAGGCGAGCTTCAAGGGTGCCGGGGGTGGCGTCGAAACCGGTGTGCAGCAGCGCGGTGTTGGCCTTGCTGGTGCCGTCGCCGACGTCGTCGCGTCCTTCGACGAGGGTGACGCTCAGGCCGGTGCCGGCCAGCTCGCGGGCGATCGCGGCCCCGACGATGCCTGCGCCGATGACGATGACGTCACTGACCTCTGGCGTGGGGGGCGCTGTCATGGCTGACTCTCCTTCGGCGCCAGCGCCGCGCTCGCCGCCTGCATCCAGCGGTGCATGTGCTCGGCGGCGCGGTCGGCCGACCAGATCGGTTCGTAGGTGTGCCGGGGAGTCCAGGTGCCGACGACGTCGGTGAGGCTGACGGTCCGGTCGAGTGCGAGCCGGGCGCAGGCCGCGGCGCCGAGCGGCGTGGCGTGAGATGAGGGGTAGACCTCGACGGGAATGCGGGCCAGGTCGGCCTGGGCCTGCATGAGTACCGCGGAGCGGGTCAGACCGCCGTCGACCCGTAGCCGGGTGAGTGGCTGTCCAAGGTCGCCGGCGACCAAGTCGGCGACGGCGGCCACCTGCGCGGCGATTCCCTCGAGCAGGGCGCGGACCAGGTGTCCGCGCTGGCTACTGAGCGTCATGCCGGTGAAGGAGGCGGTGGCCTGAGCGTCCCACCACGGGGCGGCGAGCCCGGCCAGCGCGGGGACGCAGAGCACGCCGCCGCTGGAATCACCGGCCGACACCGATACCGCATCGAGCTGATTGGCCGCGGTCACCAGGCCCAGCTCGATGGCCCAGCGCACCGCCGACGCGGCGGTGTAGACCTGCCCGTCGACGCAGTAGGAGGTGCGTTCCTGCAGCCGCCAGGCCACTGACGTGGTCAGCCCGGCCTTCGAACGGCCAGGGTGCTCGCCGAGCTGGGCGAGTAGGAACGCCCCCGTGCCGAAGGTACATTTCGCCGATCCCGCCTCTAGACAGCTCTCGGCGAGTAGCGCTGCCTGCTGGTCGACGATCAGACCGGCGACCGTAATCGACGGCGGGCCGAAGACGTCGGTCTCCCCGGCGACGTAGTCGCAGTCGACGAGGGCGGGCAAGTCCTCGGCTCCGAGGCCGAAGAGCTCGGCGAGTTCGGGGTCCCATCCGGTGGTGTCCAAGTCGAGCAACAGCGAACGGCTGGCCGTGGAGACGTCGGTGACGAATGCGCCGCACAGCCGGTGAAGCAGCCAGGTGTCGGTGGTGGTGACCACTCCGTCGCGGGTCAGGTGCTCCCGGATCCACGCCATCTTCGGCGCGGAGAAGTAGGGATCCAGCACCAGTCCGGTCTTGGCGGCGACTGCCTCGGCGGATCCGGCCAGGCCCGCGCAGATGGACTCTGCGCGGCGGTCCTGCCAGACGATCGCCGGGGTCAGCGGCCTGCCGGTGCGCCTGTCCCACGCCAGCACCGTCTCGCCCTGGTTGGCCAGTGCCACCGCGGCGACGGGCACACCGGCCTCGTCGAGTGCGCGGCGGCCCGCGTCGACCACGGAATTCCACAGCGCCTCGGGGTCCTGCTCGACGCCGCCTCCGGGTAGGTATTCGGGGCGGAGGGCGACCTCCGCGATCGAGACCACCTGCCCGGCGTCGTCGACGACGATCGCCTTGGTGCCCGAGGTGCCCTGGTCGATGGCCAGTACGTGGGTCATGGCTGCTGTGTGCCGGCTTCCTGGTCGAGTTCCGCGTCGATCGAATGCTGGTCGGGCATGGCCAATTCGTGCCTTCCGCGCCGGGCGAGCAGGTAGCCGAGATAGCCCGCGCCAATCACCACCATCACGATGACATAGAGCCATGCGTCCTTGAAGCTGGCCTCGCGGAACAGTGCGAGTTCGAAGACGGCTTCGAAGTCTCCGAGACTCTTCCGACGGCTTAGTGCCCGATTAGGGCGGCGGCGGAGCTGGGAGCGTTATCGGCGGCAGCCCGGGAATGTTGATGACGTTGGCGCCCGGGGGCGGTGGGAGCTCGGGCGGGGGAGGAGCGTCAGGCGGAGGCGGGGGAGGGTAGTAGACCGGCGCAGGTGCGATCCCGTTGCTCGTATTGATGACGATGATCGAGCCGGGGAAGGCCTTGTCCTTCGGCGTCGTCCCCACCACGGCGCCCTTCGAGAGATAGCTGTTGATCGGTGTGGGTTGATCGGCGACCTGGAAACCGGCTTCCTGCAGACGTTTACGCGCCGCAGCGACAGTCAGGCTGGTCACGCTCGGCAGCTTGCTGCCCGGCGCGCCGTCGACGTAGCGCGGGTCCGTGGGGGGCAACGCCACGGGGCCGAAATCGCGAGCGATCGGTTTCATGGCCAAGAACCACGTGCGCGCCGGCTCCTTTCCGCCAAACAGGTTGCCGTCACCGCACTTTCGGAGCGGGTACGAACACAGACCGGACGGTGCAGGCGAATCGTCGAAGATGTAGTTCGCCGCGGCGTACTGATTGGTGAATCCTAGGAAGCCGGAGGACCGATGAGATTCGGTTGTGCCAGTCTTGCCCGACATGGGCAGATTCCACCCCACGGAGCCTGCCGAACCGGCCGCGGTGCCGCTGGTCGTGTCCTTGCCCAACGCATTGGTAAGCGTGTTGGCGAGTCCGACGGGCACCACTTGCTCACACGCGGCGGCCTTGATGGGCACTTCGGCGCCACGGCGATCGATGACTTTCTCGATGGGGTTGGGCGGGCACCACATGCCGCCCGACGCCAGCGTTGCGGCAACGTTCGACAACTCGAGTGCGTTGAGTTCGAACGGGCCGAGTGTGAAGGATCCGATGTTCTGCCGCTTGATGTAGTCCGCGAGCGTCTCGTCGTTGTTCGGGTCGTAAGCCCGAGCGGTGCCCGCCTCGGCATACGATCGCAACCCCAGTCTGACCGCCATCTCGACCGCCCGCGGGACACCGACCTGCGCAATGAGCTTCGCGAATGCGGTGTTGGGCGACTGCGCGAGCGCGTCGGTCACGCTCATGGGGGTGCGGTAGCTGCCTGCGTTCTTTACGCACCAGGTCTGCGGTGGACATCCGGGGGCGTTGCTACTGCCCAGGCCCGTGCCCTCGAACTTCTGCGGCACCTCGAGCTGAGCGTTGATGCCCATCCCCATGTCGAGCGCCGCGGCCGTGGTGAAGATCTTGAATATCGACCCTGCGCCGTCACCGACCAGTGAGAAGGGCTGCGGTTGGACGGTCTGGCCTGCGGCGAGGTTGAGCCCGTAGGTGCGGTTGTCCGCCATCGCCAGCACCCGGTGCGCGTCTTGACCGGGCTTGATCACGCTCATCACGCTCGCGACACCGTTTTGCGTCGGGCTCGCGACAGTGTCAACCGCCTGTTTGACGCTGGCTTGGACCTTCGGGTCGAGGGTGGTGCGGATGAGGTAGCCGTCATGGGTCAACTGCTCCTTGGCGATGCCCGCCTTCGCCAGATAGGACAGCGCGTAATCACAGAAGAACGCTCGGTCACCCGCTCCGATGCAACCCTGCGGCAACGCATTGGGCTGCGGCAGGATGCCCAACGGCAGGGCCTTGGCGGCACGTAGTTCTTCGGCGTCGTCGGGCAGGTTCTCGATCATCGTGTCGAGCACGACGTTGCGTCGCGCCAGGGCGCCTTCGGGGTTGGTGTACGGGTTGAGCGCGCTGCTGGATTGCACCATCCCGGCCAGCAAGGCGGCCTGCTGCCAATTGAGTTGTGCGGCGTCGATACCGAAGTAGGTCCGCGCCGCGTCCTGCACGCCGTACGCGCCGTTGCCGAATGGCACCAAGTTCAGATAGCGAGTGAGGATCTCCGGCTTCGACAGCGCCTTGTCCAGCGTCAGCGCCATTCGGATCTCGCGAAGCTTGCGGACGGGTGTGGTCTCGACCGCCGCCCGTCGCTCGGCATCGGTCTTTGCGGTGACCAGCAGGTTGTAGTTCTTGATGTACTGCTGCTCGATCGTCGACCCACCCCGGGTGTCGTCGGAGCCCTGCAGGTAGCCGGTGAGTCCGGTCAGTGTGCCCGGCACATCCACTCCGCGGTGGACGGCGAAGCGTCTGTCCTCGATCGAGACGATTGCCAACTTCATGGTGTCGGCGATTCGATCAGTCGGTACTACCCATCGGCGCTGGCTGTAAAGCCACGCGATCGGATTGCCTGCGGAGTCCACCATCGTGGAGACGATCGGCACGTCTCCGCGCACCAGCTGTGACGAGTCCTCGGCCGCCGTATCGAAGGCTCGATTGATCGCCGCGCCCGAGCCACCGACGAGCGGAAACATCAAGCCGGCGGCGAGCACCCCCGCCAGCAGACAGAGAAGTACAAGTTTGGCGACCGATTTCTCAATCGCCGGGTACCGCTTCATGCACGTCAGCGTAGGCGAGCGTACGAGCGCGCCGGGCCAATCAATCGAGGGACACCCCGCGAACCATCGATCGCCGGGATGCGCGAGTGAGTTCGTGGCCGTCACGGTGGCGAACGGCAGCCGAATCGAGGCGAGGTCCGCCGGGCAAGCGATTTCTTCAAGACCGAACGACTCCGCGCCGTCGAGACTACGAACATGAGTACGCAAGCGTTCACCCCGGCCATGGGTCGGTTCGCGCCGACCCGGTTCTACGATCCCGTGGACGCGAGAGCGACTGTGGCGTGCGCTGGCCGCCATGTACGTGGCGCCACAACCCGGCGACGTGATCGCCGACGTTGGTTGCGGCACCGGATCATTGGCGTTGCTGCCGAGTCGAGTGGAGCCGCGGGCACAGCTCGTCGGACCAGATCCGGATCCCGACGTGCTTGCCGTAACGCGCCTCGCCGATGACGAAGCGAGGAATCACGTCCATTCTGGGGTTACAGCGAGACGGTCCCGTACGAGCCAAGCGCGCCGATCAGCGTGTGCAGTTGATCGTCGGCCGAGCCCAGCGTCTGGTTGATCGCGGTGAGCCGAGCAGCGTAGTGACCCACCGGGTACTCAGCCGTGACGCCGATACCGCCATGCAGCTGAATCGCTTCCTGCGCGATGTGGCGTCCCGACCGACTGATCTGGAGTTTGGCCCTGGCGGCTATGACGGGGTCGAAGTCCCCGTCGGCGATCGACATCGCGGCATAGAAGCTCATGCTGCGCGCCAATTCGAGTGAGACGTACATGTCGGCCGCCCGTTGGGTCAGGGTCTGGAACTTGCTTAGCGGCACCCCGAACTGCTTGCGGCTGGTCAGGTAGTCGGTGGTGAGCCGCAGAGCTTCGTCCATTGCCCCGACCGCTTCGGCGCACAGCGCCGACTGGTAGCGGATCAGCGCGTGCTGCAGGCCCTGCGTCGCGTCGCCGCCGCCGCCGAGTGGTTGTGCCGCTACCGATTCCAGGTGCAGTTGAGCGGCGCGCTGCCCGTCGAACGTTCGGAACGCGCGCCGGCTCACCGCATCGGCGTTGACGACGAACAATCCGACGCCTTCGGTACTCCCGTCGCTTCGCTCGCCCTGGGAGTCGGGCAGTGCCGCGCTCACGACGAATACGTCGGCGCAGTCACCGGAGAGCACCGGATTCTTGGTTCCGGTGACGGCCCACGAATCACCCTGTCGCTCAGCACGTGTGGTGACGCGCACCGACACTCCGCGCATGCCGGGTTCTTGATGTGCCAACGCCAGCAGCGTCTGCCCTTCCGTCACCTGGTCGAGCAGCTTGCGTTGTTCGTCGTTCCCGAGCTCGGCGATCAGGCCGCCGGGAATCAGCGCGGCCTGCACGACTGGTTCGGGGGCCAGCCGCCGACCGAGCTCGGTGAGCACCACCATGAGCTCGACCTGGCCAGCCTCGTCCGGATCGAAGCCGAGCCCGAGGATGCCGATTTCGGCCAGCTGTGACCAGACGTCGCGGCTCCACCCGAGCTCGGTGTCGCCGACCTTCAGCAGGGTCTCGATGTCATACGCGCGCGTGAACGCCTCGCGGGTGACGTCGCGCAACAGGTTCTGCTCGTCGGTCAGGTCGAAGTCCATGACGTCCTCACAGTCCGAGAATCGTCGAGGCGATGATGCTGCGCTGCACCTCGTTGGTGCCGCCGTAGATCGAGGTCTTGCGGTAGTTGAGATATTTCGGCGCAGCGTGCTGCGCCCACAGCGGCGAGCCGATGTCGGCTCCGGCGTCGAACGGCAACGCATCAGGACCTGCGACGTCGACCCCCAATTCGGTGACCGCCTGCTGCAACTGGCTGCCCTTCAACTTGAGGATCGAGGACGCCGGATTGGGCTTGCCTTCGGCCTCGGACCCACTGACCCGCAGCTGCGTGAGTTCCAAAGCGAGTAGTTCGTTTTCCAGTTCGGCGACCCGGGCGGCGAACAGCGGGTCGTCGAGCAAGGCGCCACGTTCGGCGGGCGTGCTCGCGGCGTGCTCCTTGACCTGCGCCAACCACACCTTCGTGGTGCCGATCCTGGCGATGCCGGTGCGCTCGTTGCTCAACAGGAACTTGGCGTACGTCCAGCCGCTGTTCTCCTCGCCGACCAGCTGATCGGCGGGGATGCGGACGTCTTCGAAGAAGACCTCGTTGACCTCGTAGCCGCCGTCTATCAGCTTGATGGGGCGCAGCGTGATCCCCGGTGTCGACATCTCGGTGAGCAGGAACGAGATCCCCGCCTGGCGCTTGGGCGCGTTCGGGTCGGTGCGCGCGAGCAGGAAGATCCAGTCCGCGTACTGACCCAGCGTGGTCCACGTCTTCTGGCCATTGACGACGTAGGAGTCGCCGTCTCGGACGGCGGTGGTGCGCAGCGACGCGAGATCCGAACCGGCCTCCGGCTCGGAGAAACCCTGGCACCACCAGATGTCGAGGTTGGCCGTCGGCGGCAGAAAGCGTTGCTTGAGCTCCTGCGAACCGAAGGCGGCGATCACCGGGCCGACCATGCTGGCGTTGAACGCCAGCGGCTCGGGCACGCACGCCAGCCGCAACTCGTCGGACCAGATCTGCCGCTGAAGCGGTGACCAGTCCTGGCCACCCCATTCGACCGGCCAGTTCGGCACGGCGAGGCCGCGCTCGTTCAAGATCCGCTGCGCCGTGACCAGGTCATCGGGGAAACGGAGTTCACCTTCGCGCGCCCTGGCGCGGATGTCCGCCGGTATCTGGGTGGTGAAGAACTCCCGTAATTCGTCACGGAATGCGGCTTCGTCGTCGCTGAGCGCCAATCTCATTGTCAAACCTCCGAATCATGGGGCACGGCGATAGCCGGTACCCTGGGGTACCCGATATCCGTCAACCTACCGCTTGGTCGGGGCGCACCGCCGCTCAGGCCGGTTCACGGTCGAGCGCGGCGCGCACACCGCGGACTTCGTCGGACAGGGCCCCTTCGGTGATCGTCACGGCGGGTGGGTTTCGGCCGGCCCGCACGGCTTCGGCCGTCGCGTGTACGGCCGACTGCACGTTGATGAATTCTGCTGCCAGCTCCTCGGCTTCCGTGCTGGAGCGCCGCGGCAGCCGCTCGACTCGCCAGCATTCGGCGACCGTGCGGTACGCCAGCCGTTGGGTCGCTGCGATCGCAGGCCACATGTGCTCCGCGGCGCGGTGCTGCTGTGCATTTCCGTTGATCGAGGTGTCGAACGTCTGCACCAGCCGCAGGACGCTCCGCTGCAAGTCGCGCCGGGCGGCCTTGGCCTCCGGCGTCGTCACCGTCACAGGAGCCAGGTAGCCCGCGGTCAAGGCGACTGCATCGAGGGTGTCGGCGATGGCGGTCGGAAGCCACGTCGTGACGCTGGCGGGAACGAGCAGCAGGAACACGGCCACCGCGACGGCGCATCCCACTGCCGTGTCCACGCCGCGGGCGAGCAGTAGCGCACCAAGGTCGTCGGTGCCATGAGCGCCAGTCGAGATCACCAGTGCCACAGCGGTAATGAAGACGACGGCCAGGGTGTAGTTGCGCACCACCGTGAGCTCGACGAGGAAATTCAGCAACATGACGACGGCTACCAGCCACAGCGCGTGCGGATGTGTCGCGATCACGGCCGCCGCGAGTAGTAGCCCCGTCCAGGTGCCGACGAAGCGCTCGAGTGCGCGTTGCATCATTCGCCTGCGGTCCAGTCCTTGGTGCAGTACCAGCACCGCGGCCGCCATCGCCCAGTAGGCGTGCTCTAGCCCTAGCAACCCGGCCAGGCCTCCGGCGACGATCGTCGCCACGCCCACCCGGATGACGACGAGTAGGGCTCTCGAGCCCGGTTGCACGCTCAGTCTGATCAGTGTCCGCGCCCTTGGGCGGCCGAGCGGCAACGTCGCGATCGGCGTCGCGGCGGCGTCGGAGCCGATGCGATCGAACGCCCGTCCGGCCAACGCCCGTGCGGTGGTTGCGGTGATTGGGTCAGGGGGAGCGTCCGAGCTTGCCGCGCTCATCGCGTCGGCGAAGATCGCGTGTAGTCGGCGGGTCAGGTCCCGCAGTCGCCGCACCGTTGCGCTTGGTGGCAGATGTCTGGGCTGGCGACTGATGAGGTCCTTCCACGCTTCGTGCATGGCCTGCGCCGCCTGATGCCTTGCTGCGTCCTCGCCGTTCGTCGCGATGGCGTCGATGTAGTCGGCCACCGCGAGGCCGCCTGCGGCGACGGCGGACTTCTCCGGACCGCGCGGCCCAAATGCCGCGCCTGCCATGTGCACCACCCAGGCCAGGCCGCCGCCGGCCAGCAGCAACAGTGCGGATCGGATGGGGTCTTGATGCCCGCTATGCAGGCCGATACCGACCGCGCAGACCAGCGCGAATTGATAGGCCCCGGGCGGTCCCACCTCGAGGGCGTTGCACAGCAGCGTTGCCGCGGTGGCGATCGCGGCGACGGTGAGTACCCCGAGCCAGGGGATCGAGGCCATCCAGATGCCAAGTCCGACAGCAGCACTCAGCGCCACGGCCACGACGGCAAGCAGCGCAGCCCGATTCAGGTAAGGCCGACCGCTGCCGTACAGCGCGGTGAAGCCGCCCAACGTTGCCGTCAGTCCGGCACCGAGGTCGCCGGCCGACCAGCCGACGAGCACCGGAACTCCCATGCACACCGACGCCCTCAGCGCACGCGGCCAGCGGCGCGGCGCGGCGCGTACCTCGAGCATCGCCCGCAGTCCACGGCCTGCAGGCGCGGGCGGCGGTGGCGTCGTCACGAGTTGCTCCGTTGCGCCACGGCTAGACCATCAACACCGCGGCACCCGCGATCCGGCCCGAACTCAGGTCGCTCAGCGCGGCATCGGCCCTGTCCAGCGGGTATTGCGGGGTGGTGACGTCGATGTGGTGGCGGCCCGCGAACGCCAGGAATTCGCGTGCGTCGGCCCGGGTGTTCGACGTCACCGAACGCACCTGACGCTCCTGAAACAGGTGTCGTTGGTAGTTCAGCGCCGGGATGTCACTGAGGTGGATTCCCGCGATCGCCAGAGTGCCGCCCCGGTCGAGGCCCTCCAGGGCGGGCAGCACTAGCTCGCCGACGGGTGCGAACAGGATCGCCGCGTCGAGCGGCACTGGCGGTCGGTCGCTGGCGCCTTGTGCGGACGCGGCGCCCAACGCCAACGCCAACTCCTGCGCTTGCCGTCCGCGGGTCATCACGTGAACCTCGGCGCCGCTGGCCAGCGCGACTTGGGCAGTGATGTGGGCGCTACCGCCAAAGCCGTAGATACCGAGCCTGCCCTGTGGTGGCAGGTTGGCGCGGAGCAAGGAACGATAGCCGATGATCCCGGCGCAGAGCAGGGGCGCGAGCTCGCTGTCGGAGTATCCCGACGGTAGGCGATGCACGTATGCCGCTGGCGCAGTGACGAACTCGGCGTATCCGCCGTCGGCGTCCCAGCCGGTGTAGCGCGATTCCTGGCACAGATTCTCCTTGCCGCTCAAGCAGAACCGGCAGTGTCCACAGGTGTGCCGCAACCACGCGACGCCCACCACGTCGCCGACCGAGAATTCGGTGACCTCCGGCCCGACGGCAGCGACCTCGCCAACGACTTCGTGGCCCGGAGTGACGTGTGGATGATGCACGGGCAGGTCGCCCTCGGTGACGTGCAGGTCCGTGCGGCATACGCCGCAGGCTCGGACGGCGACGAGGAGCTCGCCGTCGGCGGGTTCAGCGACCGCGTCGGTGACGAGCTCGAGCGGGCGCGTGCTCATCGGCCCAGGTGTTCGCACGCGCCAAGAGCGCATCGTCCGAGCGGTCATGACTCCATCGTGCTCCTTCGTCACCGGCTCGTAGGATCGTTCACGTGGCCAACGCATTGCCAGTTGCTCGACTCGGTGTTTGCACACGGTCAGTTGGAGGCTAGATGAGCTGCTGTCACTATCAGCCCGCCGGCGACGGATTCGATTCGGCATTCACCGTCGACGCATCGAGGATCACCTTCGGTCGAGGCTGCCTCGAGGAACTTGGGGACCGGGCCGCGGCGCTCGGGATGACCCGGGTGGCGCTGTTCTCCGACGCCCTCGTGGCCCGGCTACCGGTGTTCGACACCGCACGGCGCTCACTGCGCGCAGCGGGTATCGACGTCATTGCGTTCACCGACGTACACGTCGAGCCCACGGACGAATCCTTCAGGAAGGCCTCGGCTTTCGCGTCAGAGGTGAAGCCCGACGGTTATGTGTCGGTCGGTGGCGGGTCGGTGATCGATACCGCCAAGGCGGCCAATCTGTACGCCAGCTACCCAGCTGACTTCCTCGCGTACGTCAATGCGCCGGTGGGTGCAGGAACGCCGGTACCCGGACCACTGGCACCGCACATTGCCTGCCCGACGACCTCGGGTACCGGCAGCGAGGTGACCGGTATCGCCATCTTCGACCTGCTGTCAATGGAGGCCAAGACCGGCATCGCTTCGCCGGCACTACGTCCGACCGAGGCGCTCGTCGACCCCGACTGCACCGACACCCTGCCCGCCCAGGTGGTCGCGTGCACTGGACTCGACGTGCTGTCTCATGCCCTTGAATCGTTCACGGCGCGTCCCTTCGTGCGCCGTTCCGCCCCAAGTCGCGGAAGTCTCCGACCGATGAGCCAGGGTGCCAACCCGTGGAGCGACCTCGGGAGTCGGGAGGCCATGCGGCTGCTCGGTCAGTATTTGGAGCGCGCCGTCAGCGACGACTCGGACCGCGAAGCGCGTGAGCAGACCATGTGGGCCGCCACGCTCGCGGGCATCGCGTTCGGTAACGCGGGCGTGCACGTGCCGCACGCGATGGCCTACGCGGTGGCGGGGCAGGTGCGCGGCTTTCACCCAGAGGGCTACCCGGGCGCGGAGCCCATGGTTCCCCACGGCATGTCCGTAATCCTGAACGCTCCCTCCGTCTTCCGTCACACCGCGCCTACCAGCCCGCAGCGCCACATCGAGGCCGCCGGCGACCTCGGAGCAGACGTCGCTGACGTCTCACCTGAGGACGCGGGCACGGTGCTTGCAGATAGCCTCGTGCGCCTCATGCGTGCTGTCGGCATGCCCAACGGGTTGTCGGCGGTGGGCTATGCCGACGCGGACTGCGCCACCCTGGTCGACGGCGCGTGGCCCCAACAGCGGCTATTGCAAAACGCACCGGTCGAATGCGACAAGCCGTTGCTGGCCACGCTGTTTCAGGGTGCCGTCCGCTACTGGTGACGCGTCTTCAGTAGCGAAAAGAACTGGTGCGACGCGTCGTTCGCGTCGGGCGAGCCCTTTGGGGTGGCCCTGGTGATGGGGTGGCCGAGGTCCACCGTCGATGGGTCGTTCACGTGGGCCCAATCGGTGACGATGGCTCGCTCGACGAACCCCCAGGTGTCGGCACGCTTCTCGTACTTGTCGAGGTACCGACCGCCGACGATGACGTCGACGTCCCGATCGCCAGCGTCGACCGTGTGGGTCGCGATCGTGTAGATCTCGCCTTCGGCGGCAGCTCCGTCGATGGCGAAGTTCACGGTGGTGATGTTGTGTTGCATCGACCGGACATACGGGTGGGCGGCGGCGAGTTGATTCAGGAAGTCGTCAGCGGTCCCGGCCGAGAATCCGCCGTGGGCGTCTGCGGCGTCCTGGTGGTATAGGCCTCGCAGGGTTTCGAAGTCCCCGCGGTCGACGGCGCGGCAGTAGCCGTGGACCAGCTTGCGCAGTTGAAACTCGTCGAGCATTGCTTGCAGAAGAGCTTCCGTCGATGCCATCGTGTCCAGCCGCCCTTCACCTGAGGCCCGCTCCCGAGGAGAGGTCAGCGGCAGCGTAACCGTCGCAGCTTGGTGGCAAAGCCACCTTCCTACGTTCTCGCGGGGACGACGTTGAGCAGTGCGTGCAGGTGCTCGGGCGGCAGGTCGCCGGGCGCCCGCTGTTCCCGGGCTGCGGCCGTGACAAGCCTTTGCAGCAGGACGTTGACCGGTGTGGCGACACCGTGTAGTCGTCCGAGCAATGCGATCTCGCCGTTGAGGTAGTCGGCCTCTACCGAACTCGCGCCGCGAGTCAAGCTCTGCCAGGTTGATCCGCCACCTCGCGGGGCTCCAGCAATGTCGCGAATCTGCATCCGATCGCCCTGTAGCGCCCGCCGCTCGTCGTCGGTGTTGTGCGCGATCCCAGCGGCCGCGAGCACGGCCTCGCCTTCGGCCTGACATGCCCGCCGGATGTCGACGACGGCAGCCCCGAACTGCGCACCGGTATCGCCGAGGAGTGCATCGAGCGCGTTGGCCAGATTCTTCAGCAACTTGCCGTATTTCCAACGCATCACGTCATCCACCACTGGCGCGTCGAAGGCACTGCGGGACAGCTCCCCACCCAGCTGCGCGACGGTGGGGTCGACGCCACCCGGATAGCGACCCACCACCAGGATTCCGCTCAACGGGCCGCAGTGGGAGACCACCACACCCGGCTCGAGGTGTGTTGCCGGCAGCCATACGCACAGTCCGTACACCGTGTCGAAAAGTCGTGAAGCCATCCGCTCGTTGTCCACCCCGTTCTGGGCGCAGACGATGGGCAGTCGGTCGCCGGCCGACCCACCGCCTGCGACGGGTGCCGCGGACCAGTCCTTCACGGCATCGGCGGTGTCCTGGGACTTCACCGTCAGCACCAGCACGTCGTCGGGGCGCAGCTCGCCCAGGGCCGCAGGCCCGGCTACGGCCGGGATGGCCTGCGCGACGGTGCCAGTTGGAGTGACCAGGCGCAATCCATTGGCCTGCAGGGCGGCCAGATGCGCTCCGCGCGCGACCAGTACGACGTCGTGACCGCTCTGCGCCAGCCGCCCGCCGATGGTGCCGCCGACGGCGCCAGCGCCGATGATTATGTACCGCATTGAGCCGAGGCTAGCGCTCGTCGCTGGTTCGCAGCTGTGTGGCCAGCCAGGGCAGGGCATCGGTGAACGCGTAGGCAGCGAACTGCCAGGTGTGGAACGTCGCGATGGTGTGGACCGTGCAGGAGATCTTCACTGCCGTTGCGGCGCGACATAGGTCGCGCGCCGCGTCGACCTGGTCTGCGGCGCCGTTGGCCCACTCGTCGTGGCCGCCGAAACCCAGCGGATTCTGTGGTTGCGGGCGCGGGTGAAAACCGCTGCCGGCCAAAGCCTTCATCTGGTCGTCGGAGACCTTCGGGGTGTCCTCGAACCAACCGGACACCCCGGCATAGGGGCCGTGTTTGGCCATCACTGTCGCCGGGTCGAACGCGGCCCATTGCGCTGCGTCGCCGCCGTACAGCCGGTCGATCGTCTGCTGTTTGGTTCCCGCGATCGGTCCGTGGTCGCCGCCGATGTCCACGAAGGCGCTGAACAGCTCGGGATGGGTCACCGCGAGGTCGACCGCGCACGTGCCGCCCATCGACCAGCCGACGATGCCCCAGTTGGCGGGCTCCGGCGAGGCGCCGAACTGTGAGACCACGTAGGGGCGTACGTCTATGGTGAGGTGGTCAGCGGCGGCGCCGCGCGGGCCGTTGACGCATTCGGTGTCGTTGTTGAAGCTTCCGCCGGAGTCGACGAACACGAAGATCGGCGCCGCTCCGCCGTGAGCGTTCGCGTAGCCGTCGATGATTGGCTTGATGTTCCCGCTGCGCATCCAGTCCGCGGGAGTGTTGAATTCCCCGCCGATCATCATCACCGCAGGCAGTCGCGGCGGGTGAGCGCCGGTGAACCACGCGGGAGGCAGGTACACGTATTCGCTGCGGTGCTTGAAACCGCTTGCGGTGTCGGGGATGTCGACTTCGACCAATTTGCCATTTGAGGGTTGAGTACCGCGCAGGCCGGGCAGATCGGCGGCGTCGATCTGATCGGGTAGTGGTCCGGCGGTCAAGCCGCCCCAGGCGGCCTGCACCGTTGGGTAGTAACCGACCCACTGGTTCAGGGCCAAGAACGCAGTGACGAGCGCCAGCGGAATCGTCAGCATCGAGAGGGTGCGCCTTCGCCAGCCGGTGCCGCGCCAGCCAAGCACGGCAATCGCGACGGTGGCCACGAAGACGCCGACCCACAGCCACAGCGTCAACGGAGCGGGATCCGACGCCAGCCCTTGGGTGTCCATGTACAGCCGCGCCCCAAGTGCGCCGAGGACCGCAACCACCACGCTGACGGGCACCCAGATCAATCGCCAGCGCTTGGTGCGCCAGCCGACGACGGCCACCAGTGCCACAACCGTCACTATCTCGACGGTGATCGGAAACCATCCGCCCAACAGGGAGATGCCGCCGCTGAATTGGTGAAAGTCGGGCGGCGGCAGCTGCGGCGCGGGAGTTGGCGTGGGAACGGGGGACGGCGGAGTGTCGAGCGGCAGGTCGAGCACGAGGTATTCCGGTCCTTTCCGACGCCGACGATCCGCCTCCACATTAGGCCGCCTTCGCGGCCCGGTTTAGACGCGTCCGGTGACCTCGGTGAGCACGCGGTCGAGCGTGTTCAGCGCGCGGACGGTGCCGCGTACGGGTCCAGGGGGAATGTCCGATGTCCCCATCACCGCCAAGATCATTGCCTCCGTGCTCTTTTCCGACGGCTCGACGGTGTCTCCAGCGACGATCTGCTTCACCGTGTTGATGGTGCGGTACACGTGATCGGCGGCTTCGCGCAGTGCCGCGGCGGTGACGTCCGGCGGGGCGGTGTCAGGATCTGACCGAGCAGCGTTCACGCCGGCGCGCGCCAGCGCGTGCGCCGATCTGTTGCTTACCCGTAGTCCTCGCAATAGCCGCTGCACACCGCGGCGGCTTCGGACGGCGGGCCCCATCTGCAGCGGCTTGCCCGCCGTCATCACGCTCTGTAGAGCGTTGTCGAGGCGACGGGTCTCGGCGACGAGATCGGTTTCACCGCCCGGTGCGACCACCGAATCGATGCCTGCGCCGATCAAGTCGGTCATTCGGTCGAGGTAGTCGTTCACCTTTTCGACGAAGGTGGCGCGCGTACCCGTCGAGAGGATGAAGTACGCCGATGCGATGCCGACGACCCCGCCCGCGGCGGTTTCCAGGATGCGCAACTCGAGGACCTGAACGCTGAAATCGCCGAGCAGTCCATACAACATGGCCAACAGCACGGTGACGAAGAACGTCAACCAGGCATATGCGACGGTGACCAGATAGAACGCGCAGAACACGCAAATGACCAAGAGCACTATTTGGACTGGGGGGTTGTGCCCGACCACGGTGGCGAGCAGCACCCCTGCGACGACGCCGGCGATGGTGCCGACGATGCGGTGACCGGCCCGAGTGAGAATCTCACCGCGCGTGGACACTCCGGTGAAGACGAGGAAGGCGGTCAGCACGGCCCAATACCAGCGGTCGGGCGAAATCAGCTCTCCCAGGATGGTGGCCGCGCTGGTGGCGACCGCCACCTGAATCGCCGCCTTCGTGCTGGGATTCAGTCCAACCTGCGCCTCCTCGGGAGCTCGCTCCGGCTCGGGATCGGCCGAATCGGCGACGCCCAACGCATTCGTGGTGATGTGGTGAATTGCCAGGTGCGCCTGCACGGCCCGGTACGCAACTACTGTCGCGATCCCTTCCGGGCTCGACAGGTCCGCGCGGTCGGAGGCGGCGAGGGCACGTTTGCGGGCAACCCGAAGTTGGTCTTCGGATAGATTGTGTTGCAGACACATTCGCAGCGATGCGATTGCGTCGTCGAGTCCGCTCGGCCACTCGTCAGCCGGGTCGAGTGACCACAGCAGGCTCGCGAGCTGCTCCATGGCGACCTGAGCGTCGAAGACCCGCAGCGCTAGGTCCTCGCTGGTGACGCTCAGCGATCGCGCCGCGTCGTGACGGTCGAGCCAGTCATCGATCATCAGTGCCGTTTCGCCAAGCCGGTCCAGGCGTCGGCGCAACACGGTCAGGTCGTACTCGGCTTGATTCGTTGCGGCCTCCAGCACGGAGCTCGAGACTCCTCGCAGTGCGCGAACCAGGCGGCGCACCTCCACGGGTGGACGGTCGGGCAGGATCAACGTCCGCACGAAGAGTGAGGCGCCCAGTCCAACGGCGATTGCGACGGCCAGTGTCGGTATCTGATCCGGAGTCGCACGCAGGAACAGTGCGAAGAAGTACGACATGAACGCGACCATCCCCAGGGCGTTGCCCCGTGGGCCGAACCGGCGCACCCACACCGCGCCGAAGAGCACGACGATGAATCCGACGTCGGCGACCTTGCCGAAGGGGGACAGCATCGCGGCCAGGGCCACTGCTCCGACTGCTGGGAAGAAGAGCAGCAGCGTGGTGACGACTCGACCGTGCTGGTCGCGATCCTTGACCGCCGCCGAGGATTGCATCGCGACGATGGTGCCCAGCATGGCGACCGTCACCGGCTGATGAGTGATGCGGGTGAACCCCAGCAGCGCGACGATCGCCAGCACGAGCGACGACGTCGTCGCCGCGGCGCTCCGTAGGCGCAACCTCCCCGGATCGGAGTCGACAAGGAATCGCGCGGTGCTCGTCAGCGCCGCGGATTGCATCGCTCGATTGTGCGTTACGAGTCTGACGACGCCCGAGCCCAGCTCTCATTGGGTCGAACTCTGCGTCGGTTGAGCGGGGCGACCATTTGCTGTAGTTGCTGGCGGACTCGTGGCGGCTTCGTAATTGCTGTGAACAGACGGCCAGTCGTTTTTTCACCAAGCGCCAACGACGAACCGTCGGGCCGACCATGATCAACCCGAAAGGTCGACTTCACGTTCGCTATGTGCGTGGCGCGAGGCGCCGTGCTCAGGCGCACCCAAGAAAATCACACTGTTTTAGAAATTGAATGTTGTTGGCGCGCAGTTGGCATCAGCTAAGTCGAGATCGGACGGACGTGGCGGTCTCCACGTGCCGCTTTGGGTGAAGTCGGAGATCCAGTTATCGCGAAGCCCAAGGCTGAAAAGGCAGACAACACGTAGGCGCACCGCAGCTCGAGTGAGACAGTAACCCCCTCCGAATCGGAGGGGGCTACTGCTTTTCAGCGAGCTTTACGGGGTTGCGGGGGCCTGCTGGGCCTCTTTCTCGGCAGCGTGGTCGTCGATCGCCTTGCCGATCGCGTGCGCAGCCCGGTCCACGAACTGGGTACCGCTGCCGACGACCCAGTCGTGCGACGCGGCGGGTCCTGCGAGTTGTCCGGTGAAGTGCGGTATCACGTACTGGGCGAAGAGTTCGTAGCTGTGGAGCTTCGCAGCGGGCGGGGCCCAATCGTTGTCCATGAGGAGGAACGCGCCGAAGCCGCCGTCGCTGGCCTCGACCAGATCCTCGATCTTGGCGATCGCGTCGTCCGGCGTGCCGATCACGGAGAAGCCGAACTCGCGGTTGTTGGCGATGATCTCGGCCACCGTGTCACCCTGCACCGGACCCGCGGGGAGGATGTGCTTGAAGTAGCGCGAGAACTCCGCAATGCCGTATTCGACGTCGCGAGCGGACTGCTCCCGGGTGTCGGCGAGGTGCATCGGCCCGACCAGCCGCCACTTGGACCGGTCGGCGACGTGGCCATGCTCGAGCGCCACCTCCTCCCACGTCTTCCAGTGGTGGCCAAGGAGATCCATGCCCTGCTTGGCGGTGGCTGCGACCGACAACATGCCGATGCCGTGCTTGCCCGCGCCGCGCGGGCCGGTCGGTGAGAAGGACGCCGCAACCGCGACGTCGAAGCACGGGTCGCTGTACGGCTGCAGTTGCAGCCGCGCATCCTCAAGCGTGAACCCGTCAGTGTGCATGGTCACGGTCTCGCCGCGGAGCAGCCGCATGATCGCGTCGAGGCACTGCTCCATGCGCGGGCGCTGCTCGTCGGCGGGAATGCCGAGCATGTGTGCGTCCGACGTGAGTTGGCCGGGGCCGCAGCCGAGCATCACCCGACCGCGGGTGAGGTGGTCGAGCAGAACCATGCGATCGGCCAGCAGCAAGGGGTGGTGGTACGGCAACGAGCTGACGCCGGTGCCGAGCTTGATGTGCTTGGTCCGTTCGGCGGCGATGCCGATGAACACCTCGGGCGACGCGATGATCTCGTACCCGGCTGAGTGATGTTCGCCGACCCACGCCTCGTGGAACCCGAGGCGGTCCATCGTCACGATCAGGTCGAGGTCGCGCTCGAGCGCCAACGTTGGGTTCTGCCCGACCGGGTGAAAGGGAGCCATGAAGTTTCCGAAGCGCATCTACCCATTCTCACCCGTACCTCCGGCCGATTGACTGCGTTTTCACAGCGGGCGTTACGCGGTTCAGCACCGAATTCAGCCCATCCGCTGGCTAAGGTGCTGCTTCGTGGTGTGGGTTCAGGTGCGCAGGCTTGCGGTCGGCGTCGTGCACGCGGCGTCGTTCCCGTTTGGGACGCAGGCCGATTCGGGACGCGGCGATCGGCTCGCGCGATGCCGAAGGCCACGTTGACGACGTTGGTGGCGATGGGCGGATCGTGGCGCCACGACCTCGCACGTGTCTCGCTGATGCATGGTTGGGTGCTCGTGCTGGTTCAGATCGCGGCGGCGGTGGTGCTCTTCTTGGCACTCGGCTGGCGAACCCGCCGGTGGCGCCTCGTCTGGTTGCCCGTCGCGGCCCTGGGTGGCATCGGCCTTTGTACTTGGGCGCACTGGTACGTCGGGTCTGCCGGGTTGGCCGGTGATCCGGCGCCCCCGGCCTTGTGGCTGTGGACGGGGTTGACGGGGCTGGCAGGGGTCGCTGCGGTCGTCGGTTGGCGCAACTCCCGCTGGTGGCGCCGCGCGCTGTCGGCGTTGGCCGTTCCGGCGTCGCTGCTGTGCGCGACGCTCACCCTGAACTTGTGGGTCGGATACTTCCCGACCGTCGGGACGGCCTGGGATCAATTGACTGCGGGCCCGCTGCCCAGCCAGACGGACCGCGCAACGGTCACCGCGATGCAACTGGCCGGCACGGTGCCCACCAAGGGTGTCGTCGTGCCGGTGGACATCAGTTCTCGCGCTTCGCACTTCGCGCATCGACGCGAGTTGGTCTACTTGCCTCCAGCGTGGTTTGCCGCGAATCCGCCACCGCGCCTACCGACGGTGATGATGGTTGGCGCCGAATTCAATACGCCGTCCGACTGGCTACGGGCGGGCGATGCGATCACCACCATCGACGCCTTCGCGCTCGCCCACGGCGGCTTTGCCCCCGTCTTCGTCTTCGTCGACTCGGGTGGAGGCTTCAACATCGACACCGAGTGTGTGAACGGTTCGCGCGGAAACGCGGCCGATCATCTCACCAAGGACGTCATCCCGTTTCTCCATTCAGACTTCGGCGTGAGCGCGCAGAAGTCGAACTGGGGTGTCGTGGGATTCTCATCGGGCGGCACGTGCGCGATCGACCTGGCCGCAATGCATCCAGACCTGTTCGGTGGGTTCGTCGACATCGCGGGTGATGCGGGTCCGAACATGGGGTCGAAGGAACAGACGGTGGCCAGGTTGTTCGGTGGCAGCAGAACCGAATGGAGTGCGTTCGATCCGACGACGGTCATGACCAAACACCCTGCCTACAGTGGAGTCTCGGGACTGTTCGTCACCTCCGGTGCCACCGTCGACAGCCACGGCAATGTCGTGGCGCCTCAGAATTCCCAGCGCAGCGCGGCCAATTCACTGTGCACGCTTGGCCATTCCCGCGGCATCGCGTGCGCCGTGGTGGCCGAATCCGGAAGCCATGACTGGCCGTTCGCCGGTCGAGCGTTCGCTTCCGCCTTGCCGTGGCTGGCGGGTCAACTCGGGACGCCGGGCGTACCTCGCATCACGCTTCCGGCACCGACGGCGTCACCAGTCGCATCTTCTTTGGCGGGCCCCCGACGGAAACTGTCCGGGTAACCCATCAGGCCTTGCTGAGTTCGGCCGGGACGTCGTGGCGCGCGATGTAATCCGCGAAGCGATCGCGGATGTCGTTGGCCCGGAGCCCGAGTTCGTCGAGCCGGTATCCGTGCGTGCCGAATCGGCCTTCGGGTTCGCGGCGACGAACGCTGCGATCGCGTTCCGCGCCCGGCCGTCGAGTTCGCGATCACAGGCGGTCTTCGATGCATCGGGCGGCACCCGTCAGGTCCTAGGTCCGTGGCGAGCTACCAAGAGACCGGTAGCGGGACCAACCCGTGTGACAGCGAATGGAAGCCGGCCGTCAGAGTCGACGGATCGACGTCGAGCCGCATTGTCGGAAACCGCGGAATCAGTTGTGAGAACACTATTTTGAGTTCCATGCGGGCCAGTGCCGCGCCAACGCAATAATGCAGGCCGTATCCGAATCCGACGTGTGGAGTGCCCGTGCGATCGAAGTCGACTCGATTGGGATCGGGAAACACCGACGGGTCGTGGTTGGCGGCCCCAGGGTCCAGCAGCACGAGGTCGCCCGCGCGGATCGTCACCCCGTCGACGTCGATGTCTGCCCTGGCGTAGCGCGGCACGCCGATGCCGCCCGGCATGCCGGCGCGTAACAACTCGTCCACCGCACGGGGAATCAGATTCGGATCATCCAGGAGTAGCTGCCATTGCTTCGGATTGGTCAACAGCAGCAGCGAGTCCAGCCAGATCTGCATCATCGTGGTCTCGTGCCCGGCGAACAGCAACACCATCGCTAGCCACGCGACCTCGGAATCGGCAAGCCCGGGTTCGTCGCACAGTCGCGAGATCACGTCGTCGTCGGGGTGATCCCGTTTGTGGGCAACGAGTTCCATCCCGTAGTCCAGCAGTGCGGCCAGCCCCGCCTCCGAGGCCGCGTCGTCGGGGCCGAACGCGGCCGCGTGCACCCACAGTTGGAAGCGTTCGCGATCGGCATACGGCACGCCCAGCAGATCGCAGATCACCAGCACCGGCAAGGGTTGCGCCAGTTTGGTCAGGAGGTCGGCCGGCGGTCCCAGTTGCTCCAAGTCGTCGAGCAGCCCAGTGCACAGCGTCTCGACCTTCGCCTCCAGCGTGCGCATGTGTTTGGGGGAGAAGTGCGGCTGCAGCAGATGTCGCATCCGGGTGTGGTCGGCGACTTCGGTGTCGAACTCGCCGACGGGACCACCGAACAGCGCTGAGGTTCTGCTGCGCGGCGCGTTGGCGGGATCGCGGTGCGAGCGGCCGAGCAGTTCGGCATCCATCAACCGGCGCACCTGCGAATAGCCGGTCACCAGCCAGGCTTCGTCGCCGACCTGGGTGCGGATCCGGTGAATGGCTCCGGCCGACTGCAACGCGCACAGTTCGGGCGGCGGCTCCAGCGGGTGGGGCTGGACAAACGGCAGCTGTACTGATGCGGTCACGACAGTCCTCCGGTGATTCCCACGTCGGTTCGCCTTGCGCCAAGGTTAAGCCGCCACGTCGCTGCGTGTGGACACTTTTGCGTTTTTGTCTAGGCGCCGCCGCCGAAGCCAGATGTCGGTGCCCAGACGTCGAGGTGACGTGCGTCCCGGAGCGTCGACATCGCTGGCAACGCGGATCAGCACCTTGACTTGGCGCTTCTAGACGCTGAGTATCAGTCCACGTCATTCTCAGCATTCCCCCAGCAAGGATTAGGACTGCCATGAAGAGAGCTCGACTTACCCGCCGCGTCGCCGCAAGCCTGGGCATCGGTGCCGTCATCTCGATGGGAGCGTTGACTGCCTGCGGCGGCAACGGATCCGGCCCCTCGAGTACCACGTCGACTACCACGCCCACGACTTCGTCGGGCACCGAGAAGAGCATCAATCCCACAGGTGGCAATCTCTTCACCCCACCGGTGACGGCGACGCCTGCGCCAAATGCCACCCCCGCCCACGGCGGGCAGCCGACCGGAGGCTGAATCCCCACGCACGCGATGACCGAGGTTGCTACGTCGTGGGAGTCAATCGAATGGCGCCCAGGTGATTTGCGGTCGCCGCGGCTGCGAACTCTTCGACGGTGGGTATGCGCTGATCGCGGAACTTGAGCCCCATCATTCGTTGCGCGGCCTTGAGTCCGTATGACTCGGCGGCGCGGTGCGATAGGTCGCCGACGGTGGTCGGGTCCTCGATGAGTTCGCCGCGCACCGTCTTCGACTTCCCGTCGTGTACGACCTCGGCAGTTGCCCCGCCGCGGAAGTTGAGCCGCCACGTTGAGCCGGCCAGCGCATAGAGCTCGCCGTCGATCTGGTGGGCGCTCAAAGGAATTGAATATCGTCGGCCGCTCTTGCGTCCGGTGAAGCTCAGCACCATCAATGTCTTCGCCGCGGAGCCAACGGGGGTGCGCAACACGAACCGCAGCATGGGGTTAACCGCACGCAGCAAACCTTCGGGAGGATGGGAAGTGGTGACGGCGGGTGGCTGTTCAGTCATGACCTCACCGTAGGGCCGACCGAACGGGAATGGCCGGAATCCGCACTTCGCGTCCCATCAGTCCTGCACGGCCTTGGCGAGTGCCACGTACTTGGTCAGTGTCGAGGCGCTACCCAGCGCTCGGAGTGCCTCGCGGACCACCCGAACGATGATCCAGGCGCGCGCTCGGTCCTCATCCAGTCCGGCGGCGTCGACCAGCGTGTAGAGGCGGTTCCGAACACCGTCGCGGATCTGCCCGTTGAGTTCGTCCCACCGGTGCCACAACATCGGGGCGAGTTCGAAGTGCGGATCGCCATTCAACGGCCGTGGCGCGATCGCCAGCCACGGCTGGCGGTCGGCTGCGAGCACGTGCCCGTAGTGAAGGTCGCCATGGAGCACAACGCTGGCGCTGGCCGCGTCGGCCATCAGGTCGCGGCTGTGTGCGACCGCTTGCTCCACCAGCCGGCGTGGGATCGGAGCGCTGCGCGGCAACTCTTCGAACTCGCGCATCCACTGCTCGACATATGAAGTGAGCGAGCGTAATTGAGGAAGCGCGGGCACGTGGATACGGCGGTAGAGCCCGGCAACGACCTCGCACGCTGCGACGTCCGGCAGCGAGTCGAGGGGCTCCGGACCGAGCCGCTCAAGGAGCACCGTGCGATGACGCGGGTCGGCACGCATCAGGCGGACCGCCCCGTCACCACCCCAGCGCCGCAACACGAGATGCGCGTGTTCGGACTCTGCGTCGGGAAAGCTGACCTTCAGGACCGCGGCCGCCCGCTCGGCCGTATGCACGGGGAGGACCAGCGAGCTCGCTCCGTGGGTAGCCGGCCCGTCGGGGCGCAGCTCCCACTGCTCGAGCTGGCCGTCGACGAAGCCCGCGAGCCCGTCGACCCACGCCTGCCACTCCAATCCGCGGGCGGCCATCGCGCGCACGCCTGGGGGAAGCTCGGTCACGGAGGGATGGTGTCACGCCCGGTCGGCGGACTGCGAATGTGCGCTGGGCCTACGCGCTGGTGAGTGGCTGACGATCAGTCGTCGGACTTGTCGTCCTTCTTGTCGTCCTTTTTGCCCTCGTTCTTGGCCTCGTCCGAGTCGTCGTCACCGGCCGCTTCGTCGTCGTCGCCACCGTCGTCTTCGCCGTCTTTGTGCAAGCTCGCGCCGCCCACCTCGATCACGGCCCAGTGGCTTGGCGAAACCAGGACGGTCCAATCGCCTTCTTTGCGGCCCATCTTCAGGACGCCGTCATCGACTTCCCACGCGGTGTCGTCGTCGTAGTCGGTCTCTTGTCCGTCTGAGTACGTGAGTTTGAACGTCATGTTTGGAGAAGTACCCGTTCACGGCGCATGCGACACCGTCGAAAGTGCTTCAAGTCACAAGCCGAAGGCCAGCTCAGGCGCAGTCGGCGCAGATCATCTGGTCGCCGACCTGCCTGGCGAGCCGATGACTGTGCTGCACCAGAAAGCAGCTGGAACAGGTGAACTCGTCGGCCTGCTTGGGGACGACCCGCACGGTGAACTCCTCACCGGAGAGATCGGCACCGGGCAGTTCGAACGCCTCGAGTTCGGCTTCGCCGTCGTCGACGTCGAGCACGGCGGTGGTGGCGTCATTGCGCCGGCCAGCCAGCGCCTCGAGCGATTCGTCGGCGACGTCGTCGCTTTCCTTCTGGCGGGGTGCGTCGTAGTCAGTGGCCATGGGAGTCCTCTCACGTATGGATCCAGCGTCACGACAACGTGAACGATGCGCAGCTTGTTCCCGTCTGCGGGAAGTGCGAAACACCAATTTTCGACGTGCGGCCCGACGTGGCCGATCGTGGCCGTGACCTCGGTCTGGGGGATGAGCGCGCTGGGCCGTTTCGTGAGGCCCGACGCGGGTATGCGTTGTGACGTCATCAGAGATCGCGGCGAAAGTGAGCAAGAGCGTGGTTCGGTTCGGCTACACCCTCATGACAGAGCAGAGCGGCCCCAAAGAACTTGTGGACTATGCCGTTTCAGCTGAGCACGTCGGCTTTGACTTCGAGGTGTGCAGCGACCACTTCTCGCCGTGGTTGACCACGCAGGGTCACGCCCCGAACGCGTGGACGACATTGGGCGCGGTCGCACACGCCACCGAACGCGTGGAGTTGTTCACTTACGTGACGTGCCCGACGATGCGTTACCACCCCGCGATCGTGGCTCAGCAGGCCGCAACTCTGCAGATCCTTGCCGATGGGCGGTTCACACTCGGGCTCGGCAGCGGCGAGAACCTCAATGAACATGTCGTCGGTGGTGGCTGGCCGACAGTGAATCGGCGGCAGGACATGCTGGTCGAAGCCATGCAGATCATCCGTGAACTCCATGGCGGTGAACTGGTGAACTGGAAGGGCGAATACTTCGAAGTCGACTCCGCACGCATCTGGGATCTGCCGGACGTCCCCGTCCCCTTCGGCGTCGCGGTGTCCGGCGAGAAGTCCGTCGATGCGTTTGCCCTCCTGGCCGACCACCTCATCGCCGTCGAGCCCGACAAGGCAGTCGTCGACGCCTGGCACGACGCACGGCGCGCGACGGGCTTGCATGCACAGAGTCGAGTGGTTGGGCAGCTTCCCATTTCGTGGGACAGGGATCCAGGCAAGGCCGTCGAGCGTGCGCATGACCAGTTTCGTTGGTTCGCCGGAGGCTGGCAGGTCAACGCCGACCTACCGACTCCAGCTGGTTTTGCAGGCGCCACCCAGTTCGTCAGACTTGAGGACGTCGCGAAATCGATCCCGTGTGGCCCCGACCTCGATTCCGTCGTCGAGGCAGTGCGTGAATATTGGGAAGCCGGTTTCACCGACATCGCCCTGATCCAGATCGGCGACGAGGCGCAGGACGATTTCTTGAAGGAGGCCGCCGGGCCGTTGCTTGCAGCGCTCCGGGCGGCGGCAAACTAGCCGGTGGCCGAATCGTCCTTGGAGACGCCGGCTTCGAATTCCAGCCGATCGTTGTCGGTCTGGAGCGCATTGTTGCGCGCTTCGAGCGCCAGGACGTGCGAGATCCCGGTCAGGTTGACTCCGGCGACGACCAACTCGGAGATCCGACGAAGCCGCGTCAAGTCGTCTTCGCTGTAGCGGCGTGTGCCGCCATCTGTGCGTGCCGGTGTCAGTAGCCCCTTTTGTTCGTAGAGCCGCAAGGTCTGTGCCGGCAGTCCCGATAACTCGGCCGCCACGGCGATGCCGTACACCCCCCGCCCCGCTCGGGTGCTTGCGTCGTCAGCCAACGCGGCCTCCAATCGACGAGTTCACAACTTGACTCTTGCGAACCCTAGCACCTGTGCTATATAAAATCTATGGCAACCAACTTAGAATACTGCAGGCCAACGTGGGAGGTAGATGATGTTGACGCAGACAGCTTCGTTCCGCGGCATTGGGTGCTCGCCCCAGCAGGTGCCCGGGTCGGCGGGCCGACGCAACCCAATCAACGCCTGAGGCGGCGTCGAATCGCAGAAAGCGAGGGAGGCGGGGATGGAACGCAAGGAATTCGGGTTGCCCACTGACGACAAGGACGGCCGGGTGCCCGATGAGCGGATCTTTCAGACAAGCGTGAGCGATGCCGTCGCGGAGATCGCGGCGCGCAGGGCCATCATCGAGCAAGCCAAGGGCATGCTGATGCTCGTCTACGGGATTACCTCGGATGCAGCGTTCAGCCTTTTGAAGTGGCGCTCGCAAGAGACCAACACGAAGCTGCGGGCAATCGCCGAACAGATGGTCGTCGACTTTCAGGCCTTCAATGCCGATCACGGCCCCGTTGCCCGCGACGGCTTCAATGCGCTGCTGATGACTGGTCATGCTCGCGCGCCGCGCGATGATTCCGGTACGGAGTCGCCTGCGCCACGCGCAGAGTCGGCCTGACTGCCAGGTTGCGACTACAGCGCTTCGAGGATGTCGTTCTTCAAGGCCTCGGCTGCGGTGCCGAAGACTGCTTGGACGCTGTTGCCCACCTCGATGACTCCGGCGGCTCCGAGACGCTTCAACCGGGCCTGGTCCACCTTGCTCGGATCGGCGACTTCCATGCGCAGCCGCGTGATGCAGGCGTCGACGTTGACGAGGTTCTCGCGGCCGCCGAACGCCGCAATGACTTGCTCGGCCCTGCTGTCGGATGCGACTTTGGCAGGCGCGGTCAAGGTGTTGGTCGCCGTGCCGGATCCGCCGACGGTGACGGCCGTGGGAGCGTCGGCACCCTGGCCGAGGTTCGCTTCCTGTGCTGCCTCGAACTCGTCCTCCGGCTCGCGCCCGGGAGTCCTCATGTTCCACTTCGTGATCGCGAACCTGAACAGGAGGAAGTACACGACGAAGAACACCACGCCCATGAGGATCAGCAGCGGGATGTTCTTCGCGGCGGGGGCGGTGCCGTAGAGCAGCAAGTCGATGAGTCCCGCAGAGAACGAGAAGCCCAGGTGGATGTCGAGGAGATAGGCAATCGCCAACGACAGGCCGGTGAGCACCGCGTGGACGACGTAGAGGGGAAAGGCCACGAACATGAACGCGAACTCCAGCGGCTCGGTCACGCCAGTCAGGAACGCGGTCAGCGCCGCCGCCGACAGAATGCCGACCGCGACCTTTCGCTGCTTCTTGTTGGCGGCGAGGATCATCGCCAGCGCGGCGGCGGGCAGCCCGAACATCAGAACCGGGTAGAACCCCGACGTCAGCAGACCGGCCGTCGGGTCCCCTGCGGCGAAGCGGGTGAGCTCGCCGGTGACGACGGTGCCGTCGGGTTTCTGGTAGTCGCCGTAGAGGAACCATACGTACGAGTTCGGGATGTGATGCAGACCCAGCGGAATCAGCATGCGGTTGGCGAATCCATAAACGAAAGCGCCCAGTGCACCCGAGCCGCCGATGAACCTGCCGAGGCCAGTCAGCCCGGCATCGAAGATCGGATAGAAGTAGCTCATCGCGAATCCGAGGAACAGGCACGCCACCGAGACCACGATCGGGACGAATCGTCGGCCGCCGAAGAAACCGAGGTAGGACGGCAATTGGATGGTGTGGTAGCGGTCGAACAGCCACGCGGTCAGCAGCCCGACCAGGATTCCCGCAAACACGCTGTAGTTGATCTGGGCCTGCTCGCCCGCTTTGTCGAGCTCGCCTGCGAGCACGACCGGCGACATGGTCTTGAACACCGCTTGCACCACCAGGTAGCCGACGACGGCCGCCAGTGCGGTCGAACCGTCCGCCTTCTTGGCGAATCCGATGGCGACGCCAACGGCGAAGAGCAGCGGGAGGTTGGCGAATACCGCGTCGCCGGCCGCGCTCATGGCTTGGAAGAACGGCCCGATGACGGGAGTCTTGATGCTGCCAAGCAGGTCGGGCTGGCCCAGCCGCAGCAGGATTCCCGCCGCGGGCAGCACTGCGATCGGCAGCATGAGGCTCTTGCCCAGCCGCTGCAATTGCGCGAATCCGGGTATGCGCGGCCCCGACTTCTTCTGCGTCCCTGCGGGTTTCGTCGCCTCGCTCATTTTCGATACCCCTCCTTCGCCGCAGCGGCCGCACGCCGCCAAAGCTGAGCGGAGCTTAGCCGAGAAATCGGCTCCGGCTGGCGGCCTCGCTCGTATTGTTGGTGCGCATGAGCACCACTCGAGTCCTCGCCCCGGTCGCAGGGCGTGCGGTTCCGCTTCACGACGTCCCCGACCCGGTGTTCTCGCAGGGCATGGTCGGCTACGGGGCCGCCATCGACCCTCCGCGTGGGGTGGTCGATGCCGTCGCCCCCGTCAGCGGCAAGCTCTTGAAGTTGATGCCGCACGCCTACATCGTCATGACCCCGGACAACGTCGGCGTGCTGGTTCATCTGGGACTGGACACCGTTGCGCTGAAAGGCGAGGGCTTCACGGCGCACGTCAGCCAGGGCGACGAGGTGACGGCCGGCCAGGTCGTCATCACCTACGACGTTCCATCGATCGAGGCCAAGGGGCTCAATCCCATTGTCCCCGTTGTCGTCATGGACGAACGCGAGTCCGGGAACGTGATCCCGTCCGATGTCGTCACCGCGGGAGCGGAGCTCGTATCCGGGGCAATCCTCTTCACGGCGAACAAGTAACGCGATGGAAGTCGTCATCCTGCAGGACGCCGGCGAGTTCGGCGGCGTTGCCGCCGACGCGATCGCCGCGCTGCTGCACCGAAAACCGACCGCTGTGCTCGGGCTTGCCACCGGATCATCGCCGTTGGCGATCTACGACGAACTGGCCGCACGCTGCGAGGCCGGGCTGATTTCCTTCCGAGCAGCCCGCGGTTTCACCCTCGACGAATACGTCGGACTGCCCGCCGATCATCCTGAGCGGTACCGGACCGTCATCGACAAGGTCTTCGTGTCGCGGGTCGACTTCGCGCCCGATGCGGTCCAGGGACCCGACGGCGAGGCCGCCGACATCCCGGCCGCGTGCGCAGCCTACGAGCAGGCGATCCGCGACGCGGGCGGCGTCGACCTGCAGATCCTCGGGATCGGCACCGACGGGCACATCGCGTTCAACGAGCCGGGGTCCTCGCTGGCCTCCCGTACTCGCATCAAGACGCTCACCAGGCAGACGCGAATCGACAACGCCCGCTTCTTCGGTGACGACGTCGAATTGGTGCCGACGCACTGCCTGACCCAGGGCCTGGCCACCATCATGGAGGCCCGTCACGTGATCCTGGTGGCGACCGGCCGGAGCAAGGCCGAGGCCGTGCATCACCTAGTCGAGGGCGGGGTCAGCGCACTGTGGCCCGCGACCATCCTCCAGCATCATCCGCACGTGACGGTGCTATTGGACGACGCAGCGGCGCGCCGGCTTCAGCTGGTCGACTACTACCGTGAGACTCAGCTTTCCAAGCCGGTCTGGCAGGGTATCTGAGGCGACTGCATGTTGATGACCGTCGACGCTCTGCACACGGGCCGAGAACTGTTGCAACCCGGATGGATTGACGTGTCCGGGGAGACGGTGGTTGCGGTCGGCGCGGGTGCCGCGCCTCGACCGGCGGACCACGAGCTCGGAGCGATGACGGCGGTTCCTGGCTTCGTCGACACACATCTACACGGTGGGGGCGGGGCGAACTTCTCCGCCGCGACGCACGCCGAGACCTCCACGGCCGTGGAGTTCCATCGAAGGCACGGCACCACCACGCTCGTCGCCTCCCTTGTCACCGCGGGAACCGTCGAATTGCTGAGCCAGGTAGCAGATTTGGCCGACGACGTCCGGTCCGGCCTGATCGCGGGAATCCACTTGGAGGGTCCCTGGCTGTCGACCAAGCGGTGTGGCGCACACCAGCCCGCTCTGATGCGTGACCCAGACCCCGCCGAGCTGGACCGCATTCTCGGCGCGGGCGGCGGAACCATCTGCATGGTCACCATCGCACCGGAACGCGCAGGCGCATTGGCGGCGATCGGTCAACTCGTCGACGCAGGCGTGGTCGTGGCCGTCGGCCACACCGAGGCAACGTATGAGCAGACGCGGGCTGCGATCGACGTTGGCGCGACGGTTGGCACGCACCTGTTCAATGCGATGCGTCCAATCGATCGTCGAGAGCCCGGCCCGATCATCGCGCTGCTCGAAGAGCCCAGGGTGACCGTCGAACTGATCACCGATGGCGTGCACGTCGACCCTGCCATCTACCGCCATGTCACCCGCAGTGTGGGCCCAGACCGGGTGTCGTTGGTGACGGACGCGATGGCGGCGACCGGGATGGCCGACGGCGTCTATCAGCTCGGGCCGTTGGCGGTTGACGTCGTCGATGGGGTGGCGCGGGTGTCGGGAACCGACACCATCGCGGGCAGCACCGCGACGATGGACCGGGTGTTCCGCTTCGCCGTCACCCACTGCGGGCTCGCTCGCGACGAGGCGCTGATGATGGCCGTTGGGCAAGCGTCGATCAATCCCGCACGGGCACTGGGCCTTCCGTCTGCGGGCCTCGTCCCCGGCGCTACCGCCGATCTAGTGGTGCTTGACTCGGAGCTCGCCGTTGCGGGGGTGCTTCGCCAAGGATCTTGGGTCGTCGAGCCCTCGGCTGGGGCAGGCCATTTCGGAAGCCGAGCGCCGGTGCCCAGATGATTTTCCGGCTTGGTCCGTCATGTTGATCAGGTGCGGTTACGATCGCGTCAGGGGGTGATCTGTGTGAGTTCTGTGGGCACGCTGGACGCACGGGCATCCGTGGGTTGGTTGCGACGCTTCGCTCGCACGACCCCCGGCGTAGTCGGCTTGGTCGCGGTCGTCGTCGCGGCCTGCTGCGTGATCGCGGGCGTGGTGTGCGCAGCGCAACTCAACGGCCGGATTGCCGAGCGCAACGCCGTGCTCGACCGATCCGAGCCGTTCGCCTACTCGACACAGAAGCTGTATGCGGCGCTGTCGGCGGCGGACGCCGCCGCCGCGACGGCGTTCCTGTCCGGTGGACTCGAGACACCAACGATGCGTGCGCAATATCAGCAAGCTTTGGCCGACTCCGCATCGGCGCTGGCGGATGCCACCGCAGGTGCCTCCGATACCGCGACGCGCACCGTGTTGGCGCAGCTCTCGGCGGGACTGGCCGCATACACGGGCAAGGTCGAGTCGGCACGGGCCAACAACTTGCAGGGGTATGCGGTCGGGGCGGCGTACTTACGAGAGGCGTCGGCGCTGATGCAGACCTCGCTGCTCCCCGACGCCGAAAGAATTTACACAGACAGCCTTGCCGCGCTCGAACGCGATCAGCGTGCGGTCGGTGCGCTGCCGATCGTCACCCTGGCGTTGTTGTGTGTCGTGCTCGTGGCGATGGGCGTCGGGTCGTTGATCTTGACTCGGCGTACCAACCGGCAGTTCAACCGGGGACTGGTCGTCGCGGCGGCCCTGGCCGTGCTGGTGATTGCGTGGATCGTCGTGGCCAACCGCTTCGCATCTTCGGCCATCGAACACAGCCGTGCCGAGGGCACGGCGAGGTTCGAACAGCTCGCGAAGGCTCGGATTCTCGCCCAGGAGGCCCGGACCGACGAGACGCTGGAGTTGATTTCGCGCGGTGACCTAGCCGTGGGTGAGAAGTCGTTCAACGGTCACATCGGCGAACTGTCCAAACTGCTCGCCGGAGGCCCCGCGACCGCCACCGACGCGGTCACGAGTTGGACCGCCAGCCACCGCAAGCAAGTGGACGCCTACAACGGGGGTGACTACTCCGCTGCGGTTGCGCAGGCCATCGGCACCGCTCCGGACGCCTCGGCAGCGCAATTCTCCGCGGTCGAGTCCAGCGTTAGCGCTGCCATCGAGAAGGCGCGCGACGATCTCCGCGACGGAGTGTCTGCGGCGGGTGCCTGGCTGGCCTGGAGTCCGACCGGAACTCTGATGCTGACGATCGTCGCCGCGTCCGCAACCGTGGTCGGTCTGTGGCCACGACTGAAGGAGTTCTTGTGAGGGCGCGGCGCGCGGTTGTGTGGGTGGCCATGGTGTTCGTCGCGGCGTGCGGATCGCCGAAGTCGCCGCAAGCGGTGACGATCGCGCCCGTCACTGTGATTCCGGGCGGCGCAACGGAGGTAACCACGGCGCCGGCGACGGGAAGCGCGGAATGTGGTGATCGAGAGGCCAGCCTGCGCCCCGGCCCGCCGCCCAGGCCGGGTGCCATGCCGCCGGGTTCGACGATGGAGGCCATCTTCGAGCGGGGGAGGCTCGTCGTCGGAGTGGACCAGAACACGTTTCCGTTCGGATTCCGGAACCCGGCCACGGGGCAGCTGGAGGGCTTCGACATCGACCTCGCCCGCGAGGTCGCGCGAAGGATATTCGGTGACCCTGACCACATCGATCTGCGGGTGGTCAATGCCAGCGAACGCGAATCGGCGCTCCAGTCGGGTCAGGTGGATCTGGTGGTCAGGACATACTCGATCACCTGCGACCGCAAGACCAAGGTTGGGTTCTCAACGCCATACTTCTACGCGAACCAGCGCATCCTCGCCGTCAAGGGCTCGGGAATCCGTTCTGCCACTGATCTTTCGGGCAAGCGAGTGTGCGCGGTGCAGGGTACGACCTCGCTGTCGGCGTTGTTCGCGCTCGATCCGAGACCGACGCTGTTCGGCGTCAGTCAGTGGACCGACTGCCTCGTGATGTTGCAACAGGGCCAGGTCGACGCGATCAGCACTGACGACGTGGTGTTGACCGGCCTCGCCGACCAGGATCCAAACGTAGAGGTCGTCGGCGGCAACATCGCCGCCGAACCCTACGGAATAGGGGTCAAGCTGGAAAGCGGCGACCTGGTTCGATTCGTCAACGGCGCTCTCGACGCAATGCGTGAGGACGGGACCTGGGAGCGGCTATACGAGGCTCGGCTTCGCGCCCTCGGGCCGTCGCCCGGCCCTCCACCCGCACGCTATCAGGACTGATCGTGACCGCGCTGACGACCGACGAAATCGACCGCGAGCTCGATTCCCGCACAAAGGAAGTGGCTGCAGCCGTGGCGACTCTGATGGAACTGGATAGTCACCCTGGGCTGGAGCACGTGCGGCGCTATCCACCGACGGGCGTGACCGCGCAAAGGTGGGTGGTGATCGAACGGGCGCTTGGGGAGCTGTGGGAGGACGTCGGGCGAATGACGTCGATCCTCGACTCCGCCAAGGCGATGCGGGGTCGCCGGTCGAAACCCCACGACGACGACCGTGCCGAGTTGACGAGGCTGCTGCGCGAACGACCGCTCGAGGTGTCGCGCGAACGAATCCCACTGGCGCAGCGGGTGATCACCGGTCCGGGAGAATCGGTGGGCTACGTCGGACTCGGCGACATGGCGGACGACATGCGCGCCGCGTACCCGGCCGTCGCCGAGTTCCTCGACGGCGTCGACCAGATCAACACGCTCGTCGTAACACGGCTCGCTCCGCTGCAGAAGCGCCTCGACGACGCGGGCGCCACCGGTCCCAAGCAGATTGCCGAACTATTGGCCGTTTCGGCCACCGATCCGCTCTCCCTGAGCGCGTCCGACGTCGAGGAACGCGTCCGCATCATCGCGGCCGACGTCGAGCAGCGCTCCACCGAACTCGCTGAACTGGCTGAACTGCAATCGAACTGGGCAGCCGCCGTCACCGCGACCGGAGCGCAGCTCGATGCCCTGCGCGCCGCCGGGGCCAGTGCGGCGGACGTACGCGCGCTGGTCGAGCAGACCGTGGTGACCGGGCCGCTGCCGAGCCACGAAGACGCCGAGCCAGGGCTACGCGCGCAACTCGATTCCATCACCACACCGGACCCCGCGACGCTGAGGTCCTTGCGACACCGGATCGAGGAGGCGCTACGGGTCGCGCGCGAGGATGAAGAGCTTGCGCAGGGGCTGATCGACCGCCGAACCGAGCTCAAGGGCCGCCTGACGGCATACCAGGCGAAGGCGGCCAGGCTCGAGCTTGGTGAGGATCGAGACCTGTTGGCGAGCAGCCGCATTGCCTCCGGCCTGTTGCATCGCCAACCGTGTGACCTTCGGGCCGTGACCCGGGCGGTGGCGGACTATCGACAGTTGCTCGTCGAGAAGCAGGAGAGCGCGAGATGAACTGTGCCGAAGCGGGCTGCAGCGGGACCATCGTCGACGGCTACTGCGACGTGTGCGGCACCGCGCCTGCGCGGCCAGGATCCGTGCCATCGACCGTCACCGCGGCCGCCAAGAGCACGGCGGCCAGCCGTCCGACCGCACGCTCGGCAGGCACCGCACGCAGCGGTTCGTCGAGGTCGTCGTCCAGCGCGCGGGGCCGCCTTGGCGCGGGCGTCGTTGCGATTCCGCGGGTGCCGAAGGGGGACCCGGCGGCTGCGATCCTGACCGATCCGAAGGTGCCAGAGGGTAGCCGGTTCTGCGGCAACACCGACTGTGCCAAGCCCGTTGGACGGGGCAGCGAAGGAACCCCGGGACGCCCGGAAGGCTTCTGCACACAGTGTGGAACGCGATACTCGTTCATTCCCAAGCTGTCTCGCGGTGACCTCGTCGGCGGCCAGTACGAGGTGCAGGGCGCCATCGCACACGGTGGGCTGGGTTGGATCTACCTCGCGGTCGACCGCAACGTCCACAACCGGTGGGTGGTGCTCAAGGGCCTGATCAACTCCACCGATGCGGACGCCATGGCCGCCGCCGCGGCCGAGGTACTCACCCTCTCCGAGGTAGAGCACCCGAACATCGTCCGGATCTACAACTTCGTCGAACACCTTGATGCGGGTGCCTCCGCCCCGGTCGGCTACATCGTGATGGAGTATGTGGGCGGCACGTCGCTCAAGCAGATCCGCAAGGCGCGCAACGGGCCGCTTCCGCCCGACCAGGCCGTCGCCTACATCGTGGAGATCGCACCTGCAATCGCCTACCTCCACGCCCAGGGGCTCGCGTACTGCGACTTCAAGCCGGACAACGTGATGCAGACCGACGAGCAGCTCAAGCTCATCGACCTCGGTGCGGTCATCTCGATGGACGACGAGCAGAGCGCAATCTTCGGGACCGTGGGCTACCAGGCGCCCGAGATCGCCACGACCGGTCCGACGGTCGCCAGCGACGTGTACACGGTCGGGCGGACGCTGGCCGTGCTCGTCATGGACGTGCCCCAGGAGCGCGGACGCTTCGTCGATCAGCTGCCCGGACCCGACACCGTGCCGGTGCTCGCGAACCACGAATCCCTGTACCGTGCGATCCTGCGCGCCACCGACCCCGACCCCGCGCGGCGATTCTCGTCCATGGAGGAGTTGGCCGACCAGCTGACCGGGGTGCTGCACGAGATCGCGTCCGCGGACACGGGAGCTGCGCAACCCCGGATGTCGACGTACTTCAGCCCGCAGCGCGAGGTCTACGGCGCGGGCAGGGATGCGACGGTCGAAGCCGCTCGGGTCATTGCGGCGCTGCCCGTTCCGGTGGTCGACCCGACCGACCCCGGCGCCGCCGTGCTCGCCACGACCAGTGGTACTCCGCCCGCTCAACTCGAGCACGCGCTCTACCTCGCCCGAGGTGGCGCGAACCAAGGCAAGAGTTCTTCGGTCGAGATCCCGCTGCGACTCATCCGCGCCTCCCTCGAGGTCGGCTCCGCCAAGGACGCCCGCAAGCGGCTCGCCGAGCTCGATTCGGTGATTCCGGGGGACTGGCGGCTGGTGTGGTACAGCGGACAGTGCGCGCTGCTGGAGGGCGAATATGACAGGGCTGCAGCTGATTTCGATACCGTGCTGTCCTCGTTGCCTGGTGAGCTCGCGCCTAAGCTGGCGATCGCCGCCACTGCCGAACTCCGCGGCTCGCGCGATGACGCCATGCGGTATTACGACGCCGTATGGCGCACCGACCGCAGCTACGTCAGCGCCGCTTTCGGGCTGTCCCGGCAGCGCGAGCGGGCGGGGGACCGGGTGAACGCGATCGCAGCGCTTGACCAGATCCCGTCGGCGTCTTCGCATTTCACCGCCGCCGGTGCCACGGCGATCGAGGTCCTTCTGGAAGGTCGGACGTCCGAGCACCTCGATGAGCAGACCCTGCTCGATGCCGACAAGCGGGCCGGGGCGCTCAACCTCGAATCGGCCTCCAAACGGGCGACGATCCGGCTACGGGTGCTCGACGCGGCGTTGGGTTGGCTGCGGCACGGGAACAAGACCAAGACCCCGCGCATCCTGGGTGCCGACTTCGACGAACGCGGCATCAGGACCGGGATGGAGCGCTGTTATCGCGAGCTTGCGCACGAGACGGACGAAATGTGGGCGCGCATCGCACTCGTCGAGCGCGCGAACGCGATCCGTCCGAGGACTCGGGTATGACCGGCCCACAGGCCGCGTGCCCGAGTTGCGCGACACTGGTTGCGCAGGCCGACCGGTTCTGTGAGAGCTGCGGCGCACCGTTGGTCGAGGTGCCGGAGCCCGAGGTCAGCAGAGTGGCCATCCCGCGCGCCGGACAAGCCGTGGAAGGCCCGTGCTCCGATTGCGGCAACTCGACGTTCACCGACGGATACTGCACCGGCTGCGGACATCGGCGCGCCGAGCCCGATCGTGACGAGGCCCTGCTCGGGGCGATCGCGCTGATCACCGACCGCGGGCTTCATCACGCGCGCAACGAGGACGCCGCTGCGGCTGGGATCGTGTCGGATGCGGTTGCCGTGGTCGTTTGCGACGGGGTATCGACTTCGGGGGAAGCGCAATTGGCCGCCGTCGCGGCGTCCAAGGCCGGGGTGGATGGCATGGTCACCGCGCTCGCCGCATCCAAGGGCGCACGCGCCGCGGTGTTGGCCGGGCTGGCCGATGCGGCGAAGGCGGCGGTGGACGTCGGCCTGGGAGGCGATTCGGCGACTGCGCCGTCCTGTACCTACACCGCGGCGACGGTGGTCCCGACTTCCGAAGGGGCGGTGGAGATCACGGTCGGCAACGTCGGCGACAGCAGGGCGTACTGGCTGCCCGACCCACCGGCAGCCGCACGGCAGCTGACCGTCGACGACTCCGTTGCGCAGGAGCTGATGACTGCGGGCGCCGCAGCCGACTCGGAGCTCGTGCAACGTGGCGCGCACACCCTCACCCGGTGGCTCGGCGCCGACTCCGAACCGACGCCGTGGGCGGACTCGAGCGTGCAGGCGATCACCGTCGTCGGCCCTGGTTCGTTGTTGTTGTGCTCCGACGGACTCTGGAACTACCTACCTGACCCGGCCGACATCGCACGATTCTGCACGGGTACCGATCCAACCGCGGCGGCGCGCGCGCTGACCGAATTTGCCTTGAAGGCAGGCGGCCACGACAACATCACCGTTGCAGTGATCCCAATCGGAGGGGCTACATGAGTTCGGATGAACAGCAGGGCATTTCCGTCGACATCGACCACAACCCATACCTCGCCGAGGGAACGGGCACGGTCGACGCGATCGTCAGCATCACCGCAGGAAGCGACCTTGCGGCGGCTGCGGCAGCGGCAGCTACGGCGCCGGAGCGGGTCGAGGCCATCATCATCGACTGCTCGACTTCCATGTTGAAGCCAGAGGGCAAATTCGACGGCGCGAAACGCGCCACCACCGCTGCCATCGACGAGCTCATCGATGGCACGTACTTCGCGATCGTGGCAGGCACCGGGCAGGCCGCGCCCATCTTCCCCACCGATGGAATGCCGGTGCGGGCAAGCGCGTCGACAAGGGCGGCGGCCGCGCGCGCCGTCGACGGCCTGCGGCCCAACGGCGGCACCGCGATGGGCACCTGGCTCGCATACGTCCGCGGAATCGTCGGACGGCACCCTGGCGCCCTCACCCACGCGATCCTGCTCACCGATGGCAAGGACGAGCACGAAACGCCCGAAGAACTGCAAACCGAAATCGCGTTGAGCGTGGGCGAATTCACGTGCGATTGCCGTGGCGTCGGCACCAGCTGGCACGTCGAGGAACTGCGCTCGATTTCGTCCGCACTGATGGGAACCGTGGACATCGTCGCCGATGCCGCAGATCTCGCAGACGACTTCGCCGCGATGATGCGCGTGTCCATGGGCAAGACGATTCCCGACCTCACCTTGCGACTGTGGACTCCGGCAGGCGCCGGCGTCGAGTTCGTCAAGCAGGTCGCGCCGACGGTCGAGGATCTGACCGGCAGGCGCGTCGAATCGGGGAATCAGACGGGCGAGTATCCACTGGGCTCGTGGGGCGCCGAGGATCGCGACTACCACGTTCAGGTCGAGGTCGAACCCGCGGCGGCCGGGCGCGAGAAGCTGGCCGCGCGGATCAGCGTCGTCGCGGGCGACGAGGTCGTCGGCGAGGGACTCGTCAAGGCACTGTGGACCGCCGACACTGAGTTGTCGGCGCGGATCAGTCGCCGGGTGGCGCACTACACCGGTCAGGCGGAGCTCGCACAAGCCGTGCAGGACGGCCTGAGCGCACGCAAGAGCGGGGACGTTGCGACCGCGACCGCGAAACTGCAGCGCGCCATGGAACTCGCCGTGGAGTCGGGCAATGACGGAACGGCCAAGCTGCTCAGAGGAGTCATCGAGGTCGATGAGCGGACCGGAACGGCTCGGCTGAAGCGCGAGGTCGCCGCGGCTGACGAGATGGCGCTCGACGCCAGGTCGACGAAGACCGCTCGCGTACGGAAGGAGACCTGATGCCCACCTGCGCAGAAGGACACAACTCAACAGCCGCGGACTATTGCGACGTGTGCGGGTCCCCGATTGGACCCCCTGCAGCGCAACGCAATTCAGCGCCCACGCCCGTTGCGAAGCCGTGCCCAGCGTGCGGGTTCGCGGTGAGCGGCCGCTTCTGCGAGACGTGCGGACACGATTCCGCTCTGCCCGCGCCTGCGACACCCGTGCAGACCGGAACAGAGGTGACCGCGGTGGGATGGACTGCCGTCGTCGCTGCCGACCGTGAGTTCTACGAACGCGTGCTTGCCCGCGAGGGCCCTGAGACCGTCGACTTTCCGCAATTCTTCCCGGTCCGCCGAATCTCGTTGGAGGGCAGCACCGCACTGATCGGACGGGGTAACCGCGACCAGGGTGTGCAGCCGGAGATCGACCTCGGCATCCATCCCTCCGACCGCGGCGTGTCCGGACAGCATGCGGTGCTGCGGATGCGCGATTCGGGGATCACAGTCACCGACCTCGGTTCGACGAACGGCACCAGTCTCAACGGCAGTGACACCCTCCTGCAGCAGAACGTCGAAACCCCACTCGTGGACGGGGACCGCATCCACGTCGGTGCATGGACCACGATCACGATCGAGCAGGGCAGCTAGCGCCCTCCGTATAGTGCTGTCGCAGCTCGCCCTTGAGCACCTTTCCTGCGCTCGACAGCGGTAGGGCATCGACCACGGCGACGCTCCTGGGCAGCTTGTAATTGGCGATGTGCTGGCGGCAGAAGTCCCGCAGCTCGGATTCGCTTGCGCTGGTGCCGGGTTGGAACACCACGACGGCGTGGACGCGTTCGCCCCACTGGTCGTCGGGCACCCCGATGACTGCGCATGCCGCGACGGCGTCGTGTTTGGCGAGGGCGTTCTCGACTTCGGCCGAGTAGACGTTCTCTCCGCCGGTGATGATCATGTCCTTGATGCGGTCGACGACGAACACGTAACCGGCGTCATCCATGTAACCGGCATCCCCGGTGTGCATCCAGCCGTCCACCACGGCAGCGGCGGTCAACTCGGGTTGGTTCCAGTAGCCGAGCATGACGTTGTCGCCGCGGGCCACGATCTCGCCGACCTGTCCGCGTGGCAGTTCGGCGTCGTCGGGGCCGACGATCCGGACCTCCACGCTGGCGGCGGCGCGGCCTGCGGAGCGTGCAAGCACGGGATTGGAGTGGTCCTCGGGAGTAAGGATCGTGGCGACGGGCGCAAGTTCGGTCATGCCGTACGCCTGCAGGAAGCCTGCTGCGGGCATTCGAGTCTGGGCGCGTTTTAGCACGGATTGAGCCATGGGGGACGCACCGTAGATGATCCGTCGGACGCTGCTCAGGTCCACGTCGGCGGCCTCGGGGGAGTCGACGAGCATCTGGATCATGGTGGGTACCATCATCATGTCGGTGATGCCGTGCGCCTCGATGGCGGTCGCGACCCCTGCCGGAGTGAACATCGGTACGAGGACCTGGACCGCGCCGGTGAGCAGTCCCATGGCCCATGCGGTGAGCCCGGCCAGATGGAACAAGGGCGCGGCGCTCAATTGACGGCCGTTGCCCGTGATGATGTCCGCAGTCGCCAGAGCGCCCATGGTGGACGCGAAAAGGTTGTCGTGGCTCAGCATTACGCCCTTGGGACGACCGGCGGTACCTCCGGTGTAGAAGACACCGAGCAGGTCGCTGCCGCCCCGGCGTACGTCCGCTGCCGGTTGGGCGTCGGCGATCAGGCGCTCGTAGTCCAGCGCGCCGTCCGGCGTCGGCCCGTCCCCACAGTGGATGACGGTCTGCAGGTTCGGCGCCTGATCGCGCAGGTCCGGCAACAGGCTGACGAAGGCGTCGTCGACGACGAGCATGCGCGTATCGCAGTCGACGAGCGAGTACGCGACTTCGGCTGCGCTCCAACGGATGTTGATGGGGTTCAGCACACCACCCGCCCAAGGGACCGCCAGCAGGTATTCGTGGTACCTGTCGGAGTTCAACGCCATGATGCCGACGCGGGCTCCGGGCTCGAGGCCGAGGCCGTGCAGGGCGCCTGCGAGGCGGGCGATCCGATCCACCGACTGGGCCACGGACCGGGTTCGCTGCCCGCAGATGGTCAGGGTGCGGTCGGGGACTTGCTGAAGCTGACGATGAAGCGTTTGCGTGAGATACACGGCGATTCCTCGGCTCTGCGGACTTCTCACGCTAGATACCGGACGGTCGTCCTGTCAATACCGGACTGTCATCCGGTATGCTCGCGGGGTGGCAGCTACGGCACAGCGAACACCGCGCCGCACCCAGCAGCAGCGCATCGACGCGGCTCGTCGCGCCATCGTCGACGCGACTCTGGTCTCACTCGCCGATCGTGGTTACCAGGCCACCACGTTCGCGTCGATCGCGGCAGATTCGGGGCTGTCCCGCGGCGGCTTGTTGCATCACTTCCTGAACAAGACGGAGCTAATCGCCGAGGTGCTCGCGCAGGCCGTCTCCGAGGGGCTCGCCGAGTTCGACGCGCAGCTGCTCACTCTGCGCCCAGGGCCCAAACGGCTGGCCGACGCCCTCGACATCCTGTACGCGCTATTTCACAGCGTCGTCTTCCACGCCGCGGTGGCCACCCACGCCGGGGCCCGCAACGACCGGGCGCTGATGGACCGCATCGTCCCCATCTTCGACGCCACCGACCGACACATTGCCAGCCGCGCGGAAGCGATGTTTGGTGCGAAGATCGCCGCGGCCGCCGACATCGACATGAAGGTGCGGTTCGCGGTCATCACCGCCCGCGGCGCCGCCCTGGTGGAAGGCGTGGGCAACGTACGACGGGACACCCGAACGTGGAACTACGTTCGTCAGCGCATCATCGAGGACCTTCGCCGATGACTACGCCGAGTGCGCCACCCCGGGTGGGTTGTGTATTCCGCCCGCAATTGGCGCCGGAACGACTCGCGGCCGCGGCCCGCGCCGCCGATGCCGCGGGGCTGGACGAGTTGTGGCTCTGGGAGGACTGCTTCGCCCATGGTGGGATCTCGGCCGCCGCGATTGCGTTGTCGCACAGCGACACCCTCACGGTGGGCGTCGGGGTGTTGCCTGCGCCCATGCGCAACGTCGCGCTGACGGCAATGGAGTTCGCCACCCTGGAGCGAGCCTTCCCCGGACGGGTTCGCATTGGCGTCGGCCACGGGGTGCAGGACTGGATGGGGCAGATCGGTGCCAGAGTTTCGTCGCCGATGACGTACCTGCGCGAGTACCTCACCTGCCTCACCGCACTATTGCGCGGCGAAACCGTCACCTATTCAGGACGCTACGTTCAGCTGGCCGACGTCTGTCTGGAGTGGCCACCGAATCCGGACATCGAACTGCTGGCCGCGGCGACGGGTCCGCGAACGTTGGCACTCAGCGGTGAACTGTCGAACGGGACCATTCTCACCAGCGGCACCACGCCCGACGGCGTTCGAGAAGCGCTGGGCCACATCAACTCCGGGTTGGAGCGGGCCGGGCGCACCGGCACGCACTCGGTGATCGTGAACATCGTCGCCGCCACCGGAGCCGACGCCCGTGCGGATGCCATGCGTGAGCTCGAACTCTCGCAGTTGGACCCGACGCAGGACGTCGCCGCATTTGGTAGCGCCGAGGACATCGCCAGGTCCGTGCGCGATTGGCTCGCCGCGGGCGCGAACACCGTCGTGCTGCAGCCCGCCGCCGACGTCGACATCGAGTCGTTCGTCACCTTCGTCGGCTCCGAGGTCGCGCCGATGCTCAAGGCGTGAGCGGAAGCTTCCCATTCCACCGATGCGTTGAGACTGCGCTGAGGGCGACGTCTACTCGAACACTCTCGCCGCCAGCGCAGTCTCAACGACAGTTCGGGGAGCTGTGGATAGCCGTTGGCCAAAATCGAGGGCACATGACACGGTGCCCGTGTGCAGCGCACCTTCATTGGCAGCGAGGCGCTGGCAAGCGGTGCACTCACTCGCTACGAGCTGAGGACCGACTACCGCCGTGTGCTTCCAGACGTATACGGCTCGAAGAGAGTCGATCTGACGCTCCCCGACCGCACCACCGCGGCGTGGCTGTGGTCTAGGCGCAATGGAGTCGTTTCCGGGCTTGCGGCGTCAGCAGTGCTCGGCGCCAAGTGGGTAGACGTCGACACGCCCATCGAGTTGAACTGGCCCAACCATCGAGCGCCACATGGCGTCATAACCCGCAACGAGACGTTGCTCGACGATGAAGTCCTTTGCACTGAAGGCATGGCCGTAACGACCGCGGAGCGAACGGCTTTCGACTTGGCCCGGCGGGGGCCAGTGGGGCAGGCGGTGGCACGACTCGACGCGTTAGCGAGGGCCACTCGCTTCGAGCTTCCAGCGGTGCAGGCCCTGGCCCATCGCCATCCGAAGGTCAAGGGCCTGCGACGGGTGGATCGGGTCCTCGACCTCGTCGATGCCGGGGCGGAGTCGCCCAAGGAAACGTGGTTGCGGATGTTGTTGATCAACGCGGGATTTCCGCGGCCGCAGACCCAGATACCAGTGCCGGGACCCGACAGTCATCCGTTGTACTACCTCGACATGGGGTGGGAGCACGCCAAGATCGCCGTCGAGTACGACGGAGACGGCCACCGCGAACGCCCGCGGTTTCGCAACGACATCGTGCGCTCGGAATACATTGCGCACCTCGGTTGGACGCACATCCGCGTCGTGGCCGGGGCTCGTCGGTCGGAGATCATCCTGCGAGTGAACCGGGCGTGGGCGTTGAGACTGCACTGAGGGCGACGCCTACTCGAACGTTCTCGCCGCCAGCGCAGTCTCAACGCCAACTAATCCGCTGCGGCGACCAGCGAGTGCAGCTGCACCTCGGGGTTGTCGCGCTGGAAGCCTTCGAGCCGCCACTTCGTGGAGAAGATGGCGAGCATTACGCCGTCGGTTCGCGTCAGGACCTCGACCGACGGCTGCCTGCTGACGAACTCCGCGTCGTCGGGATCCACGGCGCGCGCCACGGTGTACGGCAGCGATTCCAGTTGGATTGGCGCGCTGAGTTCGGCTGCCATGCGATGAGTGGCCACCTCGAACTGCATGGGCCCGACGGCCGCGAAGACGGGGGCCTGGTCGCCGCGGCGATCCGACCGCAGTACCTGAACGACGCCCTCCTGCTCCATCTGCTCGATGCCCTTGCGGAACTGCTTGTGCTTGCTGGGGTCGATACCGCGGGCGACCGCGAAGTACTCGGGCGAGAAGCTCGGGATCGGCGGGTACTGCACGGGGACGTCGCGGTAGAGGGTGTCGCCGGGGCGCAGCATGTTGGCGTTGGCGAGCCCGATCACGTCACCCGGCCACGCGGTGTCCAAGGTCGAGCGCTGTTGGCCGAACACGGACTGCGCGTACTTGGTGACGAAGGGCTTCCCCGTCGTGGCGTGGGTGAGCACCTCCCCACGTTCGAAGGAACCCGACACCACCCGCGCGTAGGCGATGCGGTCGCGGTGCGCGGAGTCCATGCCGGCCTGGACTTTGAACACGAAGGCGCTGAACGGCGCGTCCACCGGTCGGAGGTCGCCGTCGACGTCGCGTTGGCCGCTGGGCGGGGGCGCAAGCTGAACGAGCACGTCAAGCAGCTGATTCACACCGAAGTTCAAGGCGGCGGAGGTGAACAGCACCGGCGTCGACAGGCAGCCGAGGAACGTCTCGCGGTCGTAGTCGGCGCCGTCCGCCTCGAGGAGCTCGGACTCGTCGACCGCGTTGTCCCAGTCGCCCCCTGCGGCCTCGTGGCCCTGCTCCGGTGCGATGTGCTCTTCGGGTGCGGCCTTGGCGCCACCTGCGGTGCGGGTGAACCGGATGAAGTCACCGGTCCGCCGGTCGAGCACGCCCTTGAACTCGCCCGCGATGCCCACTGGCCAGGTCAGTGGTGTTGGGCGCAGTCCGATCCGCGCCTCGATCTCGTCCATGAGTTCGAGGGCATGGCGGCCGGGGCGGTCCCACTTGTTGATCACCGTGATGATCGGAATCTGGCGGTGTCGGCACACCTGAAAGAGCTTGAGCGTCTGTGGCTCAAGGCCTTTCGCGGCGTCGATGAGCATCACGGCGCAGTCGACGGCCGTCAGCACGCGGTAGGTGTCTTCGGAGAAGTCGGCGTGGCCAGGGGTGTCGAGAAGATTGATCACGCAGTCGAGCCCGGCCTTCGAGCGGTAGGGGAACTGCATCGCCGTGGACGTGATCGAGATGCCTCTGGCCTTCTCCATCTCCATCCAGTCAGAGACGGTCGCGCGCCGACCCGCCTTGCCGTGGATCGCACCCGCTTCGGTGATGGCGTTGGCATGGAGGACCAGCGCCTCGGTCAACGTGGATTTACCCGCGTCGGGGTGGCTGATCACGGCGAAGGTCCTGCGGCGGGCGGCTTCGGCGGAGACTTTGTTTGCAGGCCTGGCCAGGTCATTGACGGTCATATCTCGGTCAATGATATTGGCCGCACGCTCGGATCGATAATCGCGGCGACCCCGCTGATTACATGTGCGTCCCACCGTCGATGCGCACCTCGGTGCCGGTGACGAAGTAGGCGTCGTCGGAGCCGAGCATCGCGACCACGGCGGCCACCGCGTCGGGCTTGGCGAACATGGCGCCGCCCTCGAGTGGCAACAGCGCCTGGATCTTGCCGAGCAACGAGAAGTCCATGTCGTCGGGCAGGCCGGGGCCGATGCTCTGCTTCGACTCGCCGACGCCGTCGGTCATCCCCGACGAGATGGAGCCGGGCTGCACGCTGTTGAAGCGGATCCGTTCCTTGCTGAACTCCAGGGCCAAGGCGTGCGTCATCGCCTGGATCCCGCCCTTGGAGGCCGCGTAGGCGGACATGTACGGGTGGGCGAAGGTCGCCGACGTGGAGCTGAAGTTGACGACGGCAGGCGAATTGCCCCGCCGCAGCGCCGGAATCGCCTCGCGCGTGACCAGGAAGGTGCCGATGAGATTGATCCGCACCACGTGCTCGAAATCGGCCAGTGTGGTGTCGGTGAAGTGCGCCGACCGGAGGATCCCGGCCGCGTTGACGAGGGTGTCCAGGCCACCCATCGCCGCCACC
>JAOPVI010000055.1 GCA_025966225.1 Mycobacterium sp. | reverse complement strand
CGGTGGAGCAGGTCGCCGCCACGCCGGCGTTATTGAACAGCACGTCGACCGGTCCGATGATCTCGCCGATGGCTCGATCGACCGCGCGGGGGTCGGAGAGGTCGGCGGCGATGGACTGGTCGACCGGCCCGCCCGGCCGGACGTCGATGGCGGTGATCCAGTCCGCCCCAGCGTCGCGCACGACACCAACCAAGGCGGCGCCGACCCCGGATGCGGCGCCAGTGATGACGACGCGCTTCCCTGCGTAGCTGACGAGCTCATTCATCGCCGATCTCCTGGTTCAATTCCGACCTGCATTGACATGCGTACCGTCACAACGGGTTCCATCGCGCGGTGCCGTCGCCGCGGAACGCGGCGAACGACCGGTGCAACTCGCCGGTGGCGGTGCACATCACCTGTGTCCGGTTCTCCAGATCCAGGGCGTGACGCAGGCTTGGCGCATCGACGTTCTGCCACATCGTCTCCTTGGTCATCCACACGGCCAGCGGTGCGTGCGCGGCAATCTCGGCGGCCTTTGCCAGCACCGTGGGCAGCAGGTCAGCTGGGTCGACGACGGCGTGCAAAAGACCGATCCGTTCGGCTTCGCGGGTATCGAACACGCGTCCGGTCAGCATCAGCTCAGCCGCGCGGGACGCCCCGACCAGGCGCGGCAGGTGGTAGCTGGTGCCCATGTCGCACGCGGACACGCCATGGCGGATGAACACCGCGCCGAACGTCGCGCCGGTGGCGGCAATCCGAATGTCGCAGGCCAAGGCCAGCGCGAAGCCGCCACCGAGAGCGAACCCGTTGACCGCGGCGATGACCGGCTGGCGGAGCCGGTGAATCTTCTCGAACAGCGACGCCATCAATTCCTGCGCGGCGAAGGTGCGCGCGACGTCGCTGCGCACGGCACCGAGCAGCGCCGCGGTGGGCGTGGCCGCGGAGTTGGTGAAGTCTTCGGGCGTCGCCTTCAGGTCGGCGCCGGCGCTGAACGCCGTGCCCGCGCCGGTGATCACCACCACGCGCAGCTCGGGGTCACCGTCGAGGTCCTCGAAGAGAACGTGCAAGTCGGCGCACGTCTGCGAGTCCAGAGCGTTGCGCCGCTCGGGGCGGCCGATGGTGAGCACCACGACACCGTCGCCACGACGATCCACGACTACGGCGCCGCTCATTGGGCAGCGAAGTCTTCCAGCGACTTCAACGTGGTGATCGGGTTGTCGTATTCGCACCAGAGCGTGATCTTGCCGTCGGCGAAGCGGAAAATGCCGACGTAGGAGTTGGCGTAGCGGACGTCCTTGTCGCGACCCACGCAGTCGCCGTCGTAGCGGGCGATTAGCTGGTTGGGGTCGACCAGATCGAACACGTCGGTCAGCGTGATGGTGAACTGCCGGTACATCGTGAACATCACCTTGAACAGTTCGCCGAATCCCGCTCTGTCCAGGTCGGGAACCTGTTCCTCGTAGGGAAGTTGCAGCAGCACGTCCTGGTGCAGTTCGGCCAGGACGGCATCGAAGTCCAGTGCGCCGATCGCGTCCATCGCGCGGCGGAGAACCCTCTTGTTGGCGTCGCGGATCTCCTGCGTGTCGGGCATACGTACCTCTCGTCGTCATTAACGTGATTGGAAATAACGTAACTAAGGGACGCCAGGAATGCAATGGTCCGTTCGGGCACGCCCGGACCGGTTTTGGGAGCAACCCGCGGGCCATTGCGCCACCGTCGGTGACGACGCACTGTCCGGTGGACGAGCTGCGCGCATCCGAGGTGAGCGGGCCGCGCCGAGTTTTTCGTCGAGCCGCCTATGCGTTGCCGTGGTATCGAATGCGTAAGTGTCCCTGTGGTTCCGGCGCAGCGAGCACCTCGTCGACTTCTCGTCAGTGGCGATGTTTTGCCGGGTTGCTTCCATCGGTTCATTGTGGTACACCGCGGTAATCGTGGAACTGGTCATGGTGTGCCGATACGTATCTCGCCCTGCGTCAAGCCGATTTGCTCTGAACCAGTGGACTCAACTCACCCTGACACGCAGGGCCCCGATGAGTGTGCTACTCCCGAGGGGTTCGAGTCCCCTTAGCTCACCAAGAAACCGCAGGCAAAGCCGTACAGGTTGACCGCAACACCGCATGTTCACACCTTGCGGTCACATCCCGCGGGTGTGTTGCCCGTATGGCCATCCGTAGCCCCGCTCGTACATGCCCGGCAGCAGGGCGGCGTTGAGCCGCGCGGCGGCCAGGAAGTTGATGTTGAAGTCCTTGACTCATTCGCCGTCGTCGACGCTTCGAGCCGGGGGGTCCGGTTAGACGTTATGGCGTGGTTTGACAGTGGGGGGCGTAGGCCGCGGCCTGGGTGCGGTTCTGGACGCCGAGTTTGGTGAGAATCGCGCTGACGTGGTTGCTTACGGTCTTGGCGCTGATGCAAAGGATGGTGGCGATGTCGGCGTCGCGGTGGCCCCTTGCGAGCAAGGCGAGCACGTCGCGTTCGCGGCGGGTCAGCCCGTGTGGGTCGTCGCAGGTGTCGGCGCGGCGCGAGTGGGGGGCTTGACCGCGAGCCC
>JAOPVI010000039.1 GCA_025966225.1 Mycobacterium sp. | reverse complement strand
TTGGCGGAAGTTCCGAATTCTGATCTACTGATAAACCTGGGTTATCAATGGTGCGACTCATTAGAAAAATGTTGCGGGCCGCTCCGTCGATTGGCCCTCCTCGAAGCCCCACTCGTCGCGCACCTGGCGGACCAGGGCCGCCGCATCTTCGCTCAGGTGAGCGGGATCCCACGCCAGGGCCGTGTAGTTGCGTCGTCGGTCGACGATCGGCACGTATGCGATGCCCTGCCGGTTGTACAGCCGGGCACTCGCCTCGCTGGTGAAGCTGATGCCCAGGCCGCGGGCAACCGTCGTGGTCTCCTCTTCGTAGGTGGCGGCGACGGCGGCAATGGTCGGCGGAGTGCCGTCCCGGGCATCCATCGCCATCCAGTAATCGCGCCAGCGGCCCGCCGAGCTCGGCGCGACCACGATGGGATCGTCCAGCAGTTCGGCGATCGTCACCTCGCTCCGTTTGGCGAACCGATGATCTCGCGGTAGGCAAGCCACCCAGTCCTCGGAGTCGAGGATCAGCATCCGGTGTTCGGGCAGCTCCACCGGTGGTCTGATGAGCGCAACCTCGGTGGTTCGGTCGGCCAGGCCGGCGGTCGGATCGGAGAAGTCGAACTCCTTTGGCTCCACCCGGATTTCGGGATAGCTCGCCTCGAAGTGTCGAACCAGCCGGAAGAGTACGTCGGCGCCGGTGCCGATGAGGTAGCCGAGCCGGATGCGACGGTTCCGCCTCGAAAGCGAGCCGACCTCATCGACGGCTGAGTCGATTCCGGCCAGCGCGCCCTCAACCGTCGGCAGCCACGCCGCACCGAGCTCGGTGAGTGCCACCTCGCGCGTGCTCCGAATGAACAAGGGCGCGCCCACCTGGTGCTCGAGTTGCTTGATCGCGGTGGACAGGGCGGGTTGCGTGATGAACAGCCGCTCCGCCGCCCGTCGGTAATTGAGCTCTTCACCAAGCACGGCGAAGTAGCGAAGCTGACGCAGCGTGACGTCCGTACGCGTGGAAGTGACCTCCGTCCCGGAACCCGATGATATGCAACGGCCGCGCTCGACGAGGGCCGCACGCGTAGGGAAACACCCGATTTATTCGGTCGTGCGCTTCGATAGCGTCGACACCATGGATATGAGGGTTCCCCCACGGGCGGTGTTCGCGATCGCGGTGGTGGCGTGTTTGGCCACAGCTTGTGCAAGCGATCCCATCAACACCTCCGACCGCGGGTCTGAAAAGCCATCGAGCACCAAGGCCGCAGGGCCAACGTCGAGCGCCCAGGCCGCTGGCGGTGGCTCCGGTGGGGGCCTGTTCTCGTCCGCCGTGCCGTGGACCAAGGACGTGTCAGGCGCCGCCCCGTCGGAGCGCAGCGCCGCCATCATCGGCGCGCTGAACGAGGCGGGCGGCTGGGGCAACGACAACAAGCTCCAGACGGACTTCTCGATCACCGTCTTCGAGGCGGAATCGTCGACTCCCAAGGTCAAGGTCGTTGGCGCAGAAGAATACTGCTACGGCGGTCCAGACTGCGACGACGTGCCCGCGGAAATGCCAATTCCGGCCGACGCCACCATCGAGGGTTCCGAGGATCTCACCTGCGACACCTCCGGCAACACCGAGGGGCAGGAGGACTGCCACCTGCTGGTCGCGGACCGTGACGAGCAGAAGCTCTACGAGGTGTACCAGGCCAACAAGGAGGGCGACGACCTCACCGCGGGCGGGTTGTGGATCTGGGACCTTGCGAAGGAGTACCCCGAGACGCTCCGTGGGGATCAGTGCACCAGCGCCGACGCGGCGGGCTTCCCAATTTCGGCGCTTACTCCCACGGCTGACGAAGTAGCCTCCGGCACAATCGAACACGCGATTCGCTTCATCCTTCCGAACGACAGGATGAAGGAAGGCGTCTACGTTCGTCCGGCCACCCACGCGGGCGGTCCGGAAAGCACGAATCCGAACGCGCCGCCATACGGGGTGCGGCTCCGGCTGAAGTCCGGTTTCGACGATTCGTCGTACAACCCCGCAGAGAAGACCGTGATCACGGCGCTCAAGAAGTACGGCATGCTGCTGTCTGACGGCGGCAACATCGCGCTGACCTTCGCCGACGACCGCACCAGCAAGGCCAAGTGGTCCGAGCTCGAGCTTGACTCGCAGTCATTCAGTTCGATTGCGCCGGACCAGTTCGACGTGGTCGAGCTCGGCGACGAGATCCCGCTCACCTACGACTGCGTGCGAAATCCCTGAGCATTATTCTTCAGAATTCGGCCATCCGCCTGCCCAGCTCGGCCCGCGAGTGGATGTCGAGCTTGCGGTACACCCGAGAAAGGGTGGCCTCCACGGTCTTGTGGCTGACGAACAGCGTGGCCGCCATGTCTCGGTTGGTCATCCCGGCGGCCGCGAGTTCGGCGACGCGCAATTCGGACGGCGTCAGCGCCGCCGTCTCCCTCGGCCCGATGTTGGTGCGGGCCAGCTGATCACGGGCGCGGTCCGCCCATAGCGGAGCCCCGAGTCGCTCGAACTCGTCCACCGCCGCCCGCAGCGTCGTCGCGGCGAGGTCCTGGCGGCGCAGCCTGCGCTGCAGTCGACCGTTCAGAAGCCGGGTGCGCGCTCGCTCGAAGGGCATGGGTACCCGATCGTGGTGCACCAACGCGGCTTCCGTCGCTTCAAGTGCCCCTTCCAAGTCACCGCGCGAGGCCAACACCATGCCGCGGCAGCGGCCTCCAACCGCTAGCGTCCAGGCCCGGTCCAGTCGATTCCCCTGGTCTTCGAGCAGTCTCGTCCAGTGCTCGGCTTCATCGAGCCGACCGAGTTGCGCCATCGACTCGACGGCATCGGGCAGGAACCACGCCGAGATGATCTCGATGGATCTCGGCACCGCGGCGAGCCGGGTCAGCAGCGGTTCCAATGCGGTCAGCGCAGCGTCGTACCGACCGAGTGTGACTTCGATGAAACCCGTTGTCATCAAGGGCCATTGGGCCAAATTCACCGCTCCTGATCGGAGCGCCGCGGCAAGCGCATCGGCGCTGTCCCGGCGACCGGCGTCGATGTCTCCCGCGAAGACGGCCGACAGCGCCCTGGCGATCAGGGCGCAGTACAACGGCACGTTGCCGTTGAGTTGCAGCGCGCGCTCCATGGTCTCCTCGGCCTCACGGGCCAGTTCGTGGAAGTCGGCGCGCCATACGCTGAGCATGGTGTTGTGAAAGCTGACGAAGATCAACTCGCTGTCTTCACCGTGCTCGATGCAACGCGCTTTGACGGTGTTGAGTTCGTCACGGGCCCGGTCGAGGTCACCGCTCCACGTTGCGAGCAGCGCACTCTGGACGCTTGGGCGGATCGCGATGGGAGTGCTGACCCGCAGATCTTCCAGCTCGACCGCACGGTCCAGGCTGGCGCGGTCGAGGCCATCGCCCTGCATGAAGCGCAAGGTGGTCCTCATGCCGAGCGCCTGGCCGAGGAGGTGTGGCTTCTTTAGCGTGTCCGACAGCGTGACCGCCTCGTCGACACAGGCGAGCGCCTCGGCCGCGCGGCCCGAATTGATCTGTGCGAACGACAGGATGATCAGCATCTCGGCGCGCGACTCCCAGTGCTCGCCGATCTCCTCGAGCGCCCGTTCCAACATTTCGGCGGCCTCGGTGAAGCTGTCGTCGAACATGCGCACCACGCCGAGCAGATACAACGCCCTCGAACGGAGCGCACCTGGGTCGAGCGCCGCGACGGTCTCGTCGAGAATCGCGCGGGCCCGTTCGGAGTCTCCGGAATTGAAGTACAGGCCCGCCAACCGTATTCGGCGTTCCGGCGTATCGTCGCCGAGCGCCATGGCGAGGTTCACCAGTTCCGTGGACGCCTCGAGGGCACCCCTGGTCCTTGCGATGTCCGCTGCGGCGTCCAGCGCCTTCAGGGTGGCCGGGTCGCCCGTCGTTGCGGCCAGCGCGAGATGCCTGGCGTGCGATTCGGGTTCGTCGATGAGCCCGGCGAGCCTGCGGTGCATGGCCCGGCGAGCCGCAGGCGAGGCGCGTTGATAGACACCCTTGGCGAGGATCGGATGGGAGAAGCGGATGCGATTCCCGTCCAGGCTGACGATGCCCTGTTGCTCCGCGGGTTCGAGCAGCGCGGCGAGTTCGGTGCGCTCGGTATCCGTGGCTTGGGAGACGAGTTCGATCGTCGGGGCGGCGAGGCAGGAGCTGGCCAGCAGGGCGACTTCCGCGCCCTCCTCGACACTGTCGATCCGATTGTTCACCAGTTCGGTCAACGACCGTGGCAGCACTTCCTTGCTCCCAGTACCTCGGTCATCGATCGACCTGGCCAATTCGATTGCATAGAAGGGGTTTCCGCCCGAAGTCTCATGGATGCGGAGCATCGTCGGCCGTGGATATGAGTGCCCCAACCGCCGTGACAGCACTGCGTGCAGAGCGCCGACACTCAACGGGCGCAGAGTGATTCGAATCAATTGATCGGGTTGTGGGGTCTGAAACCAGGCGGCCGAGGCCTCGGCTGACATGGTGCGTACCGCACCGAGCAGGCCGACGGGACCGCGCAGTCGGCGCGCGATGAATTCGAGCACGTGCGCACTCGATGAGTCGAGCCACTGCAGGTCGTCGATCGCCAGCAGCACCGGACCTTGGCGCGCGAGCTGGTCAAGCACGGCCAGGAACCCGGCTGCGACGGCACGCTGATCGGTGGGCGCCTGACCATCCTCGTCGCTGCTGCGCAACGTGATTAGATCCACGGCCCGCCGTTGCGGTGCAGGCAGGTCCGCCCAGGTCGACGGCGCGACCGAACCAAGCAGATCGGCCAACGCCGTGTAGCCCATCACCGACTCAGCGGCGGCGGGCCGGGTCCCGAGCACCTGGAACCCGCGTTCGCGCGCCGCTTCGACGGCCGCCAACCACAGCGTGGTCTTCCCGATGCCCGGCTCGCCGTCGAGGATCAACGCAGTAGGGGCCAGCGACGCGTCGGTGAGCAATCGCGAGATCGCCAGTGACGCATCAAGATCAGTTACCGCAGGTGCCCCCACACAGCAACCATCTCACAGCGGCTTACGGATCGCGCGGCAAACCTAGCAACCGCTCGGCAATGATGTTCAGCTGCACTTCGGAGGTACCACCGTAGATCGTGGTGGCGCGGCCAGCGAGCAGATAGTCCGCCCATTTGCCCGAAGTTTGCTCGGGATCGCCGACCGCGGCATCGGTGCCGAACGACGACACCCCGAATTCGGCGTACCCCTGTCCGGTCTTCATCGACAGCAGCTTCGATATCGCGGCTGCGGGCATCGGGTCGCCGCCAGCCAACGTCAGCAGGGTAGAGCGCAGGTTGAGCACCTTTGCGGAGTGGCCTTCGGCGATCAGCCTGCCGGCCTCGTGCTGTTCGATCTGGTCGAACTGGCCGTCGCGAAGGAACGTGACGAACTGGTCGAGGCTGGCCAGGAACGGCGGTTCGCCGCTGCCGATCGACACGCGCTCGTTGGTGAGGGTGTTGCGGCTGACCTCCCAGCCGCGGTCGACCTCGCCGAGCACGTAATCGTCGGGCACGAACACGTCGTCGATGAAGACCGTGTTGAACATCGCGTTGCCGGTCAACTCGCGAAGTGGCTTCACCTCGACGCCCTCGCTGGCCATGTCCAGCAGGAAGTACGTGATGCCTTGGTGTTTTGGAGCGCTTGGGTTCGTCCTCGCCAACAGTGCGCCCCATTGCGAGTATTGCGCGCCGGTGGTCCAGATCTTCTGCCCGGTGATGCGCCATCCGCCGTCGACCTTGGTGGCCTTCGTGGACAAGCTGGCCAGGTCGGAACCCGCACCGGGCTCCGAGAACAGCTGACACCAGATCATTTCGCCGCGGAACGTGGGCGGGAGGAAACGCTGCTGCTGCTCATCGGTACCGTAGGCGACGATCGAAGGGATGATCCATGCGGCGATGCCCATGTTGGGCCGCTGCACCTTCCCGCTCGAGAACTCCTGAGCGATGATGATCTGCTCGATCGGCTGAGCCGACCGACCCCACGGCTTCGGCAGATGTGGCGTCACCCAGCCACCCTCGGCAATCGCGGTTTTGCGTTCCTCGCGCGGAATCGCCTTCAGCGCTGCAACTTCCGCGCGGATCTCTTCGCGTAGCTTCTCGGTGTCCGGGTCGAGGTCGATGTCGATGGAGCGCATCCCAGTGGTGGTCGCGACGTCGAGGACCCGCTGGGGGTAGTCGGCCGCCCGTCCGAAGCAGGCGGCCAGCACGATGGCACGCCGGTAGTACACGTTGGTGTCGTGCTCCCAGGTGAAGCCGATACCGCCGTGGACCTGGATGCAGTCCTGCGTGCAGTGCTGAGCGGCCACCGGGGCCAGTGTGGCGGCGACCGCAGCGGCGAATTCGTAGGCGCTGTCCTGCCCTCCGGTGACATCTCCCGAGTCGCTGCGCTCCTGCCCTCCGGTGACATCTCCCGAGTCGCTGCGCTCCTGCCCTCCGGCACTGAATTCGTCGATCGCGCGGGCCGCGTCCCAGACCGCAGCGGTGGCGCGCTCGGTTTCGGCGATCATGCCCGCGCACTTGTGCTTGATGGCCTGGAACTGGCCGATCGGACGCCCGAACTGCTCGCGGATCTTGGCGTACTCGGCCGCGGTGTCGGTGGCCCAGCGCGCGACGCCGATGCACTCGGCCGACAGCAACGTCGACATGACGGCGCGGGCGAGCGTGCGGCTAAGGTTCGACAGCACGCGATCGTCGCCGACCTCGACGGCGTTGGCGCGGACGTGGGCCAGCGGACGCAGTGGATCGACGCTCTTGACGGGTTCGAGCTCGAGCTGGTCGGCGTCGAGTACCACCCACTCCTCACCACCGTCGATCGCGACCGGCAGCACCAGGATCGATGCCTGCGCCGCGGCGGGCACGGCCCTGACCTCGCCACGGATGACGAGCCCGTCACCCTGGCGCGTCGCGGTCAGTCCGGAGTCGATGGCGTATGCCGCGATGGCGTCGCCGGAGGCCAGCGCCTCCAGCCGCTTGTCGTCGGGATCGTTTGCCGAGATCAGCGCACTGGCGATGGCCGAGGGCACGAACGGGCCTGGCACGGCGCCGTAGCCGAATTCGGCCAGCACGATGGTCAGTTCGAGCATGCCGAAGCCCTGCCCGCCAACCGATTCGGACAGATGCACGCCCTGCAGGCCCTGTTCGGCGGCGGCCTTCCAGTACGTCGGCGGGTTGGCGATCGGGGTCTCCAGCGCAGCGTGCAGGACCTCCGACGGTGCGACCCGCTTGACCAGATCCCGGACGGAATCGGCCAAGTCGTGGTGCTCAGAAAGGATCGCGATGGGCATGCCGGCCTCCTTTGGGGGCAACGTTGCATCAACCGGTGGGTTGGGACCGAGGGTACCTGGGCCGTTAGGTCCGCCGGACGGGCACCTCGTTTACCAGGTTCACCAGCTCGGCGCCGTCGCGTAGCCGCGCGCAGTTGTCGACGGCCTCGGTCAGGTATCGCCGCATCGTGTCCGCGGTGTACCAGGTCACGTGGGGTGTGACGACGACGTTGTCGAGGGCCAACAGCGGGTTGTCGGCGGGCACCGGTTCGACGGCGAAGACGTCGAGGCCTGCCGCCGCGAGCCGGCCCGACCGCAATGCGTCGACCATGGCCGGCTCGTCGATGATCGGACCCCTCGAGGTGTTGATCAGCACGGCATCCGAACTCATCAGGGCCAGCGCGTCGGCATCGAGTAGGCCTTCCGTCGCCTCGGTCAACGGAAGGTGAAGCGAGACGATGTCGCTGGCGGCCAGCAGGTCGGGCAGCGAGCGCCAGCCTGCGTGGCCGTCGTCGCGCGTGCTGGTGTGCAGCACTCTGGCACCCATTGATGCGACTATCACCTCGATACGCTTGGCGACGTTGCCGTAGCCCACCAACCCGACCGTGCAGCCGCCGATGTCGCGCACCGTTTCGCCGAGTGTCGGGTCCGACGGCCAGCCTCGTCCCGCCCGGGTGGCCCGGTCCAGCGCGGGCAATCGGCGTAGCGCGGCGAGCATCAGGAGCACCGCACCTTCGGCGACCGACGGTGCGTTGGCGCCCGGCATGTTGGCCACCCCGATGCCCAGCCGCGTTGCCGCCTCGACGTCGATGGTGTTCACCCCGGCCCCGAGCTTGTGCACCAGCAGACAGCGTTCAGCGCGTTCGAGATCGGCGCCCGACAGTGGGCGCAGCACGTGCCAGATCACCTCCGCGTCGGGCAGTTCCCGGTAGAAGGTATCCTCGTCATCCTCGGCGCAGTAGCGGATGTCCAGCCAACTCGATTGGGGGGCAAGGAACTCCAGCACCTTGTCACCCGGGGTGAAATGGGCGAGTACTACTAGCGCCACCGCTTGGCGATCCACTTGGCGATGATATCGGCCTGTTCGCTGCGTGCCCCCGGCGTGGTGAAGTAGTGATCGGAGTCGATCGCGCACGACGACTTGTCCTTGCTCGCCAGGGCGTCGTAGATGCGCTTTGCGTCGGACGGATACACCCCGGTGTCCTGTTCGGCGTTGATGACGAGGGCTGGGCAGCCGATGCGGGCCAGGTGCGGCTCGGCGCGGGTCTGCGCGTGACGCATGCTCCACATGCCGAGCCAACTGCGCAGGGTCGACGCCGACGCGATGCCGTGGGCCGACCGGTTGGCGTTGACGGGGATACCGGCGTAACACGTATTGGCCGGACGCTTGGTCGGCTCCAGCGTCGGGTCGACCATGCGCGGGTCGGCCCACGTGCGCAGCACGGTGAACGGGCGGTCGGAATACCCGGCAGCGCGAACACGTTTGAGCTCGGTTTCGGCCCAGTCGGTGATGGCGTGGTTGCGCGCCAGCTGGGCGGCCCGGTAGCGCTCGACGAATTCGGGCGAGTAGGGCGGCCCGTGGTGCTCGTCGAAGAGATCCAGGGTGGGATCGCTCGCCACGGCGTCGTGCTCGTCGACGACGGAGCCGTCCATCCAGGCGGTGAGCACGTCGGGGCGGCCGGGGTGTGCGGCGCTGGCGACGTAGCCGTCGGCGGGAATCAGGTCGCCAAGGCCCGCGGCCGGCCGCATGCCCTCCAGTGGCGTCACGTGCGGATCGACAGCCTGGGCCTGGTAGGCGGCCATCAGCGAGCCGCCGCCTGAATTACCAAGCAGCACTATGGTTTCCACACCCTGAACACTACGCAGCCACTGGATGCCAACCCCGACGTCGACGAGCGCGTGGTCGAGCAGGAAGCTGCTCTCATAGCCGCGGAACCGGGTGTTCCAGCCGAGGAAGCCGATCCCGCGGGTGGCCATGTAGTCCGCGAGGTAGTGCTCGGAGAAGTCGATCTGATAATGCGTGGCGATCATCGCCACCTTCGGCTTGCGGCCGACTCCGCGGTAGTAGATGCCCTGACAGGGGTGACCGCCCGACCCCGCCCGTCGGGCGGTGGGGGAGTCCATGCCGATGAATTCTCTCGTCACGCCAGGCGTGCCCGATCCCCCCGGATTCTTCGTCATGTCGCCGGAGTCTCCTCGTAGTAGATGGTCCGATAGAAGATCGTGGCCAGGGTCGCGATGCAGGCGTGGTCGTCGGCGGTCTTGGCGCCGTCGCCACTCAACTGGGCGTAACAGAACTGGTTGAGCATCGACACCAGCGCGACTGCGATCAGATGAGGATCGTCGGCGGCGCAGAAGCCTTGGTGCTGAGCCTGTTTCACCATCGAAGTGACGAGGCTGATCGGCAGTTCGCAGATCTCGGCCCAGTACTGTGCGAAGTCCTCGCTGACCATCGCCAGCTGCGAAACACTGATGATCTCGGCCAGTCGATGGCGGTAGGTGGTCCAGTGCGCTGCGGCGGCCCGATGGGCCCGCTCGCGGTTGGTCAGGTCGGGCTCGGTGGCCGCCCTGGCTCGGTCACGGGCCTCGTCACGGAAGCGCACCGCCCACTCGCGCACCAGCGCTTCCTTGGAGTCGTAGTAGTTGTAGAACGAGGCGGTGGACCGGCCTGCCTCCGCGGCGATGTCCGAGATCGTGGTGGCGAGAATCCCCTTGCGCGTGACGACCGCTCGCGCGGCCGCGTCGATCGCAGCCTGTGTCTGCCTGCCCCGAAGGGTTGGCAGTCGTTCACGCGGGGTGACGGTCAAACGCTGGCCTTTACTCGAACAGGTGCTTGAATGAGAGCTGAACCTGATGTTAGATTCAGATATTGATCTTGACCAGACCTTGGCCGGTGGCAATCGAGGAGCAGCGCAATGATCAAGCCCGACAACCCCAATTCGGAGTTCGAACTCGGCGGCATCAACCACGTAGCGCTGGTGTGCGCGGACATGGAGAAGACGGTCGACTTCTACACGAACGTGCTGGGCATGCCGTTGGTGAAGTCATTGGATCTGCCGGGTGGCATGGGACAGCACTTCTTCTTCGACGCGGGCAACGGCGACTGCGTGGCGTTCTTCTGGTTCGCCACGGCGCCAGACGGGGTGCCTGGCATCTCGGCACCGGCCGCCATCCCAGGCATTGGGGAGATCGTCAGCGCGGTGGGTTCGCTCAACCACCTGGCCTTCCACGTGCCGGCCGAGAAGTTCGACGTGTACCGGCAGCGCCTCAAGGCCAAGGGCGTCCGGGTGGGCCCGGTGCTGAATCACGACGAAAGCCCGGCTCAGGTGTCCGCCACCGTTCACCCCGGCGTCTACGTACGGTCGTTCTACTTCCAGGACCCCGATGGCATCACACTCGAGTTCGCTTGCTGGACCAAGGAATTCACCGAGCGCGACGTTGTCACGGAGCCGAAGACCGACGCCGATCGCCGCCCACCGGTGGCTGCCGGACACTAGCGACGATCGAGTTCGCGCGCTGAGAGCCCGTCGAGGATTCTGGTGAGCTGATCGACGAGTTGGGCCTGGTTGAGCCCGACGTCGCCGGACGCCCATGCGCCGATGGTCTGGCTGACGCCGCCGACCACGAAATGCGATACCGCCTTCACCCAGTCGTCCTCGGGGACCCGGTAAGCGCTCGTCACGTGCTGACCGCCCAGCAGGGCGAAGAAGCCGCCCAATTCGGCCCGTTTGCGTGCCAGCACCGGATTGGAGAGTTGCGCGTTGAACAGCAGTCGGCCGACCCGGACATCGTCTGCGATGGTGCGGACGAGGTTGGTGATGCCTGCCCGGTTCTGTTCCTCGCGCGGCGCCGCGGCTACCGCGGCTTGCGTGGTGGCGGCGATGTCGGCGATCACCCAGTCGAAGACTGCCGCGACCAATTCGTCCTTGTCGGTGAAGCTCTCGTAGAAGTACCGCGCCGAAGTCTTGGCTCGCCCGCAGATGGCGCGGACGGTGAGCTCGGGGGGGTGGTCGGACCCGCCGAGCAGCTCAAGTCCCGCGTCGAGCAGTCGGCGCCTCCGTTCCGCGATCCGATCGCGGGCGTCGACGCCGCCATAGGGCCGGACCTGTGCCATGCCCACGATCTTGACACTTGTCAGGTGCCCGGGGCAATATCAGGAAACACACGTTCGCACATTTGCGGGAAGGACAGCCGATGACCCTCAGTCACGTCGAGCGCGCGGTCAGCGATCACGCTGCGCGGGGCGCGCGGCGCAGCACGTCCAAGCGGCGCGGCCCGACCGTCGACGAGGGGCTGATGGGGATCGCGCTGTTGGCGGGCCCGGCGAACGTGATCATGCAGCTGGCCAGGCCAGGGGTCGGATATGGCGTGCTGGAGAGCCGCGTCGAGAGCGGGCGGGTGGACCGTCATCCGATCAAGCGGGCCCGCACGACGTTCACCTACCTTGCGGTGGCCAACAATGGCACGGACGAGCAGAAGGCCGCCTTCCGCCGCGCAGTCAACGGGGCACACGCGCAGGTCTATTCGACCGACGAGAGCCCGGTGAAGTACCACGCCTTCGACAAGGACCTGCAGCTGTGGGTGGCCGCGTGTCTGTACAAGGGTGCCGTCGACGTCTACCGGCTGTTCGTGGGTGAAATGGACGAGGAGACCGCCGACCGCCATTACGCCGAGGGCATGGCGTTGGGCACCACATTGCAAGTGCCCGCCGAGATGTGGCCGGCGGACCGTGCGGCCTTCGACGGGTACTGGCAGCGCTCGCTGGACCAGGTGCACATCGACGACACCGTCCGCGACTACCTCTTTCCGATCGCCGCCGGCCGGGTGCGCGGGGTGAAACTGCCCGTCGCCATCCAGCGCCGGCTGGATGCGTTCAACTTGTTGATTACGACTGGCTTTCTGCCGCAACGCTTCCGCGACGAGATGCGGTTGCCATGGGACGAGCGTTACCAACGTCGCTTCGATCGGCTGATGGCGGTGCTGCGCGGGGCCACGCGCCTGATGCCGCGCTTCGTTCGGCAGTTCCCGTTCAACGTCCTGCTGAGGGATCTCGACCGGCGGATTCGCAAGGGGCTCCCGCTGGTCTAGTGGGCTAGCGGGTGGTCACCCGGTAGACGTCCATGTCCTCGGGTAGACCCTTGAGCCGTTGTGGCCCAAGGCTGTCGAAGACGAGGCTGGAACCTGCCGACAAGTCGCGAACCGTCCGGCTGGCCAACACCTCGCCGTTGCGCGCATAACGAACGCGTCCATCCCCCACGTCGATATCATCGCAGTGTCCCACCGCAGCGCGAGCGTTTCCGCGGTGCGCGTTGAGATGGCGCTGAGGGCCAAGCGAGTGAGCGACGCCCTCACCGCAGTCTCAACGGACGGCTCGCTGTCAGGATCCGTAGGTATAACCGGACACATGCGTAGCGACAACGACACCTGGGACATTACGACGAGTGTGGGTTCGACCGCCCTGTTCGTCGCGGCCGCGCGATCGATCGAGGCGCAGGCACCCGAACCCTTGTCGTTGGATCGGTACGGCGAGGTCTTCTGTCGCGCCGCCGGCGGCGAATGGGCCGACTTGCTCGACGGCAGAGCCACGGGGTCACATGGGGTCCAGTTGCTCGAGTCCGAATTCGGCAAGCATTTCGTATCGTTCCAGGCAGCGCGCACCAAATATTTTGACGAATACTTCGCCAGCGCGGTCGCGGCCGGTGTTCGACAGATCGTCATCATCGCGGCGGGCCTCGATTCGCGGGCGTACAGATTGCCGTGGCCAGAAAGCACGGTCGTCTATGAACTCGACCAGCCTGCGGTGCTGGAGTTCAAGCGCGAAGTGCTCGACGAGCTCGGGGATGCGCCGCGAGCCGAGCGGCGCGAGGTTGCCGTGGACCTGCGGGACGACTGGCCGCGCGCGCTGACGGACAGCGGGTTCGACCCGTCCCGCCCTTCGGCGTGGATTGCGGAGGGCCTGCTCATCTATCTGCCCGCCAGCGCACAGGAGCAGCTGTTCCTCGGCATCGACGCGCTCTCGAGCCCGGGAAGCTGGGTCGCGATCGAAGAGGGTCGGCCAATGCCCGACCACGTCTTTGTAGAGCGCCAGCGAGCGGAACGGCAGGCCGGCCAAGAGGGCAGCTTCTTCACGCTGATCTACAACCAGCAACATGCCCCGGCTGACGCGTGGTTTGGGCCCCGCGGATGGAGCGCGACGCCTACCAGGCTGGGCGACTACCTGAATGTCGTCGGTCGGTCCATCCCGTTGGACGACCCCGACTCTGGCCCCATGGCCGACGCGAACAGCTTGGTTACCGCCATCAAGAGGTGACCGGGGTCACCCGACTCCGCTGCCACGTGCGGGCCCCATCAGCGTCAGCCCCGAGCCACGGCCCGCCTTCCCCAACCAGAACCCGAAGACGGGTGACGGCGGTCCCCGCGGCGCCCTGCTGTGATCAAGCGTCAGTCGAACATGAAGTCCCGCATGAACCGGGTCATTCTGCGTAGGTAGTCCGGTTGGCTGACGTGCAGGATGTGGTTGCCGGGGAACCAGTGGAACGCGCAGTGCTCCCAGTGCCTCCACAGCGCCTCGGCCTGCTCGGGCGGCGCCAGGCGGTCGCCGAGTCCCGCGATGATCAGCCGGCGGTCCTTGGGCACCAGGGGCACGTAGTTCAGCGGCGAGTGATATTTCGACGCGGCCGCCGACAGCGTGCGATCGGTTCCGGTGACCCGATTGCCCAGCTTGACGAGCAGATTGGCCGGGAACCAGTCGTCGAACAACGACTCAGGCTCTACGACAGGCACATTGGGGATGACGACCTGGATGCGGTCGTCGACACCGGCGATCAAGGCCGAGGTGTAACCGCCGAGTGACATCCCCGTCAACGCGATGCGGTCGACCCCGGTGTACTCGAGATAGTCCAGCACCGACCGAAAGTCGTGCACGGCCTGGGCCATGGCCTCCGCGAACCCTGCGAAGCCGTCGGCGAAGTAGCCGTAACCACTGAATGGAGAATACTTTTCGGCCCGTCGGCCGTGGAACGGCATCGTGTAGAGCAGGATGTCGTATCCCGACCGATAGAACCATGGCAGCGAGAAGAAGAGCCCGTTGAACAGATACGGCGACCCCATGAATCCGTGGATCAGACACAGGGTGGGGTGCGGCCCGTCGTCGTGCGTCCAGTGTTGGGCGTGCACGACGTTGTTGCGCGCGTAGCCCTTTCGGCGTTCGCGTACGGCGGGGTTGATCGCCTCGAAGCTGCTCCTGAACTTGATGTTGCGCACCCGGCCGTGCGCCACCCACTCGGCCACGGGGTTGGCAGGCCGCGACGAGACGCGTGGAGGCTCGGTGGGTGCGGGGAACGACAACTCCGGATCCTGCGCCTTGGCCAGTTCGGCGTAGAACGCCAACGCTTCTCGTTCCGCCCGCGAGTCCGACGGGCGCAACACCGCGCCCGCCACCGTTGGCAGCATCGCGGCCCCGACGAGCGAAGCGACGGCGGTGCGCAATCCGAGATCGGCCACGGCGGATGCGTCCACGACGAGCCGCTGCTCCCAGGTGAGGTCGGAGCGCCGCGGTAGGCCGCCGGCGGTCGCATCGGCTCCTGCGACGTCGGGAACGGGGATGGGGGGATCGACTGGCGACTGCGAAGTAGTCACGGCCGATGCTAACCCCACCGCAAGTTAGTTCAGGCGGTATACCAGCGATTTGCCGACCGAGACGGGGGCGTAGTGCGCAGCGACCCAGTCGGTGATGTCGCGGGCGGCCGAGACGGTGTGGCGCCCCGATTTGGACACCGGGCCGTGGGATCGAGTGGCCCCCGGTTCGACGTAGTAGGTGACCTTCCCAGCGGCGACGTCGTCGGTGAACTGTTTCAAGGACGGGAACGGGTCGTCGCTCCACCCGCCGATTGCCATCACCGAGGTGTCCGAGGCGAGTTCGAGGACCGCGGCCGTTTGCGATCCGTCGGTCGCCGCCGACCATGGGGTGTGGGTGGCGGCGAGCAACTCGGCCAGTTCGTGGTTCGTCGCCACGTCGCCGGCCCAGCCGCCGGCCGCCATCCGCAACGCCAGCGCCTCCCGCTCGACGATGTGCACCGAGGCCCCGCGCACCGAGGACACCGCGATGGGCACTGCGCCCTGGTGAGGCGTTGCCGCGGTCGCGATCGTGTACAGCGCGCTGGCCGTCACGGCGGCCAGCGCCCCGACGACGATGCCGACCTTCGTGGACCGCTGCCAGCCGACGAGTAGCACCGACGCCGCCAACATGGCTATCCCAGCCACCATCCAGGACGCCCACGTGGGGCCGAAGTGACTGCGGTGCAGCAGTATTGCCGACCAGTAACCGCCAAGCAGCACCATGACCGCCATCGCCACGCGGCCCGTCCAGCCCGGCATGCACCGCCAGGCCCAGACACCGCCCAACCCCACCAGCGCACCCACCGCAGGCGCCAACGCCACGGAGTAGTACGGGTGGATGGTGCCACTCATGAAGGTGAAGACCAGTCCCGTCACCACCAGCCAGCCGCCCCACGTCACCAGCGCCGCGAGCTCGTCGCGAGAAAGGCTGCGGCGCAACGCCAGATACGCACCGAACCCGACGACGAACACGGCGACGGGCAACAACCACGAGATCTCGTAGCCCAGTTCGGCGGAGAACAACCGGCTCAGGTTCGTGGCCGCACCGGTGGCATGAACCGCGGGGCCTCCCCATTCGGTGTCGCCGGAGCCGACGATTCGACTCATGCCGTTGTATCCGAAGGCCAGGTTCAACACCGTGTCGTCGGTCGAGCCACCGACGTACGGCCGCGAGCTCGCGGGTATCAGAGCAACGACGAGCACCCACCAACCCGCGGCGGCCGCCAGAACCCCGGCCGCAACGGCCAAGTGCAGCAGTCGTTTCCGCCAACTGGCCTGAGCGCACAGCAGGTACGCCAACGCGAACCCCGGCAACACGACGGTGCATTGCAGCATCTTGGTCAGGAACGCGGTTCCCATGACGACTCCGACAAGGGCCAGCCACCGCCAAGAGGCCGTCCGCACCGCCCGGGTCACGCAGTATGCCGCGACGGTCAGCAACAACACCAGCAGCGCATCGGGATTGTTGAAGCGAAACATCAACGCCGCCGCGGGAGTGCACGCCAGGACTGCGCCCGCGATGAGGCCCGCCGCAGCGCCATGGCCGGGTGCGCTGAACGTGCGCCGCACCGTCGCGAACAGCACCGCCACCGCGCCTACGCCCATGATGGCTTGCGGCGCAAGGACGGACCAGCTGTTGAGCCCGAACAGACGCACCGAGAGTCCCGTCACCCACAGTGCCGCAGGGGGCTTGTCGACGGTGATGAAGTCGTGCGCATCCAGTGCTCCGAAGAACCAGGCCGACCAACTCTGCCCGCCGGCTTGCGCGGCGGCCGCGTAGAAGCTGTTGCCGTAGCCGCCTGCCGAGAGATTCCAGAGGTACAGCGCAGCCGTGGCGGTGAGCAGCGCAACCAACGCCCATCGTGGCCACCGCGCAGTCACGGTCGCCAGCGTCCACGACGAGCCTGCGAATCAGCTGTGCGCGAGGCCGAACAGTCGCGCCCCGTTGTCGTGCAGCACGCCGCGCAGCCACGCGTCGTCGATGCCGTCCAGCCTGGTCAGCACCGACAGTGCATCGCGATAGCAATACGGGATGTTGGGGAAGTCGCTGCCGAACAGGATGCGGTCCCCGATGTCGAGCAGGCGTGGGTACGTCTGCCGCGGGAACGGCATGAGCTCCTCGGTGAACGGCGTGAAGGCCATCGTGGTGTCCAGATGCACGTCGCCGTACTGCTCGCAAAGGTCGAGGAAGTCGACGTACTCGGGCATGCCCATGTGCGCGACGATCAACCGCAACCGCGGGTGCCTGGCCAACACGGCGCCGATGGGGTCAGGGCCGGTGTGTTCGCCCGGCTGCGGACCGGACCCGCAGTGGATGACGACGGGGATCCGCGCGTCCGCCAGGGTCCCCCACACCCCGTCCAGTAGCGGATCGGTGGGGTCGTACCCGCCAACCTGCACGTGCGCCTTGAACACGCGGGTGCCTGCGTCGATGGCGGCGGTGACGTAGTCCTCCGCGCCCGGCTCCGGGTAGAACGTCGCCGTGGCAAGGCAGTCCGGGGTGTCCGCCGCGAACTGCGCCGCCCACTGATTCAGCCACTCCGCCATCTGGGGTTTGTGCGGATAGACCAGCGACGTGAAGGCTCGCACGCCGAAGCTCCGCAACGTCGCAAGCCGCTCGGTCTCGTCCGTGCGGTAGGTCACCGGCCAGGTGCGCCCGACGAGCGGACCCGACGTGTCGAAGTACTGCCACACCTTGTCCATGACGCGCTTCGGCATGAAGTGCGTATGCACGTCGACGAGGCCGGGCAGTCCCAAGGCCTGCCAGATCCCACGTACCGCCGTTGATTCGTCCGTCATCAGACAAGATTGCAACATGTGGAATCCGGATGTGTACCTGGCCTTCGCAGACCATCGCGGGCGCCCCTTCTTCGACCTGCTTTCCCGGGTCGGCGTTGAGGCGCCGCGTCGGATCGTCGACTTGGGCTGCGGGCCAGGCAACCTGACCGTCACGCTCGCTACGCGGTGGCCGGATGCGGTGCTCGAAGCGGTCGACAGCTCGCCCGAGATGGTGGAGGCGGCCAAGGAGCGCGGGCTCGACGCCGTCGTCGGCGGCATCGACGAGTGGTCACCGAAACCGGACACCGACGTCGTCGTCTCCAACGCGGCCCTGCAATGGGTGCCCAATCACGTCGAGTTGCTGCTCCGGTGGGCGAACGAGCTGCCCGCGGGCGCCTGGATCGCCATGCAGGTACCCGGTAACTTCGACGCCCCCTCTCACGAGGCGGTGCGCGAGGTCGCCCGCCGCGAAGAATTCGCGGAACCGTTGCGGGACATGCCTTGGCGGGAAGCAGATCTCGTCGAGACCCCAAGCCAGTATGCGGACCTCCTCACCGACGCCGGGTGTGCGGTCGACGCGTGGGAGACCACCTACATCCACCAGCTGACGGGGGATACCCCGGTGTTGGACTGGATCACCGGCACCGCCCTGACCCAGGTGAAGAGCCGGTTGTCCTCCGACGAGTGGCAACGCTATCGCGAGGCGATCATCCCGGTGCTGGCCGAGGCGTATCCCGCCAGGAAGGACGGCACGACGTACTTCCCGTTCCGGCGCGTCTTCGTCGTCGCTCAGGTCGGCGGCTGACGCCTTTCGTTGAGCAGCGCGATCACCGTCGCGACGAGCTCGTCGATGTCGGCAGCGGTGGTGTCGAGCACCAGGTCGGCATGCTCCGGTGCCTCGTACGGGGCGTCGACACCCGTGAGGCCCTTTAGCTCGCCTGCCCGTGCGCGGGCGTACAGCCCCTTCGGGTCACGCTTCTCGCACTCCGCCAACGACGTGGCGACGTGCACCTCGATGAAGGGGAGCTTCGCCGCGTCGTTGAGCGCCCTGGCGATCTCCCTGTCGGACTTCAGCGGAGAGACCAGCGAGGCCAGCGCGACCACGCCTGCGTCGGCGAACAGTCGGGTGAGGTGGCCCACCCGCCTGATGTTCTCCGCGCGGTCGCCGGGGGAGAAGCCGAGGTCGTCCGACAGCCCGTGTCTGATGTTGTCGCCGTCGAGCAGGTAGGCGACGTCACCCGACTCGACGAGCGCACGTTCGACGGCGACGGCCAACGTCGACTTGCCCGATGCGGGTAGGCCGGTGAACCAGATGGTGGCGCCCCGCTGGCCGGTCGTCCTCCAGCGATGTTCGCGGTCCAGTGCAGAAGGGTGCCAACGGATGTCGTTACGGGTCTGTGCGCCGGGCTTGACCTCGCGCGGCTCGATGATGGTGCCTGCGCCGATGGTGTCGTTCGACGTCTCGTCGATCAGGATGAACGCGCCCGTGTCCCGGTTGTCGGTGTACGAGTCGGCGACCACGACCGAGCTGGTTCGTAGCGTCACCATGCCGATGTCGTTGAGCGACAACTCGACTGGGCTGTCGAGCTCGTCGAGGGTCTCGGGATCCAGCCGGGTGTGCAGCGCCTGCACCGTGGCCCGCACCGTCTTGGTGGTCTGCTTGAGCGAGACCCTGTCTCCGGCGCGCAGCGGCGTCTCGGCGAACCAGCACACGGTCGCGTCGAGCTCACGGGCCAGCACCGGCGGCGTCACATGCTCGGCCCCACTGACGAAGACGTCGCCACGGCCCACGTCGATGTCATCGGCGAGTTCGATCGAGACCGACAGTGGCGCAACGGCAGTCGCACGATCGTCATCCAGCGTGTCGACCGCGGTGACCTTGGAGCGCGTGCCCGCGGGCAACGACACGATGGTGTCGCCGACGCTCACGGTGCCTGCGGCCAACCGACCCGTATATCGGCGACGTACGTCGGTGGTGGGTCGGGACACCCACTGGATGGGCAGCCGCAACTTGGCCGCCCCGGGCTGTGGCGCCGAGAGTTCGATGCCCTCGAGATACTCCAGCAGCGTGGGCCCGGGGTACCACGGGGTGCGCTCCGATTGGTGTACGACGTTGTCGCCGTGTTTGGCGGCGATGGGAATGACCGTCAGCTCGGCTCCGCCGAGCCGGGCCGCCATCTGCTGCAGCTCCGCGGCGACCTCGTCGAACCGGGCCTGGTCGAAGTCGACGAGGTCGATCTTGTTCACGGTGGCCACGAAGTGCTTGATGCCCAACAGGTTTGCGATCCTGGCGTGCCTGCGGGTCTGACGCAGCACCCCGGCGCGGGCGTCGACGAGCAGGATGGCGACGTGGGCATTGGACGCCCCGGTGAACATGTTGCGGGTGTAGCGCTCGTGGCCAGGGGTGTCGGCCAGGATGTAACTTCGGCGTGCCGTGGAGAAGAACCGATACGCCACGTCGATCGTGATGCCCTGCTCGCGCTCGGCGCGCAATCCGTCGGAGAGCGCGGCCAGGTCGGCGACGCCCGCCTCGTCAGTGACGGCTTGGAGGTGGTCGAGTGGCAAGCTGTCGGTGTCGTGCATCAGCCGGCCGATCAACGTGCTCTTGCCGTCGTCCACCGATCCGGCCGTGGCGAGGCGCAGGAGCTGCCTTGTCGCCCCCATCAGAAGTAGCCCTCGCGCTTGCGGTCTTCCATGGCCGCCACCGACGTGCGATCGTCGGCCCTGGTCTCGCCCCGTTCGGACACGGTGGCCGCCGAGATCTCGGAGATGACGCCCGCGATGTCCGTGGCGCGCGACCGGACGGCGCCCGTGATGGTGAGGTCGCCCACCGTGCGGTAGCGCACCCACTCGACCGCCGACGACTCGTCGCCCGCGGGCTGAACGTAGTCGGAGACGGCAAGCAGAATGCCGTCGCGTTCGACGACCTCGCGCTCGTGGGCGAAGTAGATGGGCGGCAATTCGAGGTGCTCCAGTTCGACGTAACGCCAGATGTCCAACTCGGTCCAGTTGGACAACGGGAACACCCGGACCTGCTCGCCCTTCTTGATCCGTCCGTTGTACAGCGACCACGGCTCGGGTCGTTGGGCGCGAGGATCCCACTGCCCGAACTCGTCGCGGAAGGACAGAATCCGTTCCTTGGCCCTGGCGCGCTCCTCGTCGCGGCGGGCCCCACCGAAGGCCGCGTCGAATCCGCCCGCCTCGAGCGCATCCAGCAGCGTGCGGGTCTGTTGGCGGTTGCGCGAGGCCCCTGGGCCGGGGTCGGGCACCCGGCCGGAGTCGATGGACTCCTGAACGGAGCCGACGATCAACTTGTGGCCGTGCTCGTTCAGGCGACGGTCCCGGAACTCAATGACCTCGTCGAAATTGTGGCCGGTGTCGACGTGCAGCACCGGGAACGGCAGCGGAAACGGACGAAATGCCTTCTCCGCCAGCCGAAGTAACACGATCGAGTCCTTGCCCGCGGAGAACAGCAGCACCGGTCGCTCCAGCTCCGCGACGACCTCGCGGATGATGTGGACCGATTCGGCTTCGAGCAGCCTCAGTTCCTCGACGTGCGTGGCATCCGCAATCCCAGCCGTCATATCGGCAGACCTTCCCTCTCCGCATCCTTGCGGTAGCGGTCCACCCAGTCGTCGGAGCGCTGGTCGGCCTGGCGCTCCAGCACTGGATCTGGAGCTAGCCGCGGGTCGAGCCCGAGCGCTTCCAGGACGGTACCGACCACCTGGGTGAGGTTTCTCCACAGCACGGGATATGAAACGTCGATGGGCTCGATAGATTCCTCGGCGAACCAGGTCCGCCAGCCTTCCTCCTGGGCGCGCAACATCGTGACGACATGTGCGATGGCACCCGCGTGGTATTCGGCGCGGGCGTCCCGCACGGGATCGGGCCTGCCTCGCCAGACCCGCGTCTGCACGGCCCGCCAGAACGAAACCGCCTGCGATACGACGTCGGGGCGGTACACGTGCACCAGCACCGGGTCGGAGCCGACCACGTCGCGGATGGCGGACAGCAGGCCGACCCCGGAGCGATTCGGAAGCCCCTCGGCGCGATCGAGTAGCAACGGCGTCTGATTCCACATCAGCTTCCCGCCCCACACCCCGTTCGGCGTGCGGCCCACGGTGCGGATGTAGTCCCGCCAGATCTCGGCAGGCGCGATGTCGGGCTTGCCCTCGTCAAGCGGATCGAGCAGGCGCAGCACCGATTGGTCCTCGAGGCCGTCGAACCACTGACGGGGCTGCGGTGATTGGCTGGTCGTCGGCAGATACTGGAAGAACTCCTGTGGCTCACCCGCCACGCCGGTGGCCCGCAGCGACTCGACGAGCAGCGTGCTGCCGCTGCGTTGTGACGCGAGCACCAGGTAGGCGGGGTGGGCGGCCATGCGGTGCAGCGTATCCTGTGGCGAAACCCCTTGCAGCACCGATATTCTGCTCACCACGAGCAGAACTATTGCTGGAGTTCGTCGCGCACTCCGCGTTCGGCGGCGATGGCGGAGCGACTGGTCGCAGGCCTGCCGTGGTTGTTCAGGTAGGTCTCCGTGTAGCGTTCGGCGATCCGCGTACCCGCGAAGTCAGACGGGATGACGTCGTTGGTCTTCACCCGCCACGCATCGAGCAGCAGCGCCAGCTCGCCTGCGATCGCCTCGGCCTTGTCGGTCGAGTTGGCCAGCAGGTTCTCGGTTTCGGTGGGGTCGGCGACGAGGTCGTAGAGCTCGCGAGCCGGACGGGGACCACGCGTCAACGGCTCGACCAGTTGGCCTGGCGCGCTGTCCGCGATGTCCCACGGCAGGTCCAGCACGGGCCGTGGCGCGTAGTTCTCGATGTAGCTGTAGTCCTTCGTGCGCACGGCACGTATCGGATCGAAGGAATCGTGGTACGTCTTCGTGGTGTAGACCTCGGTGCGTGCGGGTTGGCCGGCTGGCAGTGGTCGGCGCAGGTTCGGCGCGTGCGAAATGCCTTGGACGTCGTCGGGCACGTCCACCCCGAGCAGTTCGAGCAGCGTGGGCACCAGATCGACGCCGCTGAAGAGGTCGTCGTAAGTGCTTGGAGCAGTGTGGTTTCCGGTTGGCGGCCGGACGATGAGTGCGATGCCGGTGCCCGCGTCGTACAACGTTGACTTGGCCCTTGGCAGCGCGGGGCCGTGGTCGGTGAGGAACACCACCCAGGTGGTGCGGTCGAGGCCGGTCGACTCGAGGGTGTCGAGCAGTTGCCCCACCGCAGCGTCGGCCACCGCGATGGAGCCGTAGAAGTCGGCGAGATCCCGTCGTACGTCTGCGGTGTCGGGCAGGTAGTCGGGCAACGAGACCGAGTCGGCCTGTGCGGGTTCGTATCGGTCATGAGGATACGGCCGGTGCGTCTCGAAGAAGCCTGCCGTCAGCAGGAATGGTTGGCTCGGCGCTTCGGTGAGCCAACGACTCGCGCGCTCTACGACGTACTCGCAGTAGGAGTTGGACACGTCGTATTCGTCGAAGCCGAGCGTCGAAGGATATGAGGTCTCGTGTTGCATACCGAATAGTGCGGTGTGCCAACCTGATTGAGAGAGCAGTGCGGGCAGGGTCTGGACGTTCGCGCGGTATTCCCAGCCGTGGTGCGCGAGCCCGATGAGACCGTTGCTCTGCGGGTAACGCCCCGTGAAGAATGAACCGCGCGACGGCGAGCACAATGGGGCCGTCGCATGAGCCCTGGTGAACAGCACGCCTTCGTCGGCGAGCCGATCGAGCCGTGGACTCGATACGTCGGCGTGGCCGTAGGCGCCCAGGTATCGGCCGAGGTCGTGCCAGTGCACGAGCAACACGTTGTCCGTCATCGTTGATATACGGAACAGGTTCTGCGCTGATTCGGCAACCGTTGGGCTCGCGGTGCGGCTAGTTGTCCACAGTTGCGATTTCATCCACAGGTGGGGGTTTGGGACTGGCGGCGGCGTCGGGTCGGTTGGAATGATCGAATGCATGTTCGAAGAATTGGTGACTACTTCCAGCGATGCCGTGCTGGTCGATGCGATCACCGACGCCACCCGCGCCGAAGC
>JAOPVI010000037.1 GCA_025966225.1 Mycobacterium sp. | reverse complement strand
GCTTCGGCGCGGGTGGCGTCGGTGATCGCATCGACCAGCACGGCATCGCTGGAAGTAGTCACCAATTCTTCGAACATGCATTCGATCATTCCAACCGACCCGACGCCGCCGCCAGTCCCAAACCCCCGGCCTGTGGATGAAGACGCAACTGTGGACAACTCGACTCTGAACGCCGAAAGTGTCAGACGCCCATGCTAATCGGGCCGGACTCCGCAAACAGCAGGGCTGCCAACCGGGTGCGCGCTTCCTCCGGTATCGGCGCGGGTCCACCGTCGTGCATCGCCTCGAGCGCGAGGTTGTTCAGGTGTCGGTTGGCGTCCATGTCGCCGAAGCGGGCTTCGATGGTGCTCCGGACTGGATAGAGCGCCGGGCTGAGGCGGTCGGGGTGCGGACGCGCTGCGGTGCTGACGAGGCTCATTCGGACAAGTTAGTCGAGTGCCAAACCGCGCTACGACGTCGTCAGTGCCGAACTACTGGGATTACTTCGGTCTCCCGACCCGCCTTGGGCCATGGCACGGGCACCGGTCGCTGTCGGACGAGCTGCGGCCACCAGAACCACTTGCCGAGCAGCGCCGCGATCGACGGCATCATCAGCGAGCGCACGATCAACGTGTCGAACAGCAGGCCGAGTCCGATGGTCGTGCCGACCTGCCCGATCACGGTGAGTGAACTGACCGCCATGGACATCATGGTGAACGCGAACACCAGGCCGGCCGAGGTCACGACGGATCCGGTGCCACCCATCGCGCGGATGATGCCGGTGTTCAGCCCGGCGTGGATCTCCTCCTTGAACCGCGCGACGAGCAGGAGGTTGTAGTCGGCGCCGACCGCCAACAGGATGATGACCGACATCGGCAACACCATCCAATGCAGGTCGATGCCGATGAGGTGTTGCCAGATCAGCACGGAGAGTCCCAGCGAAGCGCCGAGGGACAACATGACCGTCAAGACGATGACCGCCGCCGCGACGACCGCCCGGGTGATGATCAGCATGATGATGAAGATCAGCGCCAATGCGGCGATGGCCGCGATCATCAAGTCGTACGTCGATCCGTCGGACATGTCCTTGAACGTGGCCGCCGTTCCGGCCAGATAGATCTTCGAGCCCTCGAGCGGGGTGCCCTTGACCGCCTCCTTGGCGGCCAGCTTGATGGCATCGATGTGCGAAATGCCTTCCGGCGTCAGCGGATCACCTTCGTGCTGGATCATGAAGCGCACCGAGTGGCCGTCCGGCGAGATGAAGTTCTTCATGCCGCGCTTGAAGTCGGCGTTGTCGAAGGCCTCCGGCGGCATGTAGAACGAATCGTCGTTGCGTGACTTGTCGAACGCCTCGCCCATGGCCGAGGAGTTTTCCGACGCCGCCGCCTGCTGATCCTGCTGACCCTTCTGGGTCGCATACATCGTCAGCATCATCTGCTTCATCGACTTCATGGTCTCGATCTGCGACGGCATCAGCGCGACCAATTGCGGCATCAGCTGATCGAGGCGTTCCAGGTCGGGCACCAGCTGCTGAATGTCGTCGGTCATCGTGTCGATGCCGTCGAGCGTGTCGAATATCGACCGGATGGCCCAGCAGCCCGGGATGTCGTAGCAGTGTGGCTCCCAGTAGAAGTAGTTGCGCAGCGGCCGGAAGAAGTCGTCGAAATTGGAGATGTTGTCGCGCAATTCGGCGATGTCGACCGACATGCCCTTGGTCTTCTGGACCATCGAGTGCGTGGTGTCCGCCATCTGCTGGGTCAGGGCCGACATCTGCGTCAGCGTGTCGATGGTGGTCTGCATCTCATCGGCCTGCTTGAGCATGTTGGCCATCATGTCCTGGTTGTACTTCTGGTTCATGATCTGCGGCGTGCTCTGCTGACCGAGCTGGAACGGGATGGTCGTGTGCTCGATGGGCTTGCCCTCGGGCCTGGTGATGGTCTGCACCTCGGCGATGCCGGGGACCGCCGTGACCGCCTTGGCGATCTTGTTGATGACCAGGAAGTCCGCCGAGTTGCGCAGGTCGTGATCGCTCTCGATCATCAGCAGTTCGGGGTTCATGCGGGCCGGCGAGAAATGTCTGTCGGCCGCGGCATAGCCCACGTTGGCCGGGACACTCTTTGGCAGGTAGTTCCGGTCGTTGTAGCTATTGCGGTAACCGGGCAGCGTCAGCAAGCCGACGAGCGCGAGTGCGATGGTGCCCACCAGAATGGGTCCGGGCCAACGAGTTACGGCGGCGCCGATCTTGCGCCAGCCGTACACCTTCATCGCGCGCGTGGGCTCGAGCACCTTGCCGAAACGGCTGGCCGTGGCGATCACCGCGGGACCCAGGGTGAGCGCGGCAAGGACGACCACCACCATGCCGATGGCCAGCGGAACGCCGAGGGTCTGGAAGTACGGCAGATTCGTGAAACTCAGACAGAACGTCGCGCCTGCGATGGTGAGCCCGGAGCCGAGCACCACGTGGGCCGTTCCGCCGAACATGGAGTAGTACGCGGATTCTCGGTCTTCGCCAGCGCCGCGGGCTTCTTGATATCGACCTATCAGGAAGATGGCGTAGTCGGTCGCCGCGGCTATCGCGAGGGTGACCAGTAGGTTCGTCGCGAAGGTCGACAGCCCGATGATGTTGTGAAATCCCAGGAACGCCACCACGCCTCGGGCCGCGGCGAGCTCCAGCACGACCATGACGAGCGTGATCAACACCGTGACGATCGATCGGTAAACGAGCAACAGCATGACGATGATGACGGTGAACGTCACCGCTTCGATCAGCTGCATGCTGCTGTCGCCCGCGGTGTTCTGGTCGGCGGCGAGCGCGGCGGCACCGGTGACGTAGGCCTTCACGCCTGGTGGCGCGGGCACACTGTCGACGATGTGGCCGACGGCTTCGACGGACTCGTTGGCCAGCGCCTCACCCTGGTTGCCGCGGAGGTAGACCTGAACGTAGGCCGCCTTGCCGTCATTGCTCTGAGAGCCGGATGCGGTGAGCGGGTCGCTCCAGAAATCCTGGACGTGCTCGACGTGCTTGGGGTCGGCCTCGAGCTTCTTGATCAGCTGGTCGTAGTACGCATGCGCGTCAGCGCCCAGCGGTTGCTCGCCTTCGAGCACGATCATCGCAGCGCTGTTGGAGTCGAACTCCTGGAACACCTGGCCGATGTGCTTCATCGAGATCATCGACGGGGCGGCGTCGGGGGTCATCGACACCGAGCGGAGCTTGCCAACCTCTTCGAGCTGCGGGACGACGACGTTCAGTACGACGATGAGCAGGACCCAGCCGAGGATGATCGGCACGCCCAGCGTCCTGATCAGTCTGGGGATGGCCGGGCGGGCCGCGTGCCTCGCCGTGGGGATGGCGTCCGTGGTGGCGTCGTCGGAGGTTGTGCTCATGCGGATGCCACCGGGATGCTTTGCACAGGTATATAGTACGGCTAATAATATTGTACGCAAGCCAGCCGAACTTTGGGATGGACCGGGAGCCAGCAGGCAAGAAACTGGTGCAGTTGAACAACATTCGCACACCTGGGCCGAGATGCGGGCCCCGAGGTGATGGGGCAAACAACTGCCAGCCAAAGTGTTGGCCGTCACATTTCATTGGCTTGTGATGTATCGTGCGGCCGTGAACCCGCGGGAAGCCGATGTCGACACCGTCAACGAACTGCTGTCGCAGGCCACGGTGCTGTTGTCCCGGCATCTGCTCGATCGCACCGGGCTGAGCCCCACTGCGTCGGCGGTGCTTTACCTCCTGCACGCCGAAGGCCCGGTCCGGCTCACCACGCTGGCGTCATCGGTCGAGGTCAGTCAACCTTCGATGACGCAGTTGATCCAACGACTGGAGCGCAAGGGCCTGGTCGCACGGCTGACCGATCCCGAGGACCGGCGCGCAGCCTTGGTGACGGTGACCGACGGTGGCCGACAGCTGGTGCTCGAGCGTCACGACGGCGTCCGCGAGCGCCTCGGCGAACTGCTGACGATGCTGTCCCAGGAGCAACGCGACGCGCTGGACCTGGCGGCCCGCGTCGCGCTGCCCGTCATCAACAGCCTCATCGACGTCGAAGCCGCGCGAGCGCCGACCCCTGGCTAGCCCGCCCCAGTGCCATCATTTCATCAAGAACGCCGCGCCTATCGTGGGAAGCATGACGACGCTCGACTCGCCAATACCCCGGTTCCACCTGGCGATGCCAGTCGACGACATGGACGCGGCCAGGCGCTTCTACGGCGGGGTGCTCGGCCTCGCGCCGGGTCGCAGCGCGGAGACCTGGGTGGACTGGAACCTGAGCGGCCATCAGGTCGTCACCCACCTGGCCCCTGGCCGGGTCCGGCCCATCCACAACCCGGTCGACGGACACGACGTGCCGGTCCCACACTTCGGGTTGATCCTCGGCGTGCCGGAGTTCCAGGCGCTCGCGGATCGACTACGGGCGTCCGACGTCGAATTCGTCATCGAACCCTACGTGCGGTTCGAAGGCGAGACAGGCGAGCAGTGGACCATGTTCCTACTCGACCCCGCTGGAAACGCCTTGGAATTCAAGGCTTTTGCGGACGACTCGCAGGTGTTCGCAGCATGAGTAGCCGCATCGTCATCGCAGGGGGTCACGGCAAGATCGCGCTGAGGCTCGAACGGCTGTTGACGCAGCGCGGCGACACGGTCGTTGGCCTCATCCGGAATCCCGCGCACGCCGCGGATCTGGAGGCCGCAGGTGCCGAACCCGCCGTCATCGATCTCGAACATGCGACGGTGGCCGAGGTCGCCGGGCATGTGCGTGGTGCCGACGCGGTGGTGTTCGCCGCGGGTGCGGGCCCGGGCAGTGGAGCCGCGCGCAAGGACACGGTCGATCGTGCCGCCGCGGTGTTACTCGCCGACGCCGCCATCGAAGCGGGGGTCAGACGGTACGTGATGATCTCCGCGATGGGCGCCGACCGCCGAGTCGACGACAAACCCAGCTCCGACCCGGTCTTCGCGGCCTACCTGCAGGCCAAGGCGGCCGCGGACGAAGACGTGCTGGCCCGCACCGAATTGCAGACGACCGTCGTGCGACCGGGCCACCTCACCGACGACGACGGAACGGGGCGGGTGTTCATCGCGTTGTCCACCGGACGCGGCGACGTGCCTCGGCAGGACGTCGCCGCCGTTCTGGTGGCGGTGTTGGACGCAACAGAACTGTCCGGAAAGACGTTCGAGTTGATCAGCGGTGAAACGCCGATCGCAGACGCAGTGGCGGCCGTTGGCCGTTAGCGATCGGTCAGGCGGCGTGCGCTTGATGCGTCGGCTGGTTGGCGACCACAGGAGTGTGGGGCACCGGCTTGCGCCGACGGATTAGGTGGACGAGCCCCCGGAAGTCGAGCAACATTGTTCTGTCCTGTCTCTTAAGCGGACTTGGTCATGATCGGCAGCAGGCGCCGACGCGCTGCGGTGGCGTCGGCGAAGTGGTGCAGGGCCTCGGGCACCGAATTGACGGTGTGGAAGTCGGCCGGGTCGCCGTAGTTGCTCATCACGCGAATGACCGCGGGACTGGCCACGACAGCCCATTCCACGCCTACGCCGTAGCTGGCGTCGTCGATGGCGTACAGCAGCGAGACAGCGCGGTCGGTGAAGGAGTCAACGCCGCTCAGGTCGAGCACGAAGGGCTTCTCGCACAACACATATCGCGCTGCGTACTGCGTGACTCGGCCGATGTTCGCGTCGTCGACCTCGCCTGCCACCGACACGATGGTGGCGAGTTGACGGCAAAGGGCACTCATCTGGGCGCGCTCACAGTCGAGTGCCGGATTTCCATAGTGGAAGCCACGATCCGGCGCTGAGATGGATCTCGCGATCGTCATGATGCCCCTCGTTTCCTGTTTGGTGACTGGCTGCGGACGACGCCGTCACCTCAACCTGTATTCGAAGGTAGTCATGCACCTTGGCCTACCGTTGAGTAGCGGCTAATACTTCGCTAAGAGTCCTTGGGGCGGATAAGAGCAAACGTCAGCTCAGAATCCGTCTGCTCTTCGCGCAAGCGCTCATCGCTGCTTCCACTGGGGTCCCGAATAGCTCTCCCACGGCGAGTAGTCCGCAATGAGCTGCTCCTGCGGCGGGCGCTGCTCCTCCGGCACGTGCTGGAGGTTGATCCGGATGCGGTACCAGATCGAAGAAGGCCCACGCATGCCGTCGACGAGCACGTCAACGGGTTCGAGACGCTCGGCGACGGCGGGGTACCTGCCGCGCCAGGTGTCGAGTGCGGCCATCGCCTCGTCCTTGGTCTTGGTGCGGGCGATCTCGATCAACGGCATGGAAGACGTCCGGCCGCCCGTCTTGCCGGTGCCCTTCGGCGCCTTCTCGGCCGGCCCCAGTTCCGTCGCGCGGTCCAGCAACCCGTCCAACCCGCCCGCCGCGTCGTCGATGCCCTCCCACGGGTCGCCGAGCTCGGCGTAGCGCGCGGGCACCGTCGCCACCGTGAACGCCTCGGGCAGGCAGCCGGGTACCTCGTCCCAGCGCAGCGGCGTCGACACCCGAGCGTCGGGCCGCGACCGAACGGAGTAGGCCGACGCGACGGTGCGGTCCTTGGCGTTCTGGTTGAAGTCCACGAAGACGCGTTCGCCGCGTTCTTCCTTCCACCACCTGCTGGTGGCCAGCTCGGGGGCGCGCAGTTCGACTTCCCGGGCGATGGTCTCGGCGGCGAGTCGCACCTGCTTGTACGGCCAGTCCGGGCGAATGCGGGCGTAAACGTGAAAGCCCTTCGAACCCGACGTCTTCGGCCAGGCCGTCAACCCGTAGTCGGAGAGCACGTCCCTGGCCACCATTGCGACGTCGACTATCTGTGCCCATTCGACGCCGGGCATGGGGTCGAGATCCACCCGCAGTTCGTCGGGGTGATCCAGATCCTCGGCCAGGACGGGGTGGGGATTGAGGTCGACGCAACCGAGATTGACCGCCCAGACCAGTCCGGCCGCGTCGCGGAGCACCGCCTCCTTCGCCGAGGTGCCCGACGCGTACTTCAGTTCGGCGACCTCGATCCAGTCGGGCCGCTTCTCGGGTGCGCGCTTCTGGAAGATCGCCTCTTGCGAGATGCCCTTGACGAACCGTTTGAGGATCATCGGTCGGCCCGCGACTCCCCGGAGGGCGCCATCGGCAACGGCCAGATAGTAGTTGATGAGGTCCAGCTTGGTGAGCCCGGACTCGGGGAAGACGACCTTGTCGGGGTTGGAAACGGACACCGTCCGACCGCCCACGTCCAGCGACATCGGACCGGCCATGAAGCCATGGTAGTTAATTGTCTCCAGTGCGACGCTCGTCACATATGGTGGGTTGATGCCCAACCTCACTGACCTTCCTTTGCAGGCAGCGGCCAAGATTCAAGAGTCCGTCGAAAAGTACTGGGAGCGCGGTTCGGCCGAACTCCACTATGCCCGCAAGATGTTCGAGGCGGGCGCGCTCAAGATCGAGCCGCCGCAGAACATCGCGGCCATGCTCGCCGACATCAGGCGCTGGGGCGAGTTTGGGATGATCCCTGCGCTCAACGCGCGCCGCAATCCCAACGGTCTCGCCGTCATCGACGACGACGGCGACCTGACGTTCAAGGAACTCGACGACGCCGCCAACGCGGCCGCCAACGGCCTGCTGGGCATTGGTGTCAAGGGTGGCGACGGCGTGGCGCTGCTGATCCGCAACCACCGCTGGTTCCTGATCGCGCTCTACGGTGCGGCCAAGGTCGGCGCGCGGCTGATCCTGCTCAACAGTGAGTTCTCCGGGCCTCAGATCAAGGAGGTCTCCGAGCGCGAGGACGCCAAGCTCATCATCTTCGACGACGAGTACACCAAGGCCGTCTCCGCGGCAGAGCCCGAACTCGGCAGGCTGCGCGCGCTCTCGACCAACCCGGACAACGACGAGCCGTCGGAGAGCACCGACGAGACGCTGGCCGACCTGATCGCGCGAAGCAAGGCGATCACTCCGCCGAAGGCCACGGCGCACTCCAAGATCATCATCCTGACCAGCGGCACGACGGGCACTCCCAAGGGCGCCAACCGCAGCACGCCGCCGTCGCTGGCCCCGATCGGTGGCGTGCTGTCGCACGTGCCGTTCAAGTCGGGCGAGGTGACGTCGCTGCCCGCCCCGATGTTCCACGCGCTCGGCTTCCTTCACGCCACCATCGCGATGATGCTCGGCTCGACGCTGGTGTTGCGCCGACGCTTCAAGCCGGCCACCGTGCTTGCCGACATCGAGGAGCACAAGGTGACGGCCATGGTCGTCGTGCCGGTGATGTTGTCCCGCGTCCTCGATGCGTTCGACGGCTTGGAGCGCAAGCCGAATCTGTCGAGCCTGAAGATCGTGTTCGTGTCCGGCTCCCAGTTGGGCGCTGAACTGGCGACCAGGGCCCTGAAGGACCTGGGCCCCGTCATCTACAACCTCTACGGGTCGACGGAGATCGCGTTCGCGACCATCGCGCGGCCAAAGGACCTTTCGATCAACCCGGCGACCGTCGGGCCCGTCGTGAAGGGCGTGAAGGTGAAGCTCTTCGACGACAACGGCAAGGAGGTCCCGCAGGGCCAGGTGGGCCGGATCTTCGTCGGCAACACCTTCCCCTTCGAGGGCTACACCGGTGGCGGCGCAAAGCAGATCATCGACGGGCTCATGTCATCTGGCGACGTCGGCTACTTCGACGAGCACGGACTGCTTTACGTCAGTGGCCGCGACGACGAGATGATCGTCTCCGGCGGCGAGAACGTCTTCCCCGCCGAGATCGAGGACCTGATCAGCGGCCACCCAGAGGTCATCGAAGCCACCGCGCTCGGTGTCGAGGACAAGGAGTGGGGGCATCGCCTGCGCGCCTTCGTCGTCAAGGCCGAAGGGGCCAGCGTCGACGAGGATGCCATCAAGGCTTATGTCCGAGATCACTTGGCGCGCTACAAGGTTCCGCGTGAGGTGATCTTCCTCGACGAGTTGCCGCGCAACCCGACGGGGAAGATCCTCAAGCGCGAGCTCCGCAGCCACACCGTCGGCGGAGCCGACGAAAAGGATGGCGAGGACTAATGCGCTACTCCTACGTGGCGGTCGGTACCGCGCCCAGCACCCGCTGCATGTCCGGCTTCATCTGCTGCAACTGCTGACCCCAGTAGGCCCAGTCGTGCGTGCCGTCGTCTGGGAAGTTGAAGACGCCGTTCTTGCCGCCTGCGGCGATGTAGTTGTCCTGGAACGTGCGGTTGGTGCGGATGGTCAGGCCTTCGAGGAACTTGGCGGGCAGGTTGTTCCCGCCGAGGTCGCTAGGGGTGCCGTTGCCGCAGTAGACCCAGAGGCGGGTGCCGTTGGCGACCAGCTTCGAGATGTTGACCATCGGGTCGTTGCGCTTCCAGGCGCTGTTCGGGTCTTCCGTTGCGCCCCACATGTCGTTCGCCTTGTAGCCGCCGGCGTCACCCATCGAGACGTTGATCAGGAACGGCCACGACCCCTCGGAGGGGTTCAGGAAGCCCGACAGCGAAGCCGCGTAGGTGAATTGCTCCGGGTGGTAGATCGCCAGGGTCATCGACGCCGAGCCGGCCATCGACAGGCCGACGGCGGCGCTGCCGGTGGGCTTGACCTGCCTCTCGGAGGCCAGATAGGCGGGCAGTTCCTGGGTCAGGAACGTCTCCCACTTGTACGTCTGGCAGCCGGCCTTGCCGCACGCCGGTTTGTACCAGTCGCTGTAGAAGCTGGACTGGCCGCCGACGGGCATGACGACCGACAGACCGGAGCCGTAGTACCACTCGAAGGCCTGGGTGTTGATGTCCCAGCCGTTGAAGTCGTCCTGGGCGCGCAGGCCGTCCAGTAGATAGACCGCGGGCGAGTTGGCCCCGCCGCTTTGGAACTGGACCTTGATGTCGCGGCCCATTCCTGCCGAGGGCACCATCAGGTACTCGACCGGCAGGCCAGGCCGCGAGAACGCGTTGGCCGTCGCGGAACCGCCCGCGAACCCGATGAATACGGGCATGACTATTGCTAGGACAGCCGTGATGAACAACCGGCGCAAGATGTGCTCCCATCATCGATGGGGCTCGTGTCGACAGAGCACCCATGAGTCTTCGGTGCCGGATCGGCGTCGGATGTGTATATCGTATCGCCCGACGTCGCCCGCATTGGTAGCGCGTCATTGCGCCCGGGCAGAGGCAGCCGCTCCCAAAAAGAGTCGCATGGCTGCCTGGGAAACTCATGTGGGGTACCCGGTTGCAGGAGTCTACCGGCGACGGCGAGGAGCGCCGTCCACCCGGTATTCGGCGTCAGTATTGGATGGCTTCGATGAGTGGGCCGGGTTGGTCCATGAGCGCCCAGAAGCGGTCGCGGATGGCGACGGTGATGGCTCCGGGTTGGCCAGCCCGATCGCCCCTGCCGATGGGTTCGCCGTCGAGGGTGTTGATGGGGGTGACGCCTCCCGCGGTGGTGACGGCCATCAGTTCGTCGGCGTCGTACAGCTCGTGGCTGGTGACATCGCGGAGGGTGGCTTCGATGCCCATCTGGTCGGCGAGCTCGAAAACCGTCTTGCGGGTGATCCCGGGCAACGCATTACGCGACGGCGACGCCAGCTTGCCGTCTTTGACGACGACGACGTTGAAGCCGGGCCCCTCGGCGACGCAGCTGTCGGAGTCCAGCAGGATCGCGGTGCGCGAGCCGCGGTCCTTGGCTTCGAAGCTGGCCGCGGTCAGGTCACCCCATTGGTAGTTCTTGATGGTCGGGTCGACGGTGTTGCGCCCGGCGCGGCGCACGTGGCGCGGGACGATGGCCGTGGTGCCGAAGATCTGCTCGGCCGGGGGGAACGCCCACAGGTACGGGATGGCGTAGATGTAGACCTGGTGAGTGAGCTTGGATAAATCCTTCTCGCCCTTCTTCTTTCCATAGCCGCGGGTGATGGTGAGGTTGACGAACGACTCCCGCAGCTGGGACATCGATACGCACTTGCGGGTGATCTCGGCCAGTGCGTCCTTGCTCATACCCGCGTCGAGCCGCAACTTGCTGGCACCGTCGAGCAGCCGGTCGATGTGGTCGTCGAGCCGGAAGATGTTGCCGTGCCACACATGTGCGACGGTGTAGGTGACGTCGGAGTGCCCGAACCCGGTGTCGAAGATCGAGATCCTGGCGTCCTCGGCGGGAATGAACTCACCCTCGATCCAGGCCACGCCGCCCGCGAACGGGCTGGACGTGTCGAGTTCGTAGTCGCTGTACTGGATCACCGAGCCGGCCGGGGTGTCCTCGCGGATGGGGGCGCCGGGTTCGACGGCGACCAGATTGCTGGAGTGGCTGGTGGTGGTGGATGAGCGCTCGCGCGAAGACTGTGTAACGGTCATGTCAGGTGATTCCTTTGGTAGCTAGAGATATTCAGTTGGTGTGGGTCTTGGCGTAGTCAGGCCCGGCTTCGCCGGTCGCGAGCCGCTTGCGCAACCCGGTGAAGGCCCAGAGCGTGGCGAGCACGAGCAGGCCGAGAAACACATAGCCGTTGCCCGCGAACTGTGGGAGGAAGATCAGCGCGGCGCACACCAGTGTGAAGCAGACGGCCGCGACCACGGCCACCGGCACGCGCGCCTTGCCGAGGTCGAACGTTCCTGGCTCGGCCGTCGGGATGGTTCCGCGGCGGCTGGCGATCATCACTGCGATTGTCTGGAGGAGGTACATCGCGCAGACCGCCAGCGAGGAGAGCCCGAGGATGAGGAAGAACGCCTTCTCGCTTACCAGCGCCGAAAGCAGCAGGATCGTCGAAAACCCGAAGATTCCTAGCACGGCGTACGTTGGCGTGCGGTTCGACGGAGACACGTGCCGCCAAACGTGGGAGAACGGCAGCATGTTGTCGCGGGCCATCGAGTAGGTCAGCCGGGTGGCGACGAGGATGTTGGCCAGGATGCAGGCCAACACGTTGGTCAGGGCCACGGCGACGACGATCTTGCTGATGACCGGGCCGACCTGCTGGGTGATGATCTCCTCGATGGGGGCAGCGGTCGCGGCCGCAACGGCGTCCTGGTTCTTGATCGCCAGCACGTAGACGACGTACATGCCGAACTCGATCACGATCGAGGCGCCCAACGCGTAGAACATCGTGCGCGGAATTACGTGGCGTGCGTTGACGGTCTCCTCGGCGATGTCCGCGCTGGCTTCCACTCCGATGAGTCCGAAGAAGGGGCCGAGTGACGCGGCCAGCCAGGCCAGCACGTAGGGAGTGCTGCCGTCAGACGTGCCGCCCGTGAAGAGCACCGAGACGGATTGGTGGTTGTCCGGCGAGGAGAAGGCGACGATCGCGACGAGAATCGTTGCGCCGACGGTGATGACGAACTCGAGGCTCACGCCGATGTTGTTGACCATCGTCGCGA
>JAOPVI010000023.1 GCA_025966225.1 Mycobacterium sp. | reverse complement strand
TGCCCGTAGTGACCGTGCCATCCAAGCCCAGTGGGGATCCCACCGCGACGACCTGCTGGCCGACGCGAAGGTCGGCTGATGATCCCATCGCGATCGGGGTCAACCCAGAAGCGCCCTGCGCCTGCACGACTGCGATATCGGTCGTTGGATCGGTGGCGACCACGGTGAAGGGCACGGTGTGGCCGTCGGCGAACCTCACTGCGGTGTGCGCTCCGCCCGGGGCGGTGCGGTTGGCCTCGACTGCGGCGGACACCACGTGGTTATTGGTCATGATCAGCCCATCGGAAGTCAAGATGATGCCCGAGCCCTGATCGCCCTCCTTGCCCAGATCTGTCTGCAGCGTCACCACGCTGGGCAACACCTTTGCGGCGATCTGCTCGATCGAGTCGGCCGGAAGGCTGGCCACTGGCAGGGGTGAGGCGCCAGGATGGGGTGCGGCGACCGTAACGGTCGCCGCGGCGCCGAGCGCGGAGAGGTATGGCTGCACAGCCAGTCCACCGATGGCGCCGATGCCCGCAGACATCAACGCCACCGCCAGCCCCGCGGCAACAAGCGTGCCACCGCGAGCACGCTTGTGCTGCTTACCATGTCCCGAGGTCCACCCGTCGACGCCGAGCGTAGGTTGACGGACGTCGGCGTAGGGGTACGGCCGCTGAGCGGATGGCCATTGGCCATATGGATGCTGGTGAGGATTCGGATTCGACGCGGTGGCCATAGCTCCTAGAATCTCGCCTTTGGTGTCAGTTGTCGTCAGCACTGACGCCCACTACCACCTGCAGCTAGCACCAAAGTCGAGGTACCCGCCAACCGTAGTGACCGCGCACCTGAGCTAGTTCATCGGCGGTCGGAAAAACGAATGTCCAAGCTACGCAGGTACGTCTGCAGGCCGGCGTCCTGGATCGGGATCAGGTGCGCCGGGGCGCCCGACTCGTTGAAGTGCGCGTGCCACAGGCCCGGCGGCGTGACGAACGCACCGCCTGCCTCCCAATCGACCCGGGTCGGGTTGACGATGTTGCCCCGCTCGTCCAACCGGGTGCCCAGCAGCGTGTAGCAGCCGGGCTCGGCATCGAGAATCAGGTCGAGCGCGACCGACTGATGGCGATGCGGACGTTGTTCCTGATCCGGCGGCAGCAGACCGAACATCGCCCACAGCACGTGGGTGATCGTCAGCGTTTGCTCCTCTTCAGCATTGGCCAACAGGACGCTCACTCGGCTCTTGTCGTTCGCGTCCGGGCGTGAGGCGATCTCATCCAGCCGCGCCACCGCGTCAGCCCGGCGGAACTTCGTTGCGCGGAAACGGGGTTCGGTGGCTTCTGCACCCAGATGACGAAGCAACGGCTCGTCGTTCACCCAGTAGATTGCGGCGTCGGAGCCGGAGTCGGCATGGAACGTGGCACGGCTGTCGGCAGGCAGGGTCAGAAAATCACCCTTCTCCCACCGCACGAGCCGACCGTTCATCGCCGCGAAACCCCGGCCGGAGATCACGTAGTAAAGCTGAGAGGTGGCATTCGGGTTGGTGGCGATCCGCTCACCCGCACGGATCCGCATGAAGTTCGCCACCAGCGCCGGGCTGGTCGCCGGGCCGTCCGCGATGCCGAGTTCGCTCGACAAGTCCAATGGGATGATTCGGCTGGGCCCGTCGGCGTAGAGGTCCCGGTTGAAAGCCTTGATTGGAACCTTCGACGTGTGCCCGGAGCCGATCGGGTTTGCGGCCTTGGAGTACTCGTAGTAGCGCGCATCCTCGGCCCAGTCCTCGAACCGCCCCTCGAATCCGTACTCGGCCACATTGGTCACCGGAGCCGCAATGGTCGGGTCCAAGGCGTCGCGCTCACCACCGACTTCCGTTGTCACGAGAGCTGTGTTGATTGACATTTCACCGTCTCCATTCGATTATATAGATACAACTTGTATCTCAGTCAAGAATACCTCTGGTCCTTCAAGGCGTGGAGTGAGAACGCTCACCCACCAGGTTGCCGAGCGGGGCCCTTGATGGGTTGGGCGGCAGGTACGCTCGGCGAGCACCTCTGGTATACGACTGGGATCGAAGCGGAGGCCGTCGTGGCAGAAAGGGTCACCCGCGGGAGCCGACTCGCGGCGAAGGACCGGGCGCTCGACTACGTCAAGGGCCGAATCCTCACGGGCGCTTTCCCCGGTGGCGAGCTGATCAGCGAGGGTGAGGTCGCGGGCGCGTTGAGCATGTCGCGTACACCTGTCAGGGAGGCTTTCCTGCGCCTGGAGGCCGAGGGATTGCTACGGCTGTATCCGCAGCGCGGTGCCCTGGTGGTCCCCGTCTCCCCAGGAGAGGTGCGTGCGGTCATGGAGGCCCGGCTGGTCCTCGAACAGTTCGCCGCCGGGAAGGTCATCAGTCAATCGTCGGAAGCGCGCGCCGTGATGTTCGATCGGATGGCGACTGAACTCGGTCGACAGCGTCGGGCCCTCGTCGCGGCGGAGCTGCGCGAATTCTCGGATGCAGATCGGGCCTTCCACGCGATTCTGATCGAGGCCGCTGGCAACGGCATTCTGCACGATGTTTACGGCTCGCTACGGGACCGCCAGATGCGCATGATCGGTGAATCCGCCGTTCGTGACCCCGCGAGGATTGAAACCATCCTTGCCGAACACGCGCTGATTGCCGAAGCAGTGCGCGACGGCGAGCTGGACCGATCGCTCGACGCAATCAAGGCGCACCTTGCAGGCACTGAGCGAGCTCTGAGCTTCATGGCCCAATGACCGCGCCTGCCGACCCGCCCGACCAATGCGGGCGGTGCTGCGCGTCAGTCACTTTCCTGGTTCGTCGGTTTGACGCTCTGAAAGTGCATAAAGCTCTGGAAGATTCACCACGATCGCCTCTTGAGTACTGCGGGCGATCACGATCACCGCGGGCTGATCGCGGTCCGGATTCTCTTCTCGGTGTGGAACATACGGCGGGACGAAGATGTAGTCGCCGGGCGCAGTGGCGATGCGGACTTCTTGGACGCCGTCATGAAATACGAACGCGGGATTTCCGCTTCGGACGAAGATCGCTGTCTCGGATTCGCCATGGTGATGATTGTCCGACACCGTCTCTGGCGAAACGTAGGTCTCACCCATCCAGATCTTCTCCGAACCAACCGAGCCACCGCTGATCGCGGCAAATCGCTGCATGCCCGCTGTCTGGGCCGTACCGGAGCTAAGCTCTGAAGCCCTGACGTGGTGCACCCGCGTGGGAGCGAGCTCGTCGACATGCGCGGCGCTCGGCGTCGTCAAGTCTGGATGGAATCCGTCCCGGCTACTCATCGACGCTGGCCTCAATTCAATTGCCCGACGATCGTTGCTTCCATTAGTCGGGTATGTAGTCGAATTGGTCCGGGTTGGGGCCAGACCTCCCGGGTTCGCCCTTGTCGAGGGCCGAGATCGCAAGCATGTCAGAGCTGTCCAGCTCGAAGTCGAACAACTCGAAGTTCGACTTCATTCGATCCGGCGACACGGACTTCGGGAAGATGATGTCCCCGCGCTGAACGTGCCAGCGCAGCACGACCTGGGCCGGTGACTTGCCGACGGCGTTGGCGATTCGCTCGATGACCGGGTCACCGAGCACCTTGCCCTGAGCGATCGGTGACCACGCCTCGGTCGCGATGTCATACTCCCGCCCGTAGGCGCGTACCTCTTCGTTTGCGAAGTAGGGATGGACTTCGACCTGATTCACGGCGGGCACCGTGACGGATTCCTTCGCGAGTCGGTCAAGGTGTGCCGGCTGGAAGTTCGACACGCCGATGCTGCGGGCGCGTCCGTCTGCGGCGAACTCTTCGAGAACCTGCCAGGTCGAGACGAAGTCCCCGTCGTAGAGCGTTGGCAGCGGCCAGTGGATCAGGAATAGGTCGACGTAATCGGAACCGAGCGCGCTCAGGGTTCCGTCGAACGCGCGGCGTGCGTCGTCCGGTCTGTGGAAGCCGTTGTTGAGCTTGCTGGTGATGAAGACGCTGGCGCGATCCAGCCCGGCCTCGACGATGCCCTTGCCGACTCCCTGCTCATTTCCATACATCTCAGCGGTGTCGATGTGCCGGTAACCGATGTCGAGGGCGGCCTTCACCGCTGCAGCGGTCTGCTCTGGCTCGATCTGGAAGACGCCGAAACCAAGCTGCGGGATGTGCGAGCCATCGTTCAGGACTACTGTGGGAACGTTGCTCATGGTGGCGCTTCTCCTTTGTCAGTTCCGCCGGGGCGACAAATCGCCCTCTACGCGGTGCCGTGATGTCGGCCCAGTTCGTAATTGCCAGCCTTGCATTTCCCGCTGACCTTGGCGTTCCCGCTGGCACCCATCCACCGCTACGGCCAGCACTACCCTGGGAGTCAACGGCTAGAAAGCGTCGCCGAAGCCGTGGACGCCGCCCCGCCCAGAGCAGCGGTGCAATCGAGTTGAGTCCGATTCTCATGTGGGACTTCCTCGTTCGATATTGTTGTCCATACCGCTCAGAGTCGACTTCCACCGAACCGATTTCGTCGCCGCTGACACCAATCCTTGCTTGCTGCTAGTTGCTGTATGACCGTCGTTCTACCCGGCTAGCACGTAGGAACCATGCCAACTGGCGGGGGTCGTAGATGGGCCCTAGCAGTGAGGACATCCGATCGCCGCGGCGGAATTATGAAGCGTGGAACAATCGCAGCGACCACGGCGGTGACGTATGAACGTTCTTCAGGTAGGCGCACTGGATGTGGCGCTGGCCCATGCACTTGCGGCGAAAGACGGAGTGTTTTACGGACATGGATTGAATCGCCAGAGCGTGAGATCTCAAGCAGGGCGGGCCGTATGACCCGGGCCGCCGTGGTCGGGGGATCGCTCGGCGGGCTCACAGCGGGGCTGGTGCTCCGGGACCAGGGCTGGGACGTCGAGGTTGTGGAGCGTAGTCCGATTCCACTGGAGGGCCGCGGTGCCGGGATCGTCGCGCACCCGACCACGGTTCGCTACCTCGTGGAGCGGGCCGGTAAGGCGATTGGCGACATCGGCGTTCCGGCCAGCCGGCTTCGGTACCTCGACGACGATGGCGCGATCGTCCGCGAGCAACCCTGCGCATATCGATTCGCGTCGTACTTCGAACTGTATCGAGGGCTACTGGACGCCTTCGGCACCGAGCACTACCACCTGTCGACTGAGCTTGCGCACCTTGCCAATCGGGGCGACGATGTCATTCTGTCGACGACCGATGGTCAAACTTTGACGGCCGACCTCGTGGTGTGTGCCGACGGCATCCGGTCCACCGGACGCCGAATCATGGTGCCCGATGCGAAGACCCAATACGCGGGTTACGTGGCTTGGCGGGGCACCGTCGACCGTGACGAGCTCGGCGGCGACGCGGCGAGCATCCTGCGGGATGCCATCACCTACCGGATCCTCCCGCGCGGCCACCTGCTGACCTATCCGATTCCTGGCCCCGACGGCTCCGTGCTGTGCAACTGGATCTGGTATCGGAACGTCCCGCCGGGAAATCAGCTCGCCGACCTGCTCACCGATCGCAACGGTTTCAGGGCCGAGTTGACCGTGCCACCCGGATCAGTCCAGGACCGTCATCTGGAAGCGCTGCATTCGGCGGCGGACACCGAGCTTCCGGCGCCGCTCGCCGAGCTCGTCCACCGAAGCGCTGAGCCCTTCATCCAGGTGATCGTCGACCTGGAGGTGCCTCGAATGGCCTTCGGGCGAACCTGCCTGATCGGCGACGCGGCATTCGCGCTACGGCCCCACATCGGTGTCGGCACCGCGAAGGCGGCCGACGATGCCTGGCAGCTGGGCAAGGCACTGCTCGGCGCCACTGCGAGCTACGTCCCAGATCGGCTGAAGGCCTGGGAGACTCAACAGCTGTCGGTGGCGCGGCGAGCCATGCAAAGGACCCGCGCAGCAGGTCAGCGCCTGCAGGTGGACGGCACCTGGCGGGTCGGCGAGCAGCCCCCATTCGGGCTGCACGTGGCTGGGGACAGTGTTTTGCCGGTCGGCCAGCGCTAGAAGCACCGCTGATCCACCCAAACACCAAGTGCCGCCGCGCCAATGCGTTCGCGTTCGCGGTCGGCCGTAGGTTAGAGCAGTCCGAGCAGGTGCAGATCGGTGACGTATTTGACGATCATCGCCGGTGAGACATGCGGAATGTCTTTATCCGCACCGACTTTCGCGAGCTGCACAGCTGATCGGAACCGGTCGGTCGGCGCCATGGCGCCGTTGATCGGCTTCTCGGGCAGCGTGTAGTTGTGCAGCAGCGGCAGCAGCGCGGCCTGGCGCTGCCGTTCGGGCAGGGCACGCATGGCCGTTTCGAACCGGTGCAGCCAGGCGTCGTAGTCGCCGACGCGCTGGATCGGGTAGCCGGCCTCGACGAGCCAATCGACGTACTCGTCGAGCCCGATGCCGTCGTCATGGGGGTTCATCACGTGGAATGTCTCGAACGCTTCATTCCTTTCGACCGACCCGCTCGCTCCGAGCGTGGAGATTGCCTCGGCGATGAAATCGACCGGTAGCCCGTCGTAGTGCGCGCGCTGCCGCCCACCGTCGGAGCCGAGCTCGTAGAACGATTGCGGCGCAACGCCGGTGGCGACCAGGCTCAGCATCAACCGAGTGAACATGTCCGGCACGTTGAGCTGACCCACGTAGGTGGCGTCCGCCAGGATCATGTCGCAGCGGAACACGGCGACTGGGAGGCCGGCCAGGTCGTGAGCCTCGCACAGCAGGACCTCGCCGGCCCACTTGCTGGTGCCGTAGCCGTTGGCGTAGCTGTCGTCGACGGTGCGGGTGGGGCTGATGAACCGGATGTCGGCGTCTTCGGTGAACGCCGATCGGGGTTCGATCCCCACTCCGACACCGATGGTCGATACGTAGACGAACGGCTTCAGCTTTGTGGTGAGCGCGATCCGGATCAGCTCCGCGGTGCCGAGTGCGTTGGGGCCGAACAGCTGGCTATAGGGCAGGACGTGGTTCACCAGCGCGGCCGGGTCGATGATCAGGTCGACTGTGTCGGCCAGGCGCTGCCATGTCCGCTGATCGAGCCCGAGGTTGGCCTCACCCTTGTCGCCGGCGATGACCTCCAGGTGATCTGCCGCGAGTTCGCTATAGTGCCAAAGCAGTTCGGGATCGCCGCTGTGAAAGGTTCTGTTCAGGCGCTCGCGAGCAGCAGCGTCGTCCTTGGCCCGCACCAGGCAGATAACCGTGCCACCGACGAGTGCCATCCGTTCGAGCCATTCCAAGGCCAGGTACCGGCCGAGAAAGCCGGTCGCGCCGGTCAACAGGACGGTCCGAACCTCGGCATTGGGAGGGGGCAGCGTAGGGGCGTCCGACAGCGTGGCGGCGTCGAGGAACTTGTCCAGGGTCAGATCGGCGGCACGGACCTCCGCGGCGTCGCGACCGTGCACGGCGGCGAAGGTGGGGCGTTTGAGACCGCCGCTGCGTTCCCCTTCGATGTAGTCGGCGATGGCATACAGATCAGACGCCGGGCTCACGATGACGCCCACAGGCACGTCGATGCCGTAGATCTCGTGCAGAAGGTTGGCGAATGTCAACGCCGACAGGGAATCTCCACCCAGATC
>JAOPVI010000008.1 GCA_025966225.1 Mycobacterium sp. | reverse complement strand
GGCGTCGTCGCCGTCGGTAAGGGCGTCTGGATCTAGCGTTCGTCGGTTCCCGGTGCGCGTCAACACGACTGTGTCGCTGCGGGCCTTCGGCGTCGTCTTCTGATCAGTTTCACTGCCGCCCAGGCGATCAGCGCCACGACCACCAGCACCAGCACGGGCAACAGGATGGCCACGAACACCAAGCTGATGCTGACGAAGTCCTCGACGGTGCTCAACACCGGCGCGGCCACGCCTACCGTCGCGACGTTCGCGACGGGTCGCACCGCGGTCTTCGTCAGGTGCATGGCCAGCGCCACGACGACGCCGATCGCGATGGGGACCCACTGCCCAGAAGACACGAAGGCGCCCGGGTCCGTGACGGCGGCGGTCTGCGCGGCAGTGCCCGCACCGAACACGATGCCGCCTGCCGTCGGACGCACGACGGTCTGAACTACGTCGTTGACGCTGTCGAGCGCCGGGATCTTGTCGGCGACGACCTCGACGGCGAGCAGGACCGCGACGATCGTCAGCACCCACCCGTTCTCGAGCCAGGCCCAGCCGTGCGGAAGGTTGACCAAATTTGTGAAGCGGGCCAGCAGTCCCATCGCCAGCAGCGGAATGTAGGCGTTGAGGCCCGCCGCGCTCGCCAAGCCGAGGCCGGTGAGCAGTTCCATCGGATCAGTATGCGGCGGGACTCGGCGATTCAGCTGCGATCGGTCGCGGACCTGCCGCGCGGTTTGTCGTGCGGCGGGACTTTCGGCGTGTCCTTCACCGACCGACCCTTGCCTGCGACGGTGCTGAGCGCGCGCCGACAGCGCGGACATATCGGCTTCCCGGCTATGTCGACCGTCCAGTTCTTGCCGCCACCAGGGCAGGGTCGCGCGACGGCGTGGTCCCTGGGGTGTGCCACTGCTGGTTCCTCGTTTCTGTTCGTTCGGAACTGAACCGAACTGTATATAGCCTGGCGCGCGGTCTGATCACTTTGGCCGGCGCAGTGGTGCTCACAGCCAGCGCTCACCAGACGTTGGGCACCAGCCGATAGGGCACCTTCTGCGTGTACTCGTCGTATCCCGGCAACTGCTCGGTGAGCATCTGCTCCTCGTCCACGATGCGCACCGCCAGGGCGACGAAACCAGGAACCAGAACCACGAGCGCCCATAGCGAGCCAAGGGCCAAGGGCGATCCGACCATCATGATCAGCGCGCCGACGTAGAGCGGGTGCCGCACCATGCCGTACAACCCCGTATCGACTAGTGGCTGTTCGCGCTCGACGGTGATCGTCGCTGCGGCATAGCTGTTCTGGATCACCACCCACTGCGCCAGTACGAGTCCGGCCGCCACCAGCACGTCACCGAGGATCACGATCGGCACCGGCACCGGCACCATCGACCAACCGAAGCGGTGGTCGAGGCCGGCGATCACCAACATGCCGGGGATGAGCAGGAAGCAGACGGCGATGACGACGCGTTGCACGGGCCTGGTCTCGTTGGTCGGGCCTGCCTTCATGCGCCGCTTCAGCGCGTCGGGATCGCGCCTTGCCAGATAGACGCTCGGGACCAAGGTGGCGAGCGTGAACACGGCGATGAAGATCCAGCCCTGCCACCAGTTCAGCGTTCCAGCCGGCACGAACAACAACAGGACGAATGCCCCGATGCCGAGCACCGAAGCCACTGCAGTCTGCAAAGCAATCTTCACGGGTCCTCCTACCAGATATGCGGGATCAACCGGGAGCGCACGCGTGTCGTGTACTCGGGATAGCCGGCGAGTTCGGCGACGAGCATTCGCTCTTCGTCGACGATCCGTGCCGCCAGCACTGGCACGACGAGCGCGACCGTGACGAAGCCCCAGAGCGAGTCGAGTGCGAGCGGGGTTCCGATCATGTTGATGACGACACCCAGGTACATCGGATGGCGAACCACTCCGTACAGTCCCGTCGAAACGAGCGGTTGGCCGGTCTCTACGGTGATGTTCGCCGAGGCATAACCGTTTTGGATGATCACCAGCTGGGCGACTATCAAGCCGGCAGCGACCAAGACGTCGCCCAATACGATGACGGCGAGGGGCAGGGTCGTCCAGCCGAACCGGTGGTCGAACGCACTGATCACCAGCGTCGCCGCCACCAGCAGGACGATCGCCGTGATGATGATCCGTTGCGCCGGACGGGTTTCCGCGGTGGGGCCAGCACGCATGCGGCGTTGCAACGCGGCGGGTTGCTTCCTGCCGATGTAGGCGGTGGGCACGATGGAGGACGCAAGATAGACGCCGACGAAGACCCAGGCCTGCCAATAGTCGAACGTTCCGGCGGGCAGGAAGAGCGCGAGTCCGAAGAACACGATGCCGAACACGACCGACAACACGAGTTGAGCTGCAAGTTTCACGATTCCTCCTCAGCGCAGGTCGCGTCGCCGAAAGGCGATGGCGCCCAATGTGATTAGCGCGGCATCGATGACGAGCAGCCATGCCAGCGGAGTCGCGGTGAAATCTCTGGACCCCACGCGCGGGGTATGCGTGAAGGGTTCGAGGTCGAGTAGCCACTGTGGCGAATTCGCGAGCGAGCCAAGCAGATAGACCGCGATGAACGTGACGAGCACGCCCCATGCCACCGGGGTGAACCGGGGGAGCAGTCCGAACAGTGCCACGGTGATGGACGACAACAGCCACACCGCAGGGAGTTGCACCGCTGCGGTGCCAAGCACGGTGGGCAGCTTGCCTGCCACGTCACCGGCAGCGGCGCCATACGTCAGTCCAGCGACCAGGCCGGCGATCATGATCGCAGCGGCGGACCCGACCAGCGCGATCAACACGTGGCCGGCCAGCCAGCGGGTGCGCCCCACTGCCCCGGCGAGCAGCGTCTCGGCGTGCTGAGTGGATTCCTCCTGGTGCAGTCGCAGCGTCAGTGAGATGGCGAAGGCGGCGGCCACCATGCCGAGCATGCTGAACGCGACGGCGACGAACGCCTGCTCCATCGCGTCGGTACCGCCGAGCCGGCCCACGATGTCCCGCGCCGTGGCGCTGCCGCCGATCTCCTCGCCGATGCCCTTGACCACGCTGCCGATGAGCAATCCGTACAGGATCAGCCCGACGGTCCAGAGCACTATGCCGGCGCGGCTCAGCCGCCACGCCAGACTGGTGGCGCCGCGTAGCGCGGAACCGGCTTCCGGCGGGCCGGGACGTTCGGCGAACAGCCCCGCACCGACGTCGCGTCGGGCCAACAGCTGATAGGCGATCACGACCAACCCGGCCGTCAGCGCCAACGACAGCAGCAGGATCCAGAACCGGTCGCCCGCATACGGCCGGACTTGCAGCGCCCAGCCCAGCGGCGAGCACCACGACAGCGCGCTGGCCGCCGAGCTCGCGTCGCCGACGGCACGCAAGGTGAACGCCGTCGCGAGTACACCGAACGCCGCGCCACGCCCGAACCGTGCGCTCGGCGATAGTTGCGCCGCCACCGCTGCGACCGCGGTGAAAATCAGGCCCGTACAAGCGAGCGCCGCCGCGAAGGCCAGGGATCCGGCAGCGGGGACGTCGAGGGTCAACAGCCCCGCGGTTCCGATGACACCCGTGAGAATTGACGCGCCGCCCGCGAGCAACAGCGCCGCGGACAGGCTGGCGTAGCGGCCGACCGCCGTCGAGTCGATGAGCTCCGAGCGCCCGGTTTCCTCGTCGGCACGGGTGTGCCGGATGACGGTCAGGATGACGGCGACGGCGATCAGCACGTGGAACATGCCGGCCTTCCAGATGCCCGTGGCGCCGAGGCTGTCGGCGTACACGTTGCCGTATAGCGCCCGCTGCGCGGGGCTCGCCATGATCGACGCGGCGAAGGCCGCCCGGTCGGCCTGGTTGGGGTAGACGGCGGCGATGCTGCCGACGTACACGGTGGACAGTGGGACGGACAGCAGCAGTACCCACAGTGGGAGCACGATGCGGTCGCGGCGGAGGAAGAGCCGAAGCAGCCCAAGGGTTCCCGAGAAGTTCGATCCGCGCAGTGGGGCCTGATGGGCGGGTTGGTGTGGTCGATCGAGGACGGTCATGCCGGCACCCCCTTCCGCGCCTCAACAGCTCCGGTGTCGTAGTACCGGAGAAAGAGTTCCTCGAGGGTCGGTGGTTGGCTGACCAGTGCGCGCACCCCGGCGTCGCCAAGAGCCTTGACGACTTGGGCGAGGCTGTCGCCGTCGACCTGTGCGCGCAGCGTGTGGCCCTCGAAGCTGACGTCCGCGACGCCCTTGATGCGGGACAAGTCGCCGGGATCGCCGATCAGTTCGGCCTTGATCGAGGTGCGCGACAGGTGACGCATCGAGTCCAAGGTCCCGCTCTCGATGGTCTTGCCCGCGCGAATGATGGTCACGCGTTCGCACAGCGCCTCGGTCTCGGCGAGAATGTGACTGGACAACAGCACGGTCGCGCCGCGGTCGCGGGCTTCACCGACGCACTGCTGAAAGACGTTCTCCATCAACGGATCCAGTCCGCTGCTGGGTTCGTCGAGCAGCAGCAGGCGGGCGTTCGACGAGAAAGCCGAGACGAGCGAGACCTTCTGCCGGTTGCCCTTCGAGTAGGTGCGTGCCTTCTTCGTCGGGTCGAGGCTGAACCGCTCGATGAGTTCGGCTCGGCGCTTTTCGTCGATGCCGCCGCGCATGCGGGCCAGCAGGTCGATGGTCTCGCCGCCGGTCAGCGATGGCCACAGCGTGACATCGCCTGGGACGTAGGCGATGTCGCGGTGCAAGGGTACGGCGTCGGCCCACGGGTCGCCGCCGAGCAGTCGCGCGGTGCCGCCGTCTGCACGCACCAGGCCGAGCAGGATGCGGATCGTCGTCGACTTGCCCGCTCCGTTCGGCCCGAGGAAGCCGTGCACCTCGCCTTCGGCGACGGTGAGGTCCAACCCGCCGAGTGCGCGTACGGCACCGAAGTTCTTGGTCAGCGCGTTCACCTCGATGGCGTTGGCGCCCGAGTTACTTGTCACCTTTAGTCCTCCTTCGACGTAGGGATCGGAATGCCTTCGGCCTGTTGCGCTGTGAACGCGTCGTACATCGTCGAGTCCGTCATCAGGCCTTGCGTGTAAACCTCGAGCGCCGGCAGCACCATGTCCTGCGCGTAGTCGTGCAGCACAGCGCGCAGATCGGTTGGGGTGTCGTGCATCTGGATGTACAGCATGAAGCCGCCCCCGCCCGTCATCGCGAGGTACTTCGCCCTGGCCTTGGGATCGCGGCTCGGCTTGATCGTTCCGGCCCGCACGCCCTCTTCCATGTACTGCTCGGCATTGTCGATCATGGTGCGCCACAATGATTTAGCCAGGTCGCCGCCAGTCTGCATGCTGCGCACCAGATAGGCCATCATCGGCGCGAACGATTCGATCTCGGCCATCTGCGCGAACCAAGCGGCCGGGTCTGAGTTCTGGAGTGACTCGCTCTTGGACGTGCGCACGGACTCGGCGATGAATTCGTCGCACGCCCTGCGCAGGCCGTCCTTGGACCCGAAGTGATGAATCACCAGCGCGGCGCTGACGCCTGCACCCTTGGCGATGGCGCGCAGGCCGACGTCGAACCCGTGTTGGCCGAACTGCTCGATCGCCGCGTCGCGGATTCGGGCGGCGGCGGTCAGATCGTCCACTGAACGCATGTTCAGTACACTAAACGTGCGTTCAGCGTTCGGTCAAGGATCACCGCCGTCAAGAAGCCGTAAAGATCGCCCGGTACGGCTCGAGACCCCGCCGAAACTGCGGCGCGGAAGGGGAGCGGTCAGTCGCGTGCGGCGGCCAGCAGACCGTCGCCAAGCGGGATCAGCACCGGCGTCAGGCGGTCGTCCTCCGCGATCAGGCGGGCCGCTTCCCGTACCGCGCTGACCTCGGCGTCCGTCGCGGCCGCATCGCCCGCACGGCCGCCGAGCGCGGCGCGGTGAACCACGATCGCCCCGCCCGACCTCAACAGCCGCACCCCCTCGGCCACGAAGGCTGGCTGGTCGATCGGGTCGGCGTCGACGAACACCAGGTCATACGAGTCGTCCGCCAGCCGCGTCAGCACGTCCTGAGCGCGTCCGCCGATCAACCGGGTTCGCGACGCGCCGATACCCGCCTCGGAAAAGGCCTGTTTGGCCAGCCGCTGATGCTCGGGTTCGACGTCGATGGTGGTCAGCACGCCGTCGTCGCGCATACCCGAAAGCAGCCAGAGCCCACTGACGCCTGCGCCGGTGCCGATCTCGACGACGGACTTGGCGCCCGCGAGCTTGGCCAACACGCTCAGCAAAGCGCCGACCGCGGGGGTAACGGCGCCTGCGCCGCTGTCGTCGGCGCGTTCGCGCGCAGCGGAAGTGATGGCGTCTTCGGATATGGACTGTTCGGCGTGGGTCGCGATCGCCTCGGCACGGCTGGGCCGCACCAGGCCCCCAGTGTCGTCGGCCATGCCCGCAGCGTAGAGCTAACCCATGGGGTCCGTACCGCGACACGCCCGCGCAGCGATTCGCAATCAAGCTGTAACAACGCGATTTGCGCAGGTGGCGGCCGCTTGGCTCGGTTTCTCAGGAAAAGTTCAGATTGCTCATATGCGAAGCTCACGGGAGTCGGCAACGGTAAGTCCATGGAAATCGGCGGAAGCTCGCAATCCGGGAACAATCACGTCGAGCTTTCCGTTGCCGCATGTGCCGGGCCGTCGGTTCACCGTCGCGTCCGCACTACTGACCTGGAGGATCCGACGACCGCCACCTCGATTGGCCCCGTGTCCATGGCTCACCTCGAACTCGCCGGCGACGGCGACTGGGTGGAGCCGTCCGACGAGTTGACCGGGACCGCCGTGTTCGACGCGACCGGAGACAAGACGACCATGCCGTCCTGGGACGAGTTGGTGCGCCAGCACGCCGACCGCGTCTACCGCCTCGCTTACCGCTTGTCCGGGAGCCAGCACGACGCAGAGGATCTGACGCAGGAGACGTTCATCAGGGTCTTCCGGTCGGTTCAGAATTATCAACCGGGCACGTTCGAGGGTTGGCTGCACCGCATCACGACCAACCTGTTTCTCGACATGGTCCGGCGGCGCAACCGCATCCGTATGGAAGCACTCCCCGAGGACTACGACCGCGTGCCGGCCGATGAGCCGAACCCCGAGCAGATCTACCACGACTCGCGACTGGGTCCTGACCTGCAAGCCGCGCTCGATTCGCTGCCGCCTGAGTTCCGCGCGGCCGTGGTCCTGTGCGACATCGAAGGATTGTCGTACGAGGAGATCGGCGCCACCCTTGGGGTCAAGCTCGGCACGGTGCGCAGTCGCATCCACCGCGGCAGGGCCGCCTTGCGCGACTACCTGGCCCGACACTCCGCCGACTACGTCGAGGATCAAGCCCGGTCTGCCTGACCATTCGCGGATGTCCTGAGTCGTCCGCCGCGCTACATTCGTATGTGGCTACATAATCGTTTTATGGGTCGCCTTCGAGATGCGGGTGACCGGAGAGGAGCTGGGCGATGGCAGACTCGGGACACGTTTTCCGCCGAGCGTTCTCCTGGCTACCGACTCAGCTCGCGTCGCAGAGCGACCAGCCCGTCGGCCCGCGCCGATTCGGTTCCACTGAGCATCTGTCCACTGAGGCCATTGCGGCGTTCGTCGACGGTGAATTGCGGATGGGCGCCCACCTGCGGGCCGCCCACCACCTGTCGCTGTGCCCCGATTGCTCGGCTGAGGTCGACGCCCAGGGTCAAGCCCGCGCGGCGTTGCGGGACTCCTGTCCCATCGTCGTGCCCAGCGCCCTGCTCGGTATGTTGTCCCAGATCCCGCACCATGCTCCGCCGGAACCCCCAGTGGAGCCGATCAACCCGCAATTAGCTGACGACGCCACGCGCGCTCGTCGCAAGCGTCGGTAACGTGAATGTTTGAATCGCGTCCGCCCCTCATGGCGGATGCTCCGATGGAGAGTGAACACCGGTGACCAATCAGGACCAGTCCGGTACCAGCCCCCGCCTGGCACCCCGCCCGGTCTCGCGTCCGCCCGTCGACCCCGCGGCCACCCGGGCTTTCGGCAGGCCGGAGGGCTTCTCGGGATCGTTCCTCGAAACCGACAAGCAGCGCGACCAGGGTGAGTACACGCCCAAGAACCAGGCCCCCGATCCCGTCCTGGCAGAGGCATTCGGAAGGCAGGGCGCCAACGACTCGCTGCAACGCCACCCCGCCGACGTCGGCGCGATGGACGCCGAGAGGGACCAGGGCATTCCAGACCTTCCCCCTGATCCGTGGCGCGACCCGGCCGCCCCACCATCGCTGGGGACGCCTGCGCTACCCAAGCCCCCTCACGTCGTGGCCGACGTACCGGTCGGCAAGGTCGGAGTACGCGACGTTTTGTTCGGCCGCAAGGTTTCGTGGCCTGCGCTTGGGCTGTTGACCATCGTCGCGTTGGTGATCGGCGTAGGCGGCGCGTTGGTCGGCCGCTACACCGCCGAGGTCATGGCGGCCTTCACCACGTCGAAGGTGACGCTGGAGACTCCTGACAACCCGGAAGCGTCGACCAGTAGATTCACCAAAGTAGCTGCAGCAGTTGCCAATTCGGTGGTCACCATCCGAGTCATCAGCGACCAGGACCTCAGCCTCGGGTCCGGGGTCGTCATCGACGGTCGTGGCTACGTCATCACGAACAACCACGTGATCTCCCAAGCTGCTCAGGACCCGGGCAAGCACAAGATCTCGGTGGTCTTCAACGACGGCACCGAGGTACCAGCCAGCCTCGTCGGCCGGGACCGCAAGACCGACATCGCGGTCCTCAAGGTCGACAACGTGGACAACCTGACGGTCGCCAGACTCGGCGACTCCGACAAACTCCAGGTCGGCGAAGAGGTCATCGCCGCCGGTGCGCCGATCGGGCTGCGCAGCACCGTCACGCACGGCATCATCAGCGCGCTGCACCGGCCGGTGCCAATACCCAGCGACGGCCAAAGCGACACCGACACCGTGTTGGACGGTTTGCAGACCGACGCCTCGATCAACCACGGCAACTCCGGTGGCCCGCTGATCAACATGGACTCCGAGGTCATCGGCATCAACACCGCAGGCCGCGAGGACGGCGTGCTGCTGAACTTCGCCATCCCCATCAACGAGGCCAGGACCGTGGCCGAAAGCCTCATCAAGGACGGCAAGATCTCGCACGCGACGCTCGGGCTCACGGCCGAGTCGGTGAGCAACTCGGGGGCCTCCGGCGCACGGGTGGGCAAGGTGAACCCGGGCAGCCCAGCCGAGAAGGCGGGCCTCAAGCCTGGCGACGTCGTGATCAGGATCGGCAACCGTCCCGTCACGGACATCGACTCGTTCGTCGTCGCGCTGCGCCAGCTCAAGATCGGCCAGGATGCGCCCATCGAGGTGCTGAGAGACGGCCGCCACGTCGCGCTCACGGTCAGCCCCGCGCCCGATACGAAGACCTAGCAATGTTCGCCAACGTCGGTTGGGGTGAGATGTTGGTGCTGGTGATCGCCGGCCTGGTCATCCTCGGCCCTGAGCGTCTCCCGGGTGCCATCCGCTGGACTGCAGGCGCGATTCGTCAGGCCCGTGAGTACCTATCGGGTGCGACGAGTCAACTTCGTCAGGATCTGGGTCCCGAGTTCGAGGACCTCCGTGAGCCGCTGTCCGAGCTGCAGAAGCTGCGCGGCATGACGCCACGGGCGGCACTGACGAAGCATCTACTCGACGGCGACGACTCCATCTTGACCGGCAATTTCGACAAGCCGATATCGCCGAACGGTCCCACTGCGCAGCCGCAACCAACGGTCGACCCGACAGTCCAGCCAGCCGGACCTGACGCGTCGAAGACCACGCCTTTCGACACCGACGCGACCTGAATCCCCGGCAAGCGTCGGTAACGTGTACGTATGAGTCGCGTCCGCCCCTCATGGCGGATGCTCCGATGGGAAGTGAACACGGGTGACCAATCAGGACCAGTCCGGTACCAGCCCCCGCCTGGCACCTCGCCCGGTCTCGCGTCCGCCCGTCGACCCCGCGGCCACCCGGGCTTTCGGCAGGCCGGAGGGCTTCTCGGGATCGTTCCTCGAAACCGACCAGCACCTCGCCGAACACGAGTACACGCCCCACGACGACGCGCCCGACGCGGGACTGGCCGAGGCGTTCGGACGGCACGGTGGAGGCGACTCGTTGCAACGTCCGCCGTCCGATGCCGACGCGGACGCCGACAGCGGGCGTGCACTTTCCGACGCCGAGGCCGATCCGTGGCGGGACCCGAATGCCGCTCCGTCGGCGGGCACGCCCGCGATGCCCAAGCCGGCGCCCGTCGTGGCCGCTGGCCCGACCGGCAAGGCGGGCGTGCGCGACGTGTTCACCGGCCGCAGGGTGTCCTGGACCGCGTTGGGCCTGCTGGCACTTGGCGCGCTGGTCATCGGCATCTTGGGCGGAATGCTGGGCCGCTACACCGTCGACGTGAAGCCGGCGACCACCAGCTCGAAGGTCAACCTGGAGACGTCCGACAACTCGCAGGAGCCGAGCAGTAGATTCGCCAAAGTCGCTGCCGCCGTTGCCAATTCCGTTATTACCGTCCGCGTCGCCAAGGTCGACAGCGACGACCTCAGCCTTGGGTCCGGGGTCGTCATCGACCCTCGCGGCTACATCGTCACGAACAACCACGTGATCTCGGAGGCCGCGCAGGACCCGCCCAAGTACAAGATCTCCGTGGTCTTCAACGACGGCAGCGAGGTACCCGCGACACTGGTCGGCCGCGACCGCAAGACGGACGTCGCGGTGCTCAAGGTCGACAACGTGAACAACCTGTCCGTCGCCAAGCTCGGTGACTCCGACAAGGTGCAGGTCGGTGAAGAGGTGATCGCCGCCGGTGCGCCGATCGGGCTGCGCAGCACCGTCACGCAGGGCATCATCAGTGCGCTGCACCGGCCGGTACCGCTGCCGAGCGACGGCGAAAGCGATACCGACACCGTGCTCGACGGTTTGCAGACCGACGCGTCGATCAACCACGGCAACTCGGGTGGCCCGCTGATCAACATGGACTCCGAGGTCATCGGCATCAACACCGCAGGCCGCGAGGACGGCGTGCTGCTCAACTTCGCCATCCCGATCAATGAGGTCAGCACCGTGGCCGAAACCCTCATCAGGGACGGCAAGATCGTTCACCCGGCGCTCGGACTGACCGCGAGGTCGGTGAGCAACGCGATGGCCACCGGTGCGCAGGTCGCCAACGTGGTCGCGGGCAGTCCGGCCGACCAGGCGGGCATCCTCGAGAACGACGTCATCGTGAAGATCGGCACCCGTACGGTCACCGACGGTGACGACTACGTGGTCGCGGTGCGCCAACTTCAGATCGGGCAGGATGCACCCGTCGAGGTGGTGCGCGACGGCAGGCACCTGATGCTGACCATCAACCCCACGCCCGACAAGAGCCCCTGAGGCGCAACGCTAGCGGCCGACGGGATCCAGGTTCAGTGACATTCCGACCAGCCCGCGTTTGCGCGAGGCCAAGCCGTCGGCGATGGACTGCAATTCCTTGCCCGCGGCCGAGTCGGGGTCACTGAGCACCAGCGGCACTCCGGAATCGCCCGCCGACACCAGGGCCGGATCGATGGGCACCTGGCCCAGCAGCGGCACGTCGGCGCCAATGGCCTTCGTGAGGCTTTCGGCCACCCGCTTGCCGCCGCCCTCGCCGAACAAATGCATGGTGGTGCCGTCGGGCAGCAGCAGTCCCGACATGTTCTCGACGACGCCCACGATGCGCTGGCGGGTCTGTAGCGCGATGGCGCCCGCGCGTTCGGCGACCTCGGCGGCCGCCAACTGCGGTGTCGTCACGACCAGAATCTCGGCGCCGGGGATCAACTGCGACACCGAGATCGCGATGTCGCCGGTACCTGGGGGCAGGTCGAGCAGCAGCACGTCGAGGTCGCCCCAGTACACGTCGGCCAGGAACTGCTGCAGCGCCCGGTGCAGCATGGGCCCGCGCCACACCACCGGGGTGTTGCCCTGGGTGAACATGGCGATCGAGATGACCTTCACGTCGTGCGCGACCGGCGGCAGAATCATCGATTCGACCTGTGTCGGCCGGTCGGACGTGCCCATCATGCGCGGCACCGAGTGGCCGTAGATGTCGGCGTCCAGCACGCCCACCGAGAGGCCGCGGGCGGCCATCGCGGCGGCCAGGTTCACGGTGACGCTGGACTTTCCGACGCCACCCTTGCCCGACGCCACCGCGTAGACGCGGGTCAGCGATCCGGGTTGGGCGAACGGGATGACGGGCTCGCGGGAGTCGCCCCGAAGCAGTTTGCGCAGTTCGGTGCGTTGTTCATCGTTCATGACGTCGAGGGTGACCGTGACGGCGCCGGTACCGGGCACGTCCACGACCGCTTGCCGAACCCGGTCGGTGATCTCCGACTTCTTGGGACACGCCGAAGTGGTCAGGTAGATCTCGACATGCACCGCGGAGGCGGCATCGACGGTGACGTTCTTCACCATGCCGACCTCGGTGATGGGCCTGCGCAGTTCGGGGTCTACGACCTTGGACAGCGCGGCGCGGACTGCTGCTTCCAGATCGGTCGGGTTCGAGGACATCGATTGTGAGTCTAGGCCGACTCAGGCGGGCTCCGGCGTGCACCGTCGCCTGCGGCGGCTCAGGCAGGCGGACCCGGCGCGACGGGGCCCGGGGCGGGGCCTGGCACTAGGGGGCCTGGCGCGACGGGGAGCGGCGCTAGGGGGCCTGGCGCGACGGGGAGCGGCGCAGTAACTTCCTGCTCAGGTGGCGGCGGGCCGACGAACGGCAGCCCGGGCGCGGCTTGGGGGACGGGCGGCAGCTGGGCAGGCGTGGACTGCAGGCAGAAGACCTGGCAGTTCTGTACGGGCCCTTGGGCGGGCGGACCGGGCAACGGCCCGGCCACCTGCCCCGGCATGCCCGGCAGGCCCAGCTGGCCGGCGATGTCGGGTCGTCCAGGGCCGAGCATTGGCACCACGGCGAGCGGATCGGTTGACGGTAGCCCCACGGCGTTGAGCGGCAGCCCAGGACCGAGGCCCTCGGGGTTGGCATCGAGGTGGGCATCCCCGAGCGGGTTCGATCCCGTGATCGGCGGCAGGTCAACGGGTACGACGCCCGTCGCGTAGGCCGCGGCCCACCCGAGCACGTTGCTGGCGTAGGCCATCGAGTTGTTGTACCGGAGGATCGCCGTCAGGACCTGTGAAGAACTGCGCAGATTGAGGCCGCCGCTGCACAGATAGCGCGCCGCGGCCAGCGAGGCATCGAAGATGTTCTGGACGTCGGCCTTGCCGTCACCGTCGCCGTCGGAGGCGTAGCGCGCCCAGGTGCCAGGCAGGAACTGCATCGGCCCGAGCGCCCGCGCATAGTTGACGCGGCCGGCCTGAACGCTCTGGACGATGACCTCGTTGCCGGCCAGGGTGCCGTCCAGCGTGGGCCCGTAGATGGGGTTGATGGCGGTGCCGCGGGGGTCCGTGGCGCCGCCGTTGGCGTGCAGCGATTCGATACGCCCGATGCCGGCCAGCAGGTTCCAACTGATGCCACAACCCGGATAGGCCGCCGCCATCATGCGTTCGGCATTTTGGTAGGCAGTCAGCGCGATCATTGGAATGCGAAGGCTTCCAGGCGAATTCACGACAACCGCGGGCGGCGGGGCAGACACGTTGGCCGCGGCGATGTGGAAGAACGGCAGGGGCCGCGTGGCCGCGACGATCGTCGTGCTGGAACTGTCGCCGGTATTGGCGACCGCGGCGAGCGGCGTAATCCCGTTGTCGCTCATCGAATTCTTGTGCTGAGGCGGGGCCGCGCCGACCGCGAGCACCAGCACGAGTGGGGTGATCAACGCAGCACCGAACCACGGCGTACGCACCACGCGGCCCAAGCGGTGCCGCACTGCCGTGAAGGCGGTGGATCCCCCTATGTGCACTCGGACCGTCCTCGCTCATGCCCCGGCAAACTTGTGAACCAAGTCACCATACAGACTTGTCATTCTTCTGTTGCAGCAATGCCCTTAGCCTGTTTTTTTGTCTTGCTGGACTTCAGGTCGTTGAGCAGGTCGAGCACCTCTTCGAGTTCACGACGCAGGTAGTCACGGGTGGCGACTTCTCCGACCGCGACGCGCAGCGCGGCAAGCTCCCTGGCGAGGTATTCGGTGTCGGCCTTGGTCTGTTCGGCGCGGCGGCGGTCCTCCTCGAGCGACACCCGGTCGCGGTTCTCCTGCCGGTTCTGGGCGAGCAGGATCAGGGGTGCCGCGTACGCGGCCTGAGTCGAGAACGCGAGGTTCAGCAGGATGAACGGATATGGGTCCCATCGGAGCCCTACCGCGAAGAGGTTCAGCGAGATCCAGATGATCACGAAGATCGTCTGAATGGCGAGGTAGCGCCCAGTGCCGAGGAAGCGTGCGAGCCGTTCGCTGTACCGACCGACGGCCTCGATGTCGACGCGTGGGGTGAATCGTCTGCGGGACGTCCGGGGGGTGTCGAGGCGCTGACGGGCCGACAGATCGCTCATGACGTACCGCCGGGCGGCGTCGCCTCGTCAAGCTCGGTCGTTGGCAGCTCGGGTTCGTCTTCGCGCACGCGCCAGTCGTGCGGCAGCAGGTGGTCGAGCACGTCGTCGACGCTGACCGCGCCAAGGAGGTGGTTCTCCTCGTCGACGACCGGTCCGCACACCAGGTTGTAGGCGGCGAAGTACCGCGTCACCGCGGCCAACGTGTCTTCCGGAGCGAGGTTGGGCAGATCGGAGTCGACGATGCCGCCGATCATCGAGGACGGCGGTTCGCGCAACAGGCGCTGCAGATGGACGCAACCGATGTAGCGCCCCGTTGGCGTGGACGTCGGGGGCCGGACGATGAAGGCCAGCGATGCAAGCGCCGGGGTGAGGTCGGGATCCCGCACCCGGGCCAGCGCCTCCGCGACGGTGGTTCCGGGGCCAAGCACCACCGGATCGGACGTCATGAGCCCACCCGCAGTGTCGGGGGAGTGCTTGAGCAGGCGGCGCACCGGCTCGGAGTCCTCGGGATCCATGCGAGCCAGCAGCGCCTCGGCCTGAATGGCGCCGAGTTCGCCGAGCAGGTCGGCGGCGTCGTCGGGATCCATCGCTTCGAGCACGTCGGCGGCCCGCTCGGTGTCCATCTGGTGGAGCAGGTCGGCCTGTTCGCTTTCGGGCAGCTCTTGCAGGACGTCGGCGAGTCGTTCGTCGTCGAGTGCGTTGACGACCTCGTAGCGACGCTTGGTGGGCAGCTCGCGGATGGCGTCGGCCACGGTGATGGGCCGCTGCCCCTCGAACTGCTCCAGCAGGTGCGCAACGCCTTGGCCGGGCAGCGACAGCGCCGAAGGGGTGAGGCCGGAGACGTTCTGCCAAGCGACGACGTGGACGGCGGTGCGGCGGCCCAACCGCCGGTGCGGGCGGACGGCCACCCGGGACACCATCCAGTCGCGGGTGCGGACTTGTTCGATGGCCAGGTCGACGACGACCACGTCGATGCCCGCCAGCTGTTCGAGTTCGGGATCGTCGACCCGCACCCTGGTATCGAGCACCTGGCCGAATACCAGGACCTCGCCGGGCCGTTGCGCGAACCGGCGTAGCGAGACGTTGGCCGTCGTCAGCGTGACGGCGTTGGGCTCGATGGCGGTGATGCGCAGGATCGGGACGAAAATCCTTCTCCGGTTGAGCAATTCGACGACCAGGCCGAGCACACGTGGCTGCTGGGTGCCGTAGCTGATGCTTATCACCACGTCGCGGACACGGCCGATCGACTCGCCGTCGGGGCCAAGCACCAGCATCCCCGAGAGCCGGGCCGTGTAGACCCTGTTGACCGCGACCATGTCCCAAAGAGTAGAGAGTGAACTCGTGGAGAACCGATATCGCCCCCGTCGAACCTGTTTGTCGGTTCCAGGTAGCAGCGCCAAGATGATTGAGAAAGCCAAAGCGCTGCCTGCCGACGAGGTGTTCCTCGATCTCGAGGACGCCGTAGCGCCCGTCGCCAAGGCCGAAGCGCGCACGCGCGTCGCATCCGCTCTGGCGCAGCCGGGTTGGTCCGGCGGGCTGCGCGGCGTCCGGGTCAACGACTGGACCACACCGTGGACGCACGCCGATGTCATCGAGGTGGTGGCGACCGCGGGGAGCCACCTCGACGTCGTCGTGCTGCCGAAGGTCGTCGACGTCTCGCACGTGCGCGCCTTGGATCTGCTGTTGACCCAACTGGAGCTCACGCACGAACTGCCGCCTGGCCGCATCGCCATCGAGGCGCAGATCGAAACGGCCCAGGGGCTTTCCAATGTCGACGCGATCGCGGCGGCTCCGCGGGTGCAGGCGTTGGTACTCGGGCCTGCCGACATGATCGCCAGCCTCAACATGCGCACGCTGGTGGTCGGCGAGCAGCCGGAGGGGTATGACGTCGGCGACGCGTACCACCACGTATTGATGAAGATTCTCATCGCGGCGCGTACGCACGGCATCGCGGCGATCGACGGTCCGTATCTGAAGGTGCGCGATGTCGAAGCTTTCCGCAGGGTGGCGGCCCGCTCGGCCGCGCTTGGCTATGACGGCAAATGGGTGCTGCACCCGGACCAGATCGCAGCGGGCAACGAACTCTTCAGCCCGCGCCAGGACGACTACGACCACGCCGAGCTGATCCTGGAGGCCTACGAGTGGCACACCTCGCAAGCCGGCGGCGCGCGCGGCGCTGTGATGCTCGGCGACGAGATGATCGATGAAGCCAGCCGCAAGATGGCGCTGGTGATCGCGGCCAAGGGGCGAGTCGCGGGGATGGACCGGACGACGGGTCCATTCGAGCCGCCGAGTTAGTTACGTCAACCGGCGCCGATCCACTTCACGACGACGATCATGCTGACCAGAAGCGTGACCGCACCCAGCGCGATGCCAGCCAAGGCAAGTCCCCGACCGCCTTCGCCTCGTACCTTCGACTGATTCCACGCCACGACGCCGAGCGCGATGCCGACGAGTGAGCCGATGCCGAACAAGGTGACGGCGGACGCGACGACCGAGCCGATGGCCAGCCGATTGAGGCGGGGTGTGGCCGTTGCTTCGTCCGCGCCGCCCGTACGGTCAGCGATAGGTCGACGTACCGGAAATCACTCCGGTGAGCCAAAACACCACCGTGAGTGCGAGCGAGACTCCGCCGACGATGACCGCTGCAAGCGCCATGCCGCGGCCCTGCTGTCCGGTCTTCTTGATGTCGTTCATTGCCACGATGCCGAGCACGATCCCGACGATCGACGGCACGACGCAGAAGCAGAGCGGCACCCCGGCCAGCGAGGTGACGAGTGCCCCGATCGCCTTGCCGTTCGTCGAGGTGGGGTCGGCGTCGGGCGCGGCGTATGCGTACGCCGACGGCGGCGGCCCGTAGCCAACGGGCGGCGGGTACGGCCCTGGGGGCGGGTACGCGCCCGGCGGGGGGTACGGCCCCGGGGGCGGGTACGCGCCAGCAGGAGGGAATGCTCCAGGGGGCCCGTAGCTCGGCGGCAGCGGCGGTGGCATTGGCGGCATCGAGTAACCGGGCGGTGGCATCGGGTTGTATTCGATTGGCGGATATTCGACGGCTCCCGACAGCGGATCGACCGCGGGATTCGGGTCCTGCCCCATTGGGTCCCCAGCGGAACTGGGCGGGTTCGTCATGCGGTCAATTTACCCAAGTAGCTAGGGACAGGCGGAAACGCGCCGGTCGTCGTCAGGTGCCAGCGAGGTGTATCACGGCGACAATGGCGTAGTAGCCGAGGCTGACCACCAACGCGGCAGCTCCGACGGCGATGCCCGCAATGGCCAAATTGCGCCCGCCCTCACCGCGACTCTTGAGCTGGCCCAATGCCACGATCCCCAGCACGATGCCGATTAGCGCGGGAATCGAGCCGGCGAAACCCCCGAACAGGAACAGGACGATGGACAAGAAGAGCCCAACGCCCGACGCCGCCAGCGATCCGATCGCCAAGCCGTTGGTCGCCTGCTTCGGTGGACCGTAGCCACCTGGATAGGCGGGGGCGGGATATCCCGGGGGCGGACCGTAGCCGAACTGAGGCGGGTACGGCGGCGGTCCATAACCCGGTGCTGCGCCGTACGGCTGGGGCGGCGGGGCGCCGTAACCCGGGGGTGGCCCATAACTCGCGAGCGCGCCGAAACCTTGCGGCGGTGAGTCGTACGTCGGCGGATTGCCGGGTTGATCGAACGACGGCTGCTCTGCGTACGCCGGGGGTAGCTGAACCTGCTCGGTCGGCTCGGCTTCGGCGCCGCTGAGCGGCGGCGCCTCCGCATCCGAGTTCGGCCCGCCCATCGGCGGCTGGCCTGCGGCTCCGCCCGGATCGGTCATGGCGTCAACCTAGCGCACTGCCCGATAACCAATGGTGGGTCGAAGTTTCGGGGCATCATTGTGGGTGCCCGGCCGTTGTCCGTTGGACGCTGCACTGGTTGGCTGTCTGAATTCCGGAGGAGAAGAAACGATGACCAGTCCGCTACCGCCAGGACGGAACCCGCGTCGGGCCGGCCCAGGATTGCCGACGCCGCCCAAGGGCTGGCCGATCGGGTCCTACCCGACCTACGCCGAGGCCCAGCGTGCGGTGGACTACCTGTCCGACCACGAGTTCCCAGTTCAGCAGGTCACCATCGTCGGCGTGGACCTGATGCAGGTCGAGCGGGTCACCGGCCGGTTGAATTGGCCCAAGGTGCTCGGTGGCGGCGCCGTCACTGGGGCCTGGCTCGGCCTGTTCATCGGATTGGTGCTGGGCTTCTCGAATCCCAATCCATGGGGTCCGCTCATCGCCGGGTTGATCGCTGGCGTGTTCTTTGGGCTCATCACTTCCGGGATTCAGTACGCGATGGCACGCGGCACAAGAGATTTCAGCTCGACGATGCAACTGGTCGCTGGACGGTACGACGTGCTGTGCGACCCCCAGAGCGCCGAAACGGGGCGGGATCTGCTGGCGCGCTTGACGATCTGATCCGCGTACCGCGCGTTGGTCGAGGTCGCTGACGGGTACGCCGCAGGTCACGATTGCGACGCGCGGGCGTGGAAGTGTTGCACATCACGCGCAAAGCGCTCTACGGTTTGCGCGCGGGAGGTTCCCGCCCGGAGCCGCCCCGGCGGCGACATGGGACGCGGACGGGAGGCGGGCAGTGCGCGGTCGACGGCTGTGGGCTGCGGCAGTGACCGCGCTGACGACGGCGTCCTTGGTGTCTGCGTGCAGTTCCGACAGTGGCGGAATCGTCATCAACTACTACACGCCGGCCAGCGAGATGGCGACGTTCACCGCAGTCGCGAAGCGATGCAATGACGAACTGGGCGGCCGTTTCACGATCAAGCAGATCAGCTTGCCGAAGGGCGCCGACGAACAACGCCTTCAACTGGCCCGCCGACTCACCGGCAACGACAAGACGCTCGACCTGATGGCGCTCGACGTGGTGTGGACCGCCGAGTTCGCCGAGGCCGGTTGGGCGCTGCCGCTTTCCGACGACCCGGCAGGCGAAGCCGAATCGGATGCGCGTTCCAACACGCTGCCGGGACCGCTCGCGACGGCGGAGTGGCAGAACCAGTTGTATGCCGCGCCGATCACGACCAACACCCAATTGCTCTGGTACCGAGCGGATTTGATGGACAATCCGCCGGCAACGTGGGACGGAATGGTGGCGGAGGCCGACAGGCTGCACGCTGCGGGTAAACCCAGCTGGATTGCGCTGCAGGCCAAGCAGTACGAGGGTTTGGTGGTGTGGTTCAACACGTTGTTGGTGAGCGGCGGCGGACAGGTGCTGTCCGACGACGGAAAGACCGTCACGTTGAACGACACCCCTGAACACCGCGCCGCCACCGTCAAGGCGCTGGAGATCATCAAGTCGGTTGCCACCGCGCCAGGAGCCGATCCGTCGATTACCCAGACCGATGAGGGCACCGCACGACTGGCGCTCGAGCAGGGCAAGGCCGCGCTCGAGGTGAACTGGCCCTTCGTGCTCCCGTCGATGTTGGAGAACGCCGTGAAGGGCGGTGTCAGCTTCCTGCCGCTCAACGAGGTCGCCGAACTCAAGGGCTCCATCAATGACGTCGGTACCTTCTCGCCCGACGACGAGCAGTTCAGGACGGCCTACGACGCCAGCAAGAAGGTGTTCGGGTTCGCCAACTATCCCGGTGTGAAGCCGGGTCAGGACGCCCGGGTGACGATCGGCGGGCTCAACGTCGCGGTCGGCAAGAACACCCGGCACAAGGCCGAGGCGTTCGAGGCCATCCGTTGTATGCGCAGCGTCGAGAATCAGCGCTACACCTCCATCGAGGGCGGGCTGCCCGCGGTACGCACCTCGCTGTACGACGATCCTGCGTTCCAGGCTAAGTACCCGCAGTACGAGATCATCCGTCAGCAGCTGACCAACGCCGCGGTACGGCCTGCCACGCCGGTCTACCAGGCGGTGTCCACCCGGATCTCGGCGACGCTGGCTCCCATCACCGACATCGATCCGGAGCGCACCGCCGACGCGCTCACCGTCCAGGTGCAGAAGGCCATCGACGGGAAGGGGCTCATCCCGTGACGTCAGCCCCCGCGCAAGCCACCGCGACCGAGGCGGCGGCGGCGCCCGTCGCAGCGGCGACCGACAACAGGAGGTCCGAACGCAGGCTGGCCTTCTGGCTCGTCAGCCCCGCGGTCATCCTGATGCTGGCGGTGACCGCGTACCCGATCGTCTACGCCGTCTGGCTCAGCCTGCAGCGCTACAGCCTGGCCGCCCCCGACGACACCGAGTTCGTCGGCCTCGGTAACTACCAGACGATCCTCACCGACCGGTACTGGTGGACGGCGTTCGTCGTCACGCTGGCCATCACGGTGGTATCGGTGGCCATCGAGTTCGTCCTCGGCATGGCGCTGGCGTTGGTGATGCACCGCACCATCTTCGGCAAGGGTCTGGTGCGCATCGCGATCCTCATTCCGTATGGCATCGTCACCGTCGCGGCGTCCTACAGCTGGTACTACGCGTGGACGCCGGGCACGGGCTACCTCGCCAACCTGCTTCCAACGGGCACCGCCCCACTGACCGAGCAGCTGCCGTCACTGGCCATCGTCGTCCTGGCCGAGGTGTGGAAGACGACTCCGTTCATGGCGCTGCTGCTGTTGGCTGGCCTCGCGTTGGTTCCGCAGGATCTGCTCAACGCGGCTCAGGTCGACGGCGCGGGCCCGTGGAAGCGGCTGACCAAGGTGATCATCCCGATGATCAAGCCGGCCATCTTGGTGGCGCTGCTGTTCCGCACGCTCGACGCCTTCCGCATCTTCGACAACATCTACGTGTTGACCGGCGGCGCCAACGACACGGGTTCGGTGTCGATCCTGGGTTACGACAACCTCTTCAAGGCGTTCAACCTCGGGTTGGGCTCGGCGATCAGCGTCTTGATCTTCCTGACGGTCGCCGTGATCGCGGTCATCTACATCAAGATCTTCGGCGCCTCGGCGCCTGGCGCAGACGAAGAGGGTCGGCGATGAGCGCTTGCGCGAAGAGCAAGTGGGCGGCGATGAGCGCTTGCGCGAAGAGCAGAAGGCACTGACATGGCCGAGCGGGTGAGCCCGGGACGGGCGACGGGCTGGACCGTCGTCAACATCCTGGTGGTGCTCTACGCACTGATCCCGGTGCTGTGGATCCTGTCGCTGTCCCTGAAGCCGACGTCTGCGGTCAAGGACGGCAAGCTGATCCCGACCGAGGTGACGTTCGACAACTACAAGGGCATCTTCTCCGGTGACATCTTCAGCTCGGCGTTGGTGAACTCGATCGGCATTGGCCTGATCACCACGGCGATCGCGGTTGTCATTGGCGGCACGGCGGCGTATGCGATTGCGCGGCTGGCATTTCCGGGCAAGCGGACGCTGGTCGGCGTCACCCTGCTCATCGCGATGTTCCCGCAGATCTCGCTCGTCACGCCGCTCTTCAACATCGAGCGCAGGATCGGGCTCTTCGATACGTGGCCCGGCCTGATCATCCCCTACATTACCTTTGCGCTGCCGCTCGCCATCTACGCCATGTCGGCGTTCTTCCGAGAAATCCCTTGGGATTTGGAGAAGGCCGCCAAAATGGACGGCGCCACCCCTGGCCAAGCCTTCCGCAAGGTGATCGCGCCGCTGGCGGCACCCGGAATCGTTACCGCGGCCATCCTGGTGTTCATCTTCGCGTGGAACGACCTGCTGCTCGCACTGTCGCTGACGGCCACCCAGCGTGCCATCACCGCACCGGTGGCGATCGCGAACTTCACGGGCAGTTCACAATTCGAGGAACCGACCGGGTCGATCGCAGCGGGCGCGATGGTGATCACCGTACCGATCATCATCTTCGTACTCATCTTCCAACGACGTATCGTGGCCGGTTTGACGTCCGGCGCGGTGAAGGGGTAATCGATGGCCGAAATCGTGTTGGAACACCTTTCGAAGAGCTATTCAGGTGGTGCTGCGGCCGTGAAGGACCTGTCCATCACCATCGCCGACGGTGAATTCATCATCCTGGTCGGGCCATCCGGTTGCGGAAAGTCGACCACGCTCAACATGATTGCGGGGCTCGAGGACATCACCGATGGCGAGCTGCGCATAGGCGGCGACCGGGTGAATGACAAGGCGCCCAAGGATCGCGACATCGCGATGGTGTTCCAGTCGTACGCGCTGTACCCGCACATGACCGTGCGCCAGAACATCGCGTTCCCATTGACTCTTGCCAAGATGTCCAAGGCCGACATCGCCACCAAGGTCGAGGAGACCGCGCGGATACTCGACCTTGGCAAGCTCTTGGATCGCAAGCCCGCCCAGCTCTCCGGTGGGCAGCGGCAGCGGGTGGCGATGGGCCGCGCAATAGTGCGCAGCCCCAAGGTATTTCTCATGGATGAGCCGTTGTCGAACCTCGACGCGAAGCTCCGCGTTCAGATGCGGTCGGAGATTGCGCGGCTGCAGAACCGGCTGGGTACGACGACCATCTACGTCACGCACGATCAAACGGAGGCCATGACGCTTGGGGATCGCGTCGTGGTGATGCTTGCGGGCGTCGCGCAGCAGATCGGTACGCCCGACGAGTTGTACAACCACCCGGCAAACCTCTTCGTGGCCGGCTTCATCGGGTCACCGGCAATGAACTTCTTTCCTGCCACGTTGACCGACGTCGGCGTGCGGGTCCCGTTCGGCGACGTCACGTTGACGTCCGAAGTTCACGACATGCTGGCCCTACATCCCAAGCCCACCAACGTGATCGTCGGCGTCCGCCCCGAGCACCTTGACGACGTGGCACTGATGGATACCTACGCGCGGATCCGGGCGTTGACGTTCCCGGTCACCGTCGACTTCGTGGAATCGCTGGGAGCCGACAAGTATCTGCATTTCCGGACCGAGGGCGCGGGTGCGCAGGCCGCTCAGCTGGCTGAGTTGGCAGCCGAATCCGGGGCGAGTGAGAACCAGTTCGTGGCAAGGGTTTCCGCCGAGTCGAAGGTGACCGCGGGGCAGACGGCGGAGCTGGCCTTCGACACCACGAAGCTGACGCTGTTCGATGCGGATACCGGGGTGAACCTGTCGATCCCGCCCATCGAATAACCCGGCGTGACCGACATTCTTGCAAACGTTCGCGCCCATCTGCGCGACTACTTCGCCGGACTCGGCCTCATCGCCGATCCGGTCTCGGCGAGCGTGACGTTTCTCGGGGCCGAGTCCATCGAGATCCTGCGGTTCGGCCCTGCCGACGATGGGGTCTATCACTATGCATCCCTTGGATGTTCGCGTCACCCCATGATCGAACCCACCGAGTTGCTCGCCGACCCGATCCAGGGTCCGCGCGCTGAAGTGATTGTGTCGCTGAGGGGACCGACGCCTACCGGGTTGTCGCAAACCATTGCGGTGCTCGCCGCCGCTCCCGCCGTCGAGGGTCTGGTGCTGGGGCCCGACGCTCTGATCGATCTCGAGACGCCACTGTGGAAGCCGTCGCCGTTCACGGCGATGCTGCTGGGGTCAAGCGAGCTCGACGACGTGGTGCTGCCGGCACCGAATGAACCCGTGAGACTGCTCTCGGCAACGCCGATCACCCCGACGGAGGCCGCGTGGGTGCGGCTGAAGGGGGCCGAGGCCATGCGCGAGGCGTGGCGAGCCGATGGTGTCGACGTGCTCGACCCAAGGCGACCTGCAGCCCAACCGCGCTGACGTCGCGCTACCCCAGTCTCGGCTGTGAACATCACGACGCGACATGCCGTTGAGGCGTCGCAGTTTTCACATACGAGCGGGGAAGTCCTAGAGCCAGTGGTTTCGGCGGAAGGTGACGTACAGCACGGTGCACACCGTCGCCATCACGCCCAACACCGCCGGATAGCCCCATACCTGGTGCAGTTCGGGCATGTGGTCGAAGTTCATGCCGTAGATGCCCGCAAGCGCGGTCGGCACGGCGGCGATCGCGACCCAGGCCGAGATCTTGCGCATGTCGATGTTCTGCTGCATCGACACCTTGCCGACGGCGGCCTGCACCAGTGAACTGAGCACCTCGTCATAGCTGGCCACCCGATCGGAGGCCTGCGTGTTGTGGTCGACCACGTCGCGGATGTACCGCCGGACCTCCTTGGAGATCAGGTCGTTGTGGTCGGACCCGAGACGTTGCAGGGCCAGGTTCAGCGGACCGACCGCCCTGCGCATCTCGACGACCTCCCGCTTGAGCATGTAGATGTGCTCTATGTCGGTCTCGGTTGTCGGGGAGAAGACGTTCTCCTCCATTGCGTCGATGTCGTTTTCGACCAGATCGGTGACTTCGAGGTAGTGATCGACGACGTGGTCGGCGATCGCGTGCAGTACCGCGTATGGGCCGAGCACACAGTTGGACGGCGTCGAGTCCATCCGTTTGCGCACCCCGGCCAGTCCGCCGTGGTCACCGTGCCGGACCGTGACCACGAAGTCCGGTCCGACGAAGATCATGATCTCGCCGGTCTCGACGATCTCGCGGGCCTTGGCCACCGACTCGTGCTCGACGTACATGATGGTCTTGAGCACCAGGAAGAGTGTGTTGTCGTAGCGCTCCAGCTTCGGGCGCTGGTGGGCGTTGACGGCGTCCTCCACGGCCAGTTCGTGCAGGCCGAAGACGTCGGCCACGGCCTGCATCTGGTGGTGGTCGGGTTCGTGCAGGCCCACCCAGACGAAGGCCGGGACACCGCTCAGTTCCAGGTCGCGGACCTTGTCCAGCGCGGCGGCGTGGGTGTACTTGCCGGGCAGCCGCCTGCCTTCGGCGTAAACCCCACAGTCGACCATCGCCCGGGCGACCGGCACGTGGATGGACCCCGCGTCCGGAGCTGATTTGCTTCGTCCCGCGGGCCGCAGCAGCGCGGGTTGCAGTGCGCGGAAGGATGGCATTCGCGAACCTCCGTTGGGGCGGTGAAGTGCAGAAACCGAGCCTTTGTATGGTACGCGCCGGTGCTGAAATTGCCTTGACAGCCGAACTTTCGCTTAAGTACCGACCAGTACGCCCTAATGGCCATCGGCTCGTGAAGTAACGTGACGCCGTGGCTGAATTAGTGCGCACTCCCCAGGTCGTCATCAATGACGCGGAGATCTTCGAGGCTCACGAGGGCGGCAAGCTCTCTGTCGAACTGAAGGCGCCGCTCGATACCCAGCGGGCGCTGTCGGTCGCGTATACGCCCGGTGTAGCTCAGGTCAGTCGGGCAATCGCGTCCGATCACACGTTGGCGAAGAAGTACACCTGGGCCAACCGACTGGTCGCGGTCATCAGCGACGGCACCGCGGTGCTCGGCCTCGGCGACATCGGCCCGGCCGCGGCGCTGCCGGTGATGGAGGGCAAGAGCGCGCTGTTCAAGACTTTCGGCGGACTGGACTCCATCCCGATCGTGTTGGACACCAAGGACCCCGACGAAATCGTTGAGACCATCATCCGGTTGCGCCCCACCTTCGGCGCGGTCAACCTCGAGGACATCTCGGCCCCGCGCTGCTTCGAGATCGAGCGGCGGGTGATCGAGGCACTGGACTGCCCGGTCATGCACGATGATCAGCACGGAACCGCGATCGTCGTACTCGCTGCGCTGCTGGGCGCCACCAAGGTGCTCGATCGCGACATGCACACGCTGAAGGCGGTCATGTCGGGTGCGGGCGCCGCCGGTGTGGCTTGCACGAACATGCTGCTGGCCAAGGGGATCACCGACATCACGGTGCTCGACAGCCAGGGCATTCTGCACGCCGGTCGCAACGACATGAATCCCTTCAAGGCGGAGCTGGCGACCAGGACCAACCCGCGCGGACTCACCGGTGGCATCGCCGAAGCGCTCAACGGTGCCGACGTATTCATGGGGGTCTCGGCCGGGCTCGTTCCCGAGGAGCTGATCGCGACGATGGCGCCGGGCGGAATCGTGTTCGCGATGTCGAATCCGGACCCGGAGATCCATCCCGACGCGGCGCGCAAGTACGCCGCCGTGGTGGCCACCGGCCGCAGCGACTTCCCCAACCAGATCAACAACGTGTTGGCCTTCCCCGGCGTCTTCCGCGGAGCGCTGGACGCAGGTGCCCGCCGCATCACCGAGAAGATGAAGGTGGCTGCGGCCGAAGCGATCTTCTCGGTGGTCGGCGACGACCTGGCCGTCGACCACATCGTGCCGAGCGCGCTCGATCCGCGGGTCGGCCCTGCGGTCGCAGCTGCGGTGGCTGCAGCGTCTGACGTCTGAGTCGCGGGTGCGGCGATGGGCGGTGGCGCTGTGCGCGCTGCTGATCGCCGGTTGCGGAGGTAACTCGTCGCCGCCATCGATTGGCGTCGGTGCCGGTCCGGACTCCGAATCCCGCGTGTTGGCTCACGTGTACGCCGCAGCACTGCGTTACCACGGCAGCGCCGCGCACGTCGAGCTGAGCACCGATCCGATGGCCGACCTGGATGAGGCCGACGTCGAGGTCGTGCCGGGTCTGACGGGCCGACTGCTGCAGCGGTTCGAACCCGGCGCCGTCGCCCGTGGCGACGAGCAGGTCTACCGGGCCATGATCTCGGCGCTCCCCGAGGGGTTCGCCGCAGGCGACTATGCGCAGGCGGCGGCCGACAAACCCGCGCCTGCGGTGCTGGAGGCCACCGCCAAGAAGTGGGGTGGACACGACGTGTCGACGATGTTGGGGCATTGCGACACGCTGACCGTCGGCGCAGTCGCGGACAGCGGCTCGCCTGCCGTCGTTGGCACCTGCCGGCTGCCGGCCGTCCGTGAATATCCGGATGCCGCAGTGCTATTCGGCGCGTTGCGCTCGGGTCAGGTCGAGGTGGCGTGGACGTCGACGGCCGCGCCGAACGTCCCAGATGACGTGGTCGTGCTCGCCGATCGCACGGCGCTGATCCGGGCCGAGAACGTCGTGCCGCTGTACCGGCGGAACGAACTGACCGAGTCGCAGGTGTTGTCGCTCAACGAAATTGCGGGCGAACTCGACACCGGCGCGCTCGCCGACATGCTGCGACAGGTCGCAAAGGGCGCGGATCCAGGTGCGGTGGCGGCCGCCTGGCTGGCCGACCATCCGCTGGGCCACTAGCCAACCCCTCGCCGCGAGCGTGCGTGTCTGCACGCGACACGCCGCGATTCGTCGGCATTTTGCGCACACCCGCGCTAACGGGTGGGGGGCAGCAGACGCTTGTTCATCGGCATGAAGACGCGCTGATAACCCGAACCCGTCACGCGGACGATCAGGTCGAAGAGTTTGGCGTCAGCCCCCGGCAGCACCCGGGCGCGGTCCTTGGCGACGGCGCGAACAATGATCGTCGCGGCCCGCTGCGCGCTGGTGATTGCGACCTTGTTGAAGATCGTGTCGAGCGCTCCGCCGTCGAGGCCTTCGGCGGGCACCATGTGCTTGATCAACGGCGTCTTGATGTAGCCGGGGTGCACCGACGTGACCTTCACGGGGTGGCCGGCGATCATCATTTCCTGACGTAGCGCTTCAGTAAACCCGCGCACTGCGAACTTCGCCGCGTTGTACGCGCCCTGCCCCTGCACCGCGAACAAGCCGTACATGCTGGACATGTTCACCACGTGCCCGTCGCCGGAGGCGATCAGGTGGGGCAGGAATGCCTTGGTGCCGTTGACGACCCCCCAGAAGTCGACGTCCATCACCCGCTCGAGATCCTTGAACGCAGTGATCTCGATGTCGCCCATGAAGGCGATGCCCGCAATGTTGTAGATCTGATTGACCTTGCCGAAATGCGCGTTGACGGCGTCGGCGTACGCGAGCACCGCGGCGCGCTCGGTGACGTCGAGCCGATCCGACCGGCACTCCGCTCCGAGTGCCACCACGCGTGCCTCGGTGTCGACAAGGGCTTCGGTGTCTACGTCGCTGATGGCCAGCACGGCGCCGGCGCGGGCAAGTTCAACGGCCAACGCCTGTCCGATTCCGGAGCCTGCCCCGGTGACCACTGCAACCTTGCCCGCGAAATCCGTCACCACGCCCCCCGATTGGTAGAGGTCTGATTCTCACAGTTTCCGACGTGGCCGGGGTGGATACGTGCTCAGTGGACGGGCGGCATCAGCTTCGACGTGACCGTCGAGAAGAGCTTCTGGTAACCCGATCCGGTGATTCGGACGATGAGGTCGAGCGCCTTCGCGTCTGCCCCGACGAGCACCCGCGCCTTGTTCTTGCGCACCGCGTCCAAGATGATCGTGGCCGCCTTCTCGGGGGTGGTCATCGTCAGCTTCTTGTCGAAGAATTCGGTCAGCGTCTTGGTGTCCACCCCGTCGGCAGCGGTCGAGTTCCGCATGATCGCCGTCTTGATGCCGCCCGGATGGACGGTCGTGACCTTCACCGGGTGGTGGGCGACCTGCATCTCCTGCCGAAGCGCTTCGGTGAAGCCTCGGACGGCGAACTTCGCTGAGTTGTAGGCCGCCTGTCCGGGCACGGAGAAGATGCCGAACAGGCTGGATACGTTGACGACGTGGCCGTCGCCCGAGTCGATGAGATGCGGCAGGAAGGCCTTGGTGCCGTTGACGACGCCCCAGAAGTCGACGTCCATGACGCGTTCGATGTCCTTGAACGGCGTCACTTCGACGTCGCCGACGTAGGCGATGCCCGCATTGTTGTAGATCTGGTTGACCTTGCCGAAGTGGTCCTTCACGCCGTCGGCGTAGAGCAGAAACGCTTCGCGCTCGGTGACGTTGAGTCGGTCGGACTTGACTTGGGCGCCGATGGCCTTGAGTCGCTCCTCGGTGACTGCCAGTCCCTCGGTGTCGACGTCGCTGATCGCGACGCTGGCCCCGGAGCGTCCGAGCTCCAACGCGAGGGCCTGTCCGATGCCCGATCCGGCGCCGGTGACGACCGCGACCTTTCCGGCGAAGCCTTCCATGAACACTCCTTCTCTCGGCGGCGAGCGTGGCCTATTGCACACGAATCGCGAGCGCGGGCGTCAACAACGGTACTTTCGGCGAGCCAGCCTAGTCGGTACCGCTGGTTCCGGGTAACTGTGGGCTCGCTACACCTCGCGAGGCCAATGCTGCGCTCAGCCGAAGGCCTCGTCGATGATCTCCTGCTGCTCGACTGCGTGCACCTTCGACGAACCCGACGACGGCGCCGACATGGCCCGCCGGGAGATCCGCTTGATTCCGCCCAACTTGTCGGGCAGCTGCTCGGGCAACGCGAGGCCGAAGGTCGGCCAGGCACCTTGGTTGGCCGGCTCCTCCTGCACCCAACGGAACTCGTCGGCGTTCGGATACTCGTCGAGCGTGGCCCCGAGCCGCCGCTTCGGCAGTGGGTACAGCTGCTCGATTCGAATGATCGCCACGTCGTCGCGCTTGTCGTGGTTCTTGCGCGCGATGAGGTCGTAGTAGATCTTGCCGCTGGTCAGCAGGATCCGCTTGACCTTGGAGCGGTCGCCGTCACCGTCGAGGTAGGTGGGCTCCTCGAGGATCGACCGGAACTTCTGCTCAGTGAAGTCGCGGATGTCGCTCACGGCGGCCTTGTTGCGCAGCATCGACTTCGGGGTGAAGACGATCAGCGGGCGGTGAATCCCGTCCATTCCGTGCCGCCGCAACAGATGGAAGTAGTTGGCTGGCGTCGACGGCATCGCGACGGTCATCGAACCCTCTGCGCACACCTGCAGGAACCGCTCGATGCGGCCCGACGTGTGGTCCGGGCCCTGGCCTTCGTGGCCGTGGGGGAGCAGCAGCACCACGTCCGACAGCTGGCCCCATTTGGCCTCGCCGGAGCTGATGAACTCGTCGATGATGGACTGCGCGCCGTTGACGAAGTCGCCGAACTGCGCCTCCCACAACACCATTGCGTCTTGGTTGCCCACGGAGTAGCCGTACTCGAAGCCCACGGCCGCGTACTCCGACAGCGCCGAGTCGTACACCATGAACTTGCCACCGGTCGGGGTGCCGTCTTCCTTGAGCGTCAGCAATTCCAGTGGGGTGAATTCGGCGCCCGTCTTGCGGTCGATGATGACCGCATGCCGCTGGGTGAACGTGCCGCGGCGGGTGTCCTGGCCGGACAGTCGCACCAGCTTGCCTTCCGCCACCAGGGTGCCGAGCGCCAGAAGCTCACCGAAGGCCCAGTCGACCTTGCCCTCGTACGCCATCTCGCGCCGCTTCTCCAGCACCGGCTTCACGCGGGGGTGCACGGTGAAGTCCTCGGGGAACGCCAGGTGCGCGTCGCCGATACGGGCCAACAGCGACTTGTCCACGGCGGTACTGAGTTTCGCAGGCAGCACCTGGTCGGACTCGACGGACTCGCTTGGTTCGATCTCGTGCTTCTCGAGATCGCGGACCTCGTTGAAAACCCGCTCGAGCTGGCCCTGGTAGTCGCGCAGCGCGTCCTCGGCCTCCTTCATGGAGATGTCGCCGCGGCCGATGAGCGCTTCGGTGTAGGTCTTGCGGACGCCGCGCTTGGTGTCGATGACGTCGTACATTCCGGGCTGGGTCATCGACGGGTCGTCACCCTCGTTGTGCCCGCGGCGGCGGTAGCACAGCATGTCGATGATGACGTCCTTCTTGACCTGTTGGCGGAAGTCGACCGCCAGCCGGGCCACCCAGGTGCCGGCCTCGGGATCGTCGCCGTTGACGTGGAAGAT
>JAOPVI010000007.1 GCA_025966225.1 Mycobacterium sp. | reverse complement strand
ACCACGATGTCGTCGTATTCGCCGAAGTTGTAGGTCTCCGCGTTCGCGAAACTGCGGGCCTTCTCCAACCGGTAGTCCAGGTGATCGATGACGATGACGCGGCTGGCGCCCATAAACCACGAGGACTTCGCCGCGTACAGGCCCACGGGTCCGGCGCCGAAGACGACGACAGTGTCTCCTTCGACGATGTCACCGAGCTGAGCGCCGAAGTAGCCCGTCGCCAGTGCGTCGGTACACAGCAAAGCATCTTCGTCTTCCATCCAGTCCGTGATCACCGAGGGACCGACGTCGGCGAAGGGCACCCGCACGAACTCTGCCTGGCCGCCGTCGTAACCCCCGCACGTGTGCGAGTAGCCGTAGATTCCGCCCACCGCGGTGGCGTTCGGATTCACGTTGTGACAGTTGGAATAGAGGCCCCTGGCGCAGAAGAAGCAGGATCCGCAATAGATGTTGAACGGCACCATCACCCGGTCGCCCGCCTTGAGGTTCTGCACCGACGAACCGACCGTCTCCACCACCCCGATGAACTCGTGTCCGAAGGTGTGGCCGACCCGGGTGTCCGGCATCAAGCCGTGATAGAGGTGCAGGTCGGATCCGCAGATCGCCGCCAACTCCACCCGCACGATCGCATCATTGGGATGCTCGATCGCCGGAACGTCCTTCTCTTCAATGCGGACCTTGTAGGGACCGCGGTACGTCATCGCCTTCATAGCGCCTCCTGTCGAATCGATGGTTTGCGGCAGATACCCCGCGCAGTTTCGCCAGAAACAGTCCTGCGGTAGCCAAAAGGCGAATGAGTATTAGGCCTTTCGGCACGAACGGTGCTGTCAGCCGCAACCTGGGCCCCACCCGTCACCCCGCGCTTGTGCGTGCGTTTGCAGATTGAGAAACCGCGCGACAACGCCGGGGGCAACAGCATCGCGGCGTCAGAGCTTGTTGGCGAGAACGTCGAGATTGCTGATGTCCGGTGGCGAGGCGAAGAGCTCATTGGCTTTCTCCGCGAGGGCCTTTCCAATGGGGCCGCCAAGATGAGCCTCGCGTGCCGCCTCGTCCGGGAACGCGTCGATGATGCCGAACGTAGACGGGCCGAACCGAACCGCCAACCACGGCGTCGTGCCGGGTTCCTGCTCGACAAGCGGGAGCGCCGAGACAAGAAAATCCTCGACTGCACGTTCTTTGCCGGGCTTGGCCTCGAGCCGTACCAGCAATGCTCTAGTAGCCATGGTGAACTTCCTTCTAGGTAGTGATTACCGGAAAAGCAGAAACCCAGCCGCAGTGGCGAGGTGTCCCATCACTTCTCGTGCCACCCTGTCCACTGGCTGGGGTCGCAGCGTCGTCCCGGCAGACCAAAAATTCCTCTTCGAATGGATCTCAGGGGACGATGCCCTAGACCGATTCGCGATTCGGCTTAGGGAGCCCAGCGAGACGGACGGCAAGGTCACCGTCCCGTTGCGCCCGCCGGGGATTGGGCGAACGCATCGACGATGGCGTTGCAGAACGCGGGCAGGTCGTCGGGTGACCGACTGGAGATCAGATTCCCGTCGATGACGACCTCCTCGTCTACGACGTTGGCACCCGCGTTGCGTAGGTCGGTACGCACACTTGGATACGACGTCAGTGTCCGGCCCTTAGCCACGCCGGCCTCCACCAGCGTCCACGGGCCGTGGCAGATCGCCGCCACTGGCTTTCCCGAGCCCACGAAGGCACGCACGAACGAGACAGCGGTTTCATCGATGCGAAGCTTGTCGGGATTGACGGTCCCGCCGGGCAGCAACAAGGCGTCGTAGTCGTTGACCGATGCGTCGGCGACCACTCGGTCGACGGTGAAGGTACCCGCCGATTCGAGGTCGTTGTTACGCGCCTGAATCTCACCCGCCTTCAATGACAACAGTTCGGTCTCCCCGCCGGCGTCCTGCACCGCCTCGCGCGGGCTCTCCAACTCGACGCGTTCCACGCCGTCCGCAGCTAAGATCGCGACCCTCTTGCCCTGCAATGTATTCGCCATGGCGAACTCCTTCCTTCGGGACGTATACCGCAGGCTCGTCCGCCGATTGCGCTGTTGTGGGTGCGCCTGCTACCGCAAGACTCGGCGCTTGAGCCGCCGATTTCCTGGTCCCGCCGGCGTGAAGGTGCGGTCGGAATTTCATCCCGGTGTATCAAGTTCCGTCACCGAGAAGGTGGCGGTCGTCGCGCGAACGCGCCAAGTGCATTTACCCACATGTGCTGTCGGGCGTCGACCGAAACATCGCCACCCTCGCGTGGGATCGGTTCGTCAATCATGGTCGCCCACTTCCCAGGTCAGCTGTCCAGTGCGAGCGGTGGGTTCGCATGGCCATTAGTCTCCGCCAGAATCGGGATGATGCCGGCGGCTTGTACTGATGGGCCGAACTTGCCCCCCAATATTCGGCTTGCCGGCCCAGGGCCCGGGCTCCCTTCGGCATCGCACACTACGAGGAGGCAGGCACGGACCAGAACGGCACTAGATAGTCAGGGGATTCGACATGAAAGCAGTTGTGTACGACGGACCGCGTGAGGTCGTCGTGAAAGACGTTCCAGATGCCAAGATCGAGCACCCGACCGACGTGCTGGTGAAGATCACCACCACCAATATCTGCGGGTCGGACCTGCACATGTATGAGGGCCGCACCGATCTGGAGCAGGGCATGGTCCTCGGTCACGAGAACATGGGGATCGTCGCCGAGGTCGGCAACGCGGTGGTCAAGGTATCGCCCGGGGACCGGGTGTGTCTGCCGTTCAACATCGGCTGCGGTTTCTGCCGCAACTGCGAGGAAGGGCTGACCGCGTTCTGCCTGACGGTGCATCCCGACCCGAAGATGGCCGGCGCCGCCTACGGGTTCGCCGGGATGGGACCGTTCTGGGGCGGACAGGCCGAGTATCTGCGGGTGCCGTTCGGCGACTTCAACTGCCTGCGCCTACCCGAGGACGCCCAGGAGAAGGAAGCCGACTACGTGATGCTGTCCGACATCTTCCCCACCGGATGGCACTGCACCCGCATGGCCGACATGCAGCCCGGTGATTCGATAGTGGTCTACGGGGCCGGCCCCGTGGGCCTGATGGCGGCGTACTCGGCGATGCTTCAAGGCGCCAGCAAGGTGATGATCGTGGACCGGCATCCGGATCGTCTGCGCCTTGCCGAACAGATCGGCGTCATCCCCATCGACGATTCCAAGGGTGATCCGGTTGAGCAGGTGCTCGACCAGACCCGCGGACGGGGCGCCGACAAGGGCTGTGAATGCGTCGGCTATCAAGCCCATGACCCTCAGGGACAGGAAGATTCGGCGATGACCATGAACCGGCTGGTCGACTCGGTCCGGTTCACCGGGCACATCGGAGTGGTGGGCATCTTCTTGCCGCAGGACCCCAACGCACCCGACAAGCTGGAGCAGAAGGGCAAGATCGCCTTCGACATGGGCAAGTTCTGGTTCAAGGGTCAAAAGGTCGGCACCGGGCAGGCCAACGTCAAGCACTACAACCGCCAGCTTCGTGACCTGATCCACGAGGGCCGGGCCAAGCCGTCCTGGATCGTCTCCCACGAACTGCCGCTCAACGAGGCCCCGTCGGGCTACCAACACTTCGACGCCCGCGACGACGGCTGGACCAAAGTCGTCCTCCACCCGTAGCGCGATGGGCCAACCGGCTCTGCTGCGACGCTTGACGGTGCCGGCACTGAACTCGCAATCTCACCGTGGAGGTTGTCATGCCAGCAATGTCGGATACCGAGTATCGCGGTTTCATCACCGCCGGAACCCGAACGGCCAAGTGGGCCACCACTCGCCGCGACGGTCGCCCGCACGTCGTGCCGGTGTGGTTCGTTCTCGAAGGCGACGATCTGCTGATCACCACCGGGTCCAAGTCCGTCAAGGGCCGGGCGGCGCTTCGCGATCCCCGGGTCGGGTTGTGCATCGATGACGATCGCCCGCCGCTACGTCGGGGCGGAGGAGTACGGCCGGCTCAATGCGGGCGAGGGGATGCTGCTGGTGCGGATCATCCCCGAGAAGGTGGTGTCGGAGAACAACATCACTGGTGAATAGCAACGGGCGATGATCATGACCACCGGTCGACAATGACGTTCGACGACGGCAACGCCGCCGGGGGATCGACCGGCCGCGAGCCCGACACCGACGAAACCCGGGAGTCGCGGGAGACGAATGGGCGGTCGGTTGGCAACCTGGAGTTGTTCTTCGACCTCACGTTCGTGTATGCGATGTCGCAGGTCACCCACCTCATGCTCAGTGACATCTCCTGGCAGGGTTTCGGCCGGGGTGTGCTCGCTCTGCTCGCCCTGTGGTGGGCGTGGGTGTGCTACGCCTGGCTGACCAACACGTTCGAAACGGCGCGGGTGATCCACCTGACTCTGATCATCGTCGCGATGGCGGCGATGCTCATCGCGGTGATCGCACTGCCAACCGCGTTCACCACCGGGGCAGTCGTTTTCGGGCTCGCATTGCTCGCCGTCCGCCTAATCAACGCCGGTATGTTCATCGCCTCGTCATCCCGAGACGAGGATGAATTGGCGTCGGCGATCCGCCGACTGGTGCCGGGCCTGCTCGTCGGGCCGGCCCTGATCGTTGCCGCCGCATTTGTGGCCACCCCCTACCGTGAGTTGCTGTGGGTCGCGGCGGCGGCGGTCGACTTCGGCAGTCCCCTGATAGCCCGAATCAGCGAACTTCGGGTCGTACCTTCGTATTTCGTCGAGCGCCACGGTGCGGTCATCATCATCGCGCTGGGCGAGACGATCGTCGAGCTGGGAGCGGGGGCAACCGAAGACCTGCACCATCCCCGCGTCCTCGGCGCTGTAGTTCTCGGGGTGTTGATCTCGGCCACCCTGTGGTG
>JAOPVI010000427.1 GCA_025966225.1 Mycobacterium sp. | reverse complement strand
CAGCCCGCCAAGCGCCGCGACTGGTTGGCCGTCGGGGTCGGTGCCTTCCTCGCCCACGCCGCGGCGGTGGTGATCAAACGGGTGGTGCGCCGACAACGCCCGCACGACCCGGCCATCGCCGTCAACGTGGGTGTTCCGAGCAAGCTGAGCTTCCCGTCGGCGCACGCCACGTCGACGACCGCCGCATCGATCCTGCTGGCGCGTGCGACTGGGTTGCCGCTGCCGTGGCTGTTGGTACCGCCAATGGCGTTGTCCCGCTTGGTCCTTGGTGTGCACTATCCGAGTGACGTATTGACTGGAGTGGCAGTGGGGGCAGTCGTGGCGAAGACCGTCGGCGCCATCGTGGACCGCGTCGAAGGAGATGTCGATGAGTGAAGATGCCGCCCCGGTCGGCGCACCGCCCAAGAACCTGGTCACGGGCATCGTCAAGGCCGTCCGGCCGCGCCAATGGGTGAAGAACCTGCTGGTCTTCGCCGCACCGCTGTTCGCCTTCGGTGGCGACGTGCACTACGACATCCGCGACGTGCTGATCAAGGTCAGCATTGCGTTCGTCACGTTCAGCATGGCTGCGTCGTGCGTCTACCTGGTCAACGACGCCCGCGACGTCGAGGCCGACCGGCAGCATCCCACCAAGCGCTTCCGGCCGATCGCCGCGGGAGTGGTGCCCGCCTCGCTGGCCTACGGGTTGGCCGTGGTGCTCGGCGTGGCGTCATTGGCGATCTCCTGGCTGGTATCGCCGAACCTCGTGATCGTGATCGCGGTGTACATCGCCATGCAGATGGCGTACTGCTTCGGGTTGAAGCATCAGCCGGTGCTGGACATCTGCATCGTCTCGTCGGCGTATCTGATCCGGGCCATTGCGGGCGGCGCGGCCGCCAACGTCCTGCTCTCGCAATGGTTCCTGCTCTGCATGGCGTTCGGCTCGCTGTTCATGGTGGCGGGCAAGCGCTACGCAGAATTGCAGCTGGCCGAGCGCACCGGGGCGAAGATCCGCAAGTCGCTCGAGAGCTACACCACCTCCTACCTCCGCTTCGTGTGGACCTTGTCCGCCACCGCGGTCGTGGTCTGCTACGGGTTGTGGGCGTTCCAGCGGGACTCGGCCTCAGGCACCCATGGCTCCTGGTATGCGGTGTCGATGATCCCATTCACCATTGCCATCCTGCGATATGCCGTCGACGTCGACGGCGGCATCGCGGGCGAGCCCGAGGACATCATATTCCGCGACCGCGTGCTGCAGCTGCTTGGCGTGGCCTTGATCGGAACCGTCGGTGCCGCAGCCTTCTTCAGCTGACCGGAGCCGGGTCAGGACGCCGCCGCAGGTGGCGCGGTGGCCCGCGTTTCCGTACGACGTCACGGTCCGCGTCAGCCTGTGGGTGAGCGTGCTGGTCGTCACCGCGCTTTTCGGGTGGGGCAGCTGGCAGCGCCGTTGGATTGCCGACGACGGCCTGATCGTGCTGCGCACCGTGCGAAACCTGTTGGCGGGCAACGGTCCCGTGTTCAACCAGGGTGAACGGGTGGAAGCCAACACCTCCACGGTGTGGACGTATCTCGTCACGCTCGGCGGCTGGCTCGCCGGTCCGGTGCAGTTGGAGTATGTGGCGTTGACCTTGGCCCTCGTGCTCAGCGTGGCGGGTCTGGTGTTCGTGATGTTGGGTACGGCCAGGCTCTATGCGCCCAGCCTGCGCGGGCGGCGGGCGCTGCTGCTCCCTGCTGGTGTGCTCGTATACGCCGCGCTGCCGCCTGCCCGTGACTTCGCGACGTCCGGTCTCGAAAACGGTTTGGTGCTCGCCTATCTCGGCTTGTTGTGGTGGATGATGGTGTGCTGGTCGCAGGCGCCACGGATCAACCCGCCCCCTGGGCTCAGTCCGCACGATGCCACTAGCAGACGCTTCGACGGCACGTTGGCGTTCGTCGCCGGACTGAGCGTGCTGGTGCGTCCGGAGCTCGCGTTGATCGGCGGACTCGGGTTGGTGATGATGCTCGTCGCGGCCAGCGGCTGGCGGCGACGGCTGCTGATCGTCATCGCAGGCGGACTGCTCCCGGTCGGCTATCAGATCTTCCGGATGGGGTATTACGGCCTTTTGGTGCCGGGCACCGCGGTCGCCAAGGACGCTTCGGGATCCAAGTGGTCACAAGGGTTCGTCTACTTGGCCAACTTCAATCGCCCGTATCTGCTCTGGGTGCCGTTGGTGCTGCTGGTCGGTTTGGCGCTGTTGCTCCTGGCGGTCCGTGGACTGCTGTGGGGGACACGCCAACGCCCGCCGCGGAACCAGGGTCGGTGGGCACGGCTCGCCCAGAGCCCCAACACCATCGTGTTCTTCATCCTGGTGAGCGGCCTGCTCCAGGCCATCTACTGGATCAGGCAGGGCGGCGACTTCATGCACGGCCGGGTGCTGTTGACACCGGTGTTCTGTCTGCTGATACCCGTTGCGGTGATTCCAATCGTGTTGCCGCAGCACGCAAGAGCCACCCGTGGCCCTGGGTATCTGTTGGCGGGCGCCACGGGCGTGATCTGGTTGGCGGCGATGGGGTGGGCGCTGTGGGCGGCGAACTCTCCCGGGCTGGGTGCCGATGCAACCCGGGTCACGTACTCCGGCATCGTCGACGAGCGACGGTTCTATGCGCAGGCCACCGGGCATGCTCATCCCCTCACCGCGGCCGACTATCTCGACTATCCGCGAATGCGCGCAGTGCTGAGCGCGATCAACAACACTCCCGTCGGCGCGCTGCTGCTCCCATCGGGCAACTACGACCAGTGGGACGTGGTGCCGGCAGTTCCGCCCCCGCCCGACGTGCCGCAGCCGCCTGGTGGGCCGAGGGGTCCGCACACCGTGTTCTTCACGAACCTGGGCATGCTCGGCATGAACGTGGGCCTGAACGTCCGCGTCATCGACCAGATCGGGCTGGCCAACCCGTTGGCCATGCACACGGCCCGACTCGAAGACGCCAGGATCGGCCACGACAAGAACCTCTTCCCGGACTGGGCGGTGGCCGAGGGGCCGTACCTCAAGGAGGTTCCGTTCCTCCCCGCCTATCTGGACGAGGAGTGGATAGCCCAGGCCGAGGCGGCGCTGAAGTGTCCAGAGACCGAGGCCATGCTCACGTCGGTGCGTGGCGAGCTGGGCGTCCGCCGCTTCTTGTCGAACCTCGTGAATTCACCGAAGTTCACCAGCTACCGGATAGATCGCGTTCCGGAGCGTGAGCTCGCGCGCTGCGGGCTGCCGGAGCCGCCGCCCAAGGTCCCGCCGTACACCGGACTGCCGGCCACGGGGCCCTGACGAAGCCATGACGAACTCGTGACGCACGCCACGAGATTTGCTGGTCAGCTGGGTGCTCTGCTTGTGTGACAGGTTGAGTAACGCTTTGATCACGTCGGAACGATAAGCAGTTGGGCGCCCCCGCGCGCGTCATGCCCTATGCCACGGAAACCGCAGTGGATGCTGCGCCGGACATACGAATTGGATGGTACGACCAGCAAATGCGTACGACTTCGCCCGTTGACGCCAGCTCGCCTGAACTCTTCAGCGGCTCCCCCGCCCGTTTCGGGGCCATCAAATTCGTGTTCCGCAGTGCCCGCAATGCCTCCGTCGTCCTCGCCGCGGCGCTGACGCTGCCCGCCCTCGGCGTTTTAGGTGACCTCGTCAACGGTACCCCTCGGGCGGCGGCGTTCTCCCGCCCGGGTTTGCCCGTCGAATACCTCGATGTTCCCTCCGCGTCGATGGGACGCAACATCCGCATTCAGTTCCAGCCTGCCCATCCGCCGGTGGTGGCTCCGCCCCCGGCTCCGGTGCCCGAAGGCGCTCCGCCGCCGACGCCCACGCTCGGGCCGTCGCCGGGCCCCGCCGAGGCAGTTGCCGCTCCGAGCAAGGCGCTGTACCTGCTGGACGGGCTGCGCGCGCAGGACGACTTCAACGGCTGGGACATCAACACCCCCGCTTTCGAGTGGTTCAACGATTCGGGCGTCGCCGTGGTGATGCCGGTCGGCGGAGAGTCGAGCTTCTACACCGACTGGTACTCGCCGTCGAACCGCAACAACCAGGCCTACACCTATAAGTGGGAGACGTTCCTCACCAGCGAGCTACCCCGGTGGCTCGCCACCAACAAGCAGATCTCGATGACGGGCAACGGCATCGTCGGACTTTCGATGGCCGGCGGCGCCGGGCTGATCCTCTCGGCGTACCACCCCTCGCAGTTCAGTTACGCGGCGTCGCTGTCCGGGTTCCTCAACCCGTCGACACTGTTCATGAAGCAGGCGATCCGCTTCGCGATGATCGACGCGGGCGGCTACAACGTCGACAACATGTGGGGCCTGCCGTGGGACTCCGCGTGGAAGCGCAACGACCCCGTCGAGCAGGTCTCCCGGATCGTGGCCAACGGCACCCGGCTGTGGGTCTACTGCGCGCCAGGCGGCGGAACGCTCGATGAGAGCGTGCCACCGGATCAGTCGTTCAACGCCAACAGTTTGGAACAGTTGGCCATCGGCAGTAACAAGCGTTTTCAGGAGAAGTACACCAAGGCAGGCGGCAGCAACGCCACGTTCGTGTTTCCCCCCGAAGGGAACCACTCTTGGGCTTATTGGGCAGCGCAGCTCCAAGCCCTCAAACCCGATCTGATCGCCACCCTCAATGGCTAGGGGCGACCTGCGGTGATCAGCGCGGGACATTCGCAGTAGAGGTCGATCACACGGGTGTGTGGTTGACTACAGGCTGCACACAGCGAGTCTGATGTGCGGCTGACGATAAAGATGGGATAGGTAGCACTATGGGTTTTGTAGGGAAGATGCGGAGCGTTTGGGGCCGTCGGCTCGCCGTCGCCGCAATGACGGCGGCCGCGCTACCGGGGCTCATCAGCTTCGTTGGGGGCACCGCTACCGCGGGGGCATTCTCCAAGCCGGGGCTTCCGGTTGAGTATTTGATGGTTCCGTCGGCGTCGATGGGCCGCGACATCAAGATTCAGTTCCAAAGTGGTGGCGCCAACTCACCGGCGCTGTACCTGCTCGACGGGCTGCGCGCCCAGGACGACTTCAACGGCTGGGACATCAACACCCCGGCTTTCGAGTGGTACAACGGCTCGGGTATTTCCGTGGTCATGCCCGTCGGCGGCCAGTCCAGCTTCTACTCCAACTGGTACAAGCCGGCGTGCGGCAAGGCCGGCTGCTCCACCTACAACTGGGAGACGTTCCTGACCCAGGAGCTGCCCGCCTATCTGTCCGCCAACAAAGGTGTCAAGGCCACGGGTAGTGCCGCGGTCGGGCTCTCGATGGCAGGCGGCTCGGCACTCGTCATGGCCGCGCACCATCCCGACCAGTTCATCTACGCGAGTTCGATGTCCGGCTTCCTCAACCCGTCCGAAGGTTGGTGGCCGGGCCTGATCAACATCTCGATGGGTGACGCAGGCGGCTACAAGGCGAACGACATGTGGGGACCCGCCGAGACCGACCCGGCGTGGAAGTACAACGACGCCATGGTGCAGATCCCGACGCTCGTCGCCAACGGCACCCGCATCTGGGTGTACTGCGGCAACGGCAAGCCCAGTGAGCTCGGCGGCAACAACGTGCCAGCCAAGTTCCTCGAGGGTCTGACCGTCCGCACCAACCGGACGTTCCAGGAGAACTACATCGCCGCGGGCGGCAAGAACGGTGTGTTCAATTTCCCCGACGCGGGCACGCACGACTGGCCCTACTGGGGTGCGCAGCTCCAGCAGATGAAGCCCGACCTGCAGCGCGTGCTCAACGCTGCGCCGCAGGCGTAGCGAACCAGCAACGTCTCGAGCCGACGGCGGTGATCCCTCTGGGGTCGCCGCCGTCGGTCGTTTCCGGCGCAACCCCTCGCGCGGATGTGATTCACTACACGTCGGGCTGGGACATCCGTGAAAAGCGACTAGCGGCACAAACAATGAGGTGGGTATGAGGTTGCTCTCGATGCACCAGCGGCGGAGCCGCTTATCAGGCTGGGGTCGGACGATGGGCGCGATCGCGCTGGCCGCGGCGTTGTGGGTGGCCAGCCCACATGTCGCCAAGGCCGCAGGCGTCGAGTTCCTTCAGGTGCCCTCTGCCGCCATGGGACGTGACATCCCGGTGGCCTTCCAGGCCGGCGGCCCGCACGCCGTCGTGCTGCTGGACGCCTTCAACGCCGCGCCCGAGGTGAGCAACTGGGTGGGCGCAGGCGCGTTCAACACCCTCGCGGGCAAGGGCATCTCCGTGGTCGCGCCTGCGGGCGGCGCCTGGAGCATGTACACGGACTGGGAAGCCGACGGCAGCAAGCAGTGGGACACCTTCCTTTCGCAGGAACTTCCGAATTGGCTGGCCGCCAACAGGGGCCTCGCACCCAACGGGCACGCCGTGGTCGGCGCCGCCCAGGGCGGTTACGGGGCCATGGCGCTTGCGGCGTTCCACCCCGACCGCTACCGCTACGCGGGCTCCCTTTCTGGCTTCCTGACCCCGTCGGCCACCTCCATGAACGGAGCCATCACCGCGGGCCTGAACCAGTTCGGCAGCGTCGACACCCAAGCCATGTGGGGTGCGGCGCAACTGGGCCGGTGGAAATGGCATGACCCCGACGTACACGTCGATTTGCTGAACGCCAACAACACGCGGCTGTGGGTCTACAGCCCGGTGGCAGTGGAATGCACCGACCCCGCGGCGATGATCGGCTACTGCGACCAGGCCGCGGGCAGCAACCGCACCTTCTATCAGCACTACCGCTCGGTCGGTGGCCACAACGGGCACTTCGACTTCCCGACCTCGGGTCAACACGACTGGGGCAGCTGGGCGCCGCAGCTCGGCGCGATGTCGGGCGACCTCGTCGCCGCCATCAAGTAGGGCGGCCAGCAACGCGGGCACGCGGGCCGCTGCGAGGCAGCCGGTACCTTGGAGTGGTGCGACTAGAGGTACGACGAACGGCAGAACTGGCGACCTGTGCCGCGCTTCTGGCATCGGGTTGTTCGATGGGCAACGAAGTAGTCGCAGGCATCGGAATGCCGTCCTCGGAATCGGCGTCCACCGCGTCCGGAATTCAGTCGATCGTGCAACCGCCGAACGGTGCCGAACCCGCCCTCGTCGTAACTGCCAAGCAGCGTGGCTACCTAGATGCGTTGGCTGGGACGAGCGTCCGGCCGTCCAGTGAGATGGTGGCACTGACCATCGGCTCGTACGTGTGCCAGGCGCGCGCCGCCCATCAGACGGATCAGGCCGTGTGGGACTTCGTGTTGCCCGTGGTGCGCGCTGACGTGCGTGCCTCGGGATTGAGTGCGGCCGCTTCGCCTACCGGCGAGGTCAACTCGGTGACGGCCGACTACATTCGCATCGCGACTGACAAGCTCTGCTAGGAGCAACGGAAATCCACCGCGCACGCGAGGAGCATTAGAAATCCATGGCAAACACCGGCCGCCGCAAGCGGCACCGCATCCTCGGCGTCGCCGCGGCCATCGCCGTCACGGTGCTCGTCGGTGTCGTCGTGGCCGCCCTCGTGGTGTGGATGCGCCAGCCGGCCAGCCCGCCGCCGTCGGCGAATCCGCCTGTCACGTCGCTCCCGGGTGCCGTGCCGCCCAGCTCGTCGCCCTCGAAGCCGCGGCCCGAGTTCCAGGACGCCAGTTGTCCGGACGTCCAGGTGCTCTCGATCCCAGGGACGTGGGAGTCCTCGCCGCAGCTCGATCCGCTCAACCCGGTGCAGTTCCCGATTGCCCTGCTGTTGAACGTCACCAATCCGCTCCGCGACGCCTTCGGTGCCGACCGGCTGGCCGAGTACACGGTGCCGTACACGGCGCAGTTCCACAATCCGTTCGCCGCGGACAAGCAGATGTCGTACAACGACAGCCGCAAGGAGGGCATGGACGCCTCGGTGAAGGCCATCACCGAGATCAACAACCGTTGCCCGCTGACCAGTTTCGTCATCGTCGGGTTTTCCCAGGGTGCTGTGATCGCCGGCGACATCGCCAGTGACATCGGCAATGGCCGGGGCCCCATCGACCAGGACCTCGTGCTCGGTGTGACGTTGATCGCCGACGGACGAAGGGACGAAGGCGTCGGCATTGACATCGGCCCGAATCCGCCGGGGCACGGCGCCGAGATCACCCTGCACGAATTGCCGATGCTTTCGAGCATGGGGCTGACGATGACGGGCTCGCGCGTTGGCGGGTTCGGTGCGCTCAACGACCGCACCAACCAGATC
>JAOPVI010000398.1 GCA_025966225.1 Mycobacterium sp. | reverse complement strand
GGCCTCGCGGGCCGGGAAGTAGACCTTTCCTTTTTCTCCGGCGCCATCCTTGCCCGTCCTCGCGCCGACCAGCTTGCCCTCTTCGAGGGCACGTAGGAACCTGCTCTCGGGAAGCGACGCGGTGTGCTGGATTTCGATCTGGGTGGGCACGACGATCATCGTCACCGGATCGCGGTCATCGGCGACGTCGGAGACGTCCTCGGCCTGATCCCCCAATGCGAAGTAGGCGATGTCGGTGATGGCGCCGACAGGTTCGGCGGCCCAGTGCACGTGCACCCGCGCTCCGGTGCTTATCTCCGCAGAGGAGCCTGCGTCTACCGCGTGCAGCAGCGGGGTGTCCGCGCCGTCCAGCTTCACCAGCGCCCACGCGAACGGCCGGTCCAACGGCTGGCCCTCGAGCGGCTCGGGCTGCCACGTCCACGACACGACCGTCCCGACGCTGGCCACCGGTACGATCTCCGACAGCGGGGCGTAGGTCACCGGGTCGAACTCGGCAGGCGGAACGTGCACCCGGCCGTCCGACCCGCGCACGCCGACGACGCGTCGTCCACGCAGAGCGGTGAAGAACTCGCCGAGTACTGAACCGACTGAACGGGTGTAGTCGAACGACAGTTTCAGCGGAGCGGAGAGGGGCGGCTCGTGGTCTTCCGTACGAGGTGGGGTCTGGGCCGGGCTGCTTTGGCTGGCGCTCACGGCATCGAGTAGAACAGGTTCTAACAATCGAGGCAAGAACGGGTCGCGTGGTCCGGGAAGGTTGGTCGGAATGAAGCTGGGTCTGCAGCTCGGATATTGGGGCGCCAACGCGCCGACCGACCATGCGGAATTGGTGGCGGCCGCCGAGGAGGCCGCTTTCGACACCGTGTTCACCGCCGAAGCCTGGGGCTCGGACGCCTACACGCCGCTGGCGTGGTGGGGCCGGGAGACCACGCGGATGCGGCTCGGCACGTCGGTCATTCAACTGTCGGCGCGCACGCCAACCGCATGCGCGATGGCCGCGCTGACGTTGGATCACCTCTCCGGCGGCAGGCACATTCTGGGGCTCGGGGTCTCGGGTCCGCAGGTCGTCGAGGGCTGGTACGGGCAGAAGTTCCCCAAGCCGCTGGCCCGCACGCGCGAATACGTCGACATCCTGCGACAGGTCTGGGCCCGCGAGGCTCCGGTGCACAGCGCCGGCCCGCACTACCCGTTGCCGTTGACGGGCGAGGGCACCACCGGGCTTGGTAAGAACCTCAAGCCGATCACCCATCCGCTGCGGGCCGACATCCCGATCATGCTGGGCGCAGAGGGTCCCAAAAACGTCGCGCTGGCTGCCGAGATCTGCGATGGCTGGCTGCCGATCTTCTACTCGCCGCGGATCGCGGACATGTACAACGAATGGCTCGACGAGGGCTTCGCGCGGCCAGGTGCCCGGCGCACGCGGGAGACCTTCGAGATCTGCGCGACGGCGCAGGTGGTCATCACCGACGACCGCCCCGCGATCATGGAGTTGATGAAGCCGCACCTCGCGCTGTACATGGGCGGCATGGGCGCCGAGGACACCAACTTCCACGCCGACGTCTACCGCCGGATGGGCTACGCAGACGTGGTCGACGAGGTCACCGCGCTGTTCCGCAGCGACCGAAAGGATCAGGCCGCTGCGGTCATTCCCGATGAGCTCGTCGACGACTCGGCGATCGTGGGCAACCTCGATTACGTGCGGGAACAGATCAAGGCCTGGGAAGCCGCGGGGGTCACGATGATGGTGATCGGCGCACGTTCGAGCGACCAGATCCGCGAACTCGCGAGCCTGGTGTAGCCACTTCTTCCCGCGAGCAGACGCAAATGCCCCTCAATCGCGCACATTCAGGGGCTTTTGCGTCTGCTCGCGGGAGGGGTGGGGCGGGGTGACTAGACACTTTCTTGCCAGGTGTCTAGAACGCGTTCTAGATTTGGTCTGTGACAGACGCCATATCGCCCTCTCAGCACACCATCGCAGGCACCGTGCTGACCATGCCGGTAAAGATCCGGACCGCGACGCAGCACATGGCGATGTTCTCCGTCGACGCCGACGCCGCACAAGCCATGATCGACCACAGCGGCCTACAGGTTTGCCGCTACCTACCCGGGCGTGCCATCGTCGCACTGATACTGGCGCACTTCATCGACGGCGACCTCGGCCAGTACCACGAACTGAGCACCGGCGTGATGGTCAACCAGCCCGGGACGAAGGTGTCGAGGCTGCGTGGGCTGCAGTCGACATTCATTCACCACATGCTCGTCGACCAGGCCTTCACTATGGAAGCTGGACGGACGATTTGGGGTTTTCCGAAGGTCCTGGCCGATTTCACGATTCGCGATGGCGACCAGTTCGGCTTCGACGCCAGCATCGACGGACAGCTCGTGGCGGGCATGGAATTCCGTCGTGGTCTGGCGGTTCCATCGGCTGCCTCTAATCGCAAGCAAGTGTTGCGCTCATATGCGCATCGCGATGGTCAGACGCTGGAGACTTCCTTCGAGATGTCGATGGTGGGCGCTCGATATAGGCCGGGAGGTGTCCGGCTGTGGTTGGGCGATCATCCCTACGCCAAGGAGCTAGCGTCGCTTGGCTTGCCGAAGCGTGCATTGATGTCGGTTTCTGTTGAGAACGTCGAGATGACTTTCGGTGATGCCAAGGAGATTTCATGACAACCGTTCCCGCGTCAACGTCCCTCGAGTCGCTTCGCTCCCACCCCCAGGGAACCAAGCCCGACGTCGACTTCACCGACGGCACCTTCTACGCCGACGGCGGGGCGCGCGAGGCCTACCGGTGGATGCGCACCAATCAGCCGGTGTTCCGAGATCGCAACGGACTGGCGGCGGCGACGACGTATCAGGCGGTGCTCGACGCCGAGCGCAACCCGGAGGTGTTTTCCAACACCGGCGGCATCCGGCCGGAGACGCCGGGCATGCCGTACATGATCGACATGGACGATCCGTCGCATCTGTTGCGCCGCAAGCTCGTCAACGCCGGCTTCACCCGCAAGCGGGTAATGGACAAGGTGCCGTCGATCGGCACCTTGTGCGACGCGCTGATCGACTCGGTCTGCGAACGGGGGGAGTGCGACTTCGTCCGGGACATCGCCGCCCCACTGCCGATGGCGGTGATCGGCGACATGCTCGGCGTGCTGCCCGAGGACCGTGAGCTGCTGCTGAAGTGGTCCGACGACCTGGTCACCGGGCTCAGCTCGCACATCGACGAACTGACGGCGCAGGCCGTCATGGACGCCTTCGCCGGCTACACGGCATTCACCATGGACATCATCGGCAAGCGTCGCGCCGAGCCCACCGAGGACCTGTTCTCCATCCTGGTGAACTCGGAGGTCGAGGGCCAGAAGATGGCCGACGACGAGATCGTCATGGAGACCCTGCTGATTCTCATCGGCGGCGACGAGACCACCCGCCACACCCTGTCCGGCGGAACGGAACAACTGCTGCGCCACCGGGATCAGTGGGACGCGTTGGTGGCTGACCAACAGAAGCTCCCCGCCGCCATCGAGGAGATGCTGCGCTGGACCTCGCCCGTGAAGAACATGTGCCGCACGCTCACCGCGGACACCACGTTCCACGGAACCGACATGCGCAAGGACGAGAAGATCATGCTGATGTTCGAGTCGGCCAACTTCGACGAGACGCAGTTCGGTGATCCCGACAACTTCCGCATCGACCGCAATCCGAACAGCCACATGGCCTTTGGGTTCGGGTCGCACTTCTGCCTCGGCAATCAGCTGGCCCGGCTGGAGCTATCGATGATGACGACTCGGGTGCTGGAGCGGCTGCCGGATCTCAGGCTGGCAGACGGCGCCGAGGTGCCGTTGCGGCCGGCCAACTTCGTCAGCGGACCGGAGGCCATGCCGGTGGTGTTCACCCCGACGAAGAAGGTGCTGAGCTAACCGGCCCTCGGTCAGGTATAGGACACCTTGTGATCGGACTCCGCTGTGAGCCCGAGCTCGGGCCAGACAACGCCGATGAGGCTCTCCATGATTCCGTATCCGACCGCGTCACCGTCGCGAACGCGAATGGGGGTGTCGCGGAATTGGCCTAGAGCGGCGAGGTTTTCGTCACTCCAGCAGTCCGCGAGGTACTCGCCGTCGACGTGAAGCGCGCCCGTCCACGACCCGTGCTTGTGCCCCGCCCAGTCGCCGTATCCAGCGGTCTTCAGAAAGAATCCGGAATCGCCGAGCGCTTCGACCTCGGTGACGCGCACCGGCGTCTGATTGCCGTCGGCGTCGTTGAGGTAGGCCGAGCTGTACTCCCACGGCCCCTCGACGATGAAGATCGCGGTCTCGTAATAGGTCCCGTCGGGGCGCTGGAAGAAGGCAGGCGACCACTTCATCCCGCCGCGGACCCCCGACGGGGCGGCTGGAGTGGGGATGAGGTCACCTGCCGGCGCGCCGATGGCCTGCCTGACACCCCAGGAGTGGTCGCGGAACCCGAACCACTCTTCGTGGTTGACGTCGTGGGTCTGGCCGTCGACGGTGACCGTTCCGGTCGCCCAACCGCCCTGGTGGTATCGGATGACGTCGACATCGACCCGACCGGTGCGGCGGTTGCGCACCAGGTTGCGTTCCTCGAAGTACGGGGGCGTCACCCCAGAAAGGACCACGTCGAACGAGATCGGCTGGACGTCATTGGGTTCCAGCACGAAGCGCATCTGGCGCAATGGTTCGACGACCTCCATGCGGACCGGCCCGACGGCCGTCGCCTCCGGCGCGGAATGAAGTTCGCGACTGGCCCGCACCGTCCACTGCTCCCGGCCTCGGGACACGCCGCCGAAGCCGTCGATGATGCCGCGGTTCTGGTACTTGCCAAGCCCGAAGTCCAGCTGCAGCGTCCCGTCGGTGCGGGCGATCGACGCCCAGATCTTCTCCGTCCACGCCAACTCGGACTGAGCTAACGCAGTGGCAACCCATCGAGGTGTCGCGGGCCGCGATGATCAGCACGACCGCGGCCATCGACGACCTCGACGTGAGGGGTCTGCTCAACGAACGACTGTGACCGGCGCCAAGCGCGAGGGCGCTACTTCATCTGGAAGTTGGGCGCCCGCTTCTCCTTGAACGCCAGCGGACCTTCCTTGGCATCGTCGCTCAGGAACACGTCGATGCCGATCTTGGTGTCGATCTTGAAGGCGTCGAGCTCGTGCATGCCCTCGGTGTCGTGGATCGCCTTGAGGATCGCCTGCACGGCCAGCGGGCCGTTGTTGTTGATGACCTCGGCGATCGCCAGGGCCTTCTCCAGCGCTCCGCCGTCGGGCACGACGTAGCCGATCAACCCGTACTCCAAGGCCTCGGCGGCGGTGATGTGACGGCCGGTCAACAACAGGTCGCACGCGATCGTGTACGGAATCTGGCGGACCAGGCGAACGGCGGAACCGCCCATCGGGTACAGGCTCCACTTGGCCTCGGAGATGCCGAACTTCGCGCTCTCGCCCGCGATGCGGATGTCGGTGCCCTGCAGGATCTCGGTGCCGCCCGCGATGGCGGGCCCCTCGACGGCCGCGATCAACGGCTTGGTGAGCCGCCGGCCCTTGAGGAGGCCGTCGATGCGCGTCGGGTCGAAGCCGCCGCTCTTGAACGAGTCGCCGGGCGGGGCCTTGGTCGCTGACTTGAGGTCCATGCCCGAGCAGAAGTAGCCGCCCGCACCCGTCAGGATGCACGTCCGGATCTCCGGATCCTCGTCGACGCGGTCCCAGGCGTCCACCATTATCGAGAGCATCTCGGTCGAAAGCGCGTTGCGCGCCTCGGGCCGGTTCAGCGTCAGGATCAGGGTGTGTCCGCGCTGCTCAATCAGGGCGTCGGGGCCCTTTTCCGGCTCGCTCACAGATGTTCGCCTTCCAGCTTCGGTGCCACAGACTTGTCTCGAAATGTAACACGTTCTAGTTTAGGTCCGTGGCCCTGAATATCGCCGATCTTGCCGAGCACGCCATTGACGCCGTGCCAGACCGTGTCGCCCTGATATCTGGGGCCGAACAAATCACCTATGCGCAGTTGGAGGAGAAGGCCAACCGCCTTGCTCACTACCTGATCGACCGAGGCGTCAAGAAGGACGACAAGGTCGGGTTGTACTGCCGCAACCGCATCGAGATCGTGATCGCGATGCTCGGCATAGTCAAGGCGGGCGCCATCTTGGTGAACGTCAACTTCCGTTATGTCGAGGGTGAACTGCGCTACCTCTTCGACAACTCCGACATGGTCGCACTGGTGCACGAGCGCCGGTACAGCGACCGCGTCGCCAACGTGCTGCCCGACACGCCGAAGATCGAGACCATCCTGGTCGTCGAGGACGGCAGCGACGACGACTTCCATCAATACGGCGGCATCGAGTTCTACTCCGCGATCGCGCAGGGTGCGCCAGAGCGTGACTTCGGGCCGCGCAGCGCCGACGACATCTACCTGCTGTACACGGGCGGCACCACCGGCTTCCCCAAGGGCGTGATGTGGCGCCACGAAGACGTCTACCGAGTGTTGTTCGGTGGCACCGACTTTGCGACGGGTGAGCTCGTCAAGGACGAGTACGACCTGTCGAAGGCCGCCGCGGCGAACCCACCGATGATCCGGTACCCGATTCCGCCGATGATCCACGGCGCCACGCAGTCGGCCACCTGGATGTCGCTGTTCTCCGGCCAAACGACCGTGCTGGCACCGGAGTTCAACGCCGACGAGGTGTGGCGGGCGATTCACGAGCACAAGGTGAACCTGTTGTTCTTCACTGGCGACGCGATGGCCCGGCCGCTGCTCGACGCCCTGTTGGCCCACCAGGAGGAGGGCAACACGTACGACCTGTCGTCGCTCTTCCTGCTCGCCAGCACCGCTGCGCTGTTCTCGACGAGTCTCAAGGAGAAGTTCCTCGAACTGCTGCCGAACCGCATCATCACGGACTCGATCGGTTCCTCGGAGACGGGTTTCGGCGGCACCAGCATCGTGGCGAAGGGCCAGTCGCATACGGGCGGACCACGGGTGACCATCGACAAGACCACCGTCGTCCTCGACGAGGACGGCAACGAAGTGGTGCCTGGCTCGGGAGTGCGGGGCATCATTGCCAAGCGCGGCCACATCCCGGTCGGCTACTTCAAGGATGAAGAAAAAACCCGGCAGACCTTCCAAGTCATCAACGGCGTCCGTTATGCCATCCCTGGCGATTACGCGCAGGTGGAGGCGGACGGCAGCGTAACGATGCTCGGCCGTGGCTCGGTGTCCATCAACAGCGGCGGCGAGAAGATCTATCCCGAAGAGGTGGAGGCCGCGCTCAAGGGCCACCCCGACGTCTTCGACGCGTTGGTGGTAGGCGTGCCCGATCCGCGCTTCGGCCAGCACGTCGCCGCCGTCGTGCAGCCCCGCGACGGAGTCCGCCCGACGCTCGCCGAACTCGACGCCTTCGTGCGCAACGAGATCGCGGGATACAAGGTGCCGCGCAGCCTTTGGCTTGTCGACGAGGTCAAGCGGTCACCGGCGGGCAAGCCCGACTACCGGTGGGCCAAGGACACCACCGAGGAACGGCCGGCGGACGACGTGCACGCCAAACATGCTGGGGCGACGGGCTAAACGGGGCGAGCGAAGCGACGGGAGAAATAAATGCGTACCGAACTCTGCGATCGCTTCGGCATCGAATACCCGATCTTCGTCTTCACGCCTTCCGAGAAGGTGGCCGCGGCGGTCAGCCGGGCAGGCGGCCTCGGCATGCTCGGCTGCGTGCGGTTCAACGACGCCGACGAGCTCGAGACCGTGCTGGGTTGGATGGACGAGCACACCGACGGCAAGCCGTACGGCGTCGACATCGTGATGCCTGCGAAGGTGCCCACCGAGGGCACCTCGGTCGACATCAACAAGCTGATTCCGCAAGGCCACCGCGACTTCGTCGCCAAGACGCTCGCCGACCTCGGTGTGCCGCCGCTGCCCGAGGACGAAGAACGCTCGGAGGGTGTGCTGGGCTGGCTGCATTCGGTGGCCCGCAGCCACGTCGAGGTGGCGCTCAAGCATCCGATCAAGTTGATAGCCAACGCACTTGGCTCGCCTCCCAAGGACGTCATCGATCAGGTGCACGCCGCAGGTGTTCCGGTGGCCGCGCTCGCGGGCAGCGCCAAACATGCGGGGCGGCACGTCGACAACGGCGTGGACATCGTCATCGCCCAGGGGCACGAGGCCGGCGGGCACACCGGCGAGATCGCGTCGATGGTGCTGGTGCCCGAAGTCGTAGACGCCGTCGAGGGTAGGGCCGCCGTGTTGGCCGCCGGTGGTATCGGCTCCGGCGGTCAGGTTGCCGCGGCGCTCGCCCTTGGCGCGCAGGGCGTGTGG